>NZ_JBFBLX010000006.1:0-131191 GCF_040702705.1 Micrococcus sp. NPDC078436 | reverse complement strand
TTCACGCATTTTCGTGAGACCCCCATCGCGGCGGCGATGTGGGCTTGAGCCCATCCGGCTTGGTGGCGTTGGACGATGAGTCGACGGCCGTGAACGGTCAGGCGGGCGCTACCGTGGGACATGAGAACCTCTGGGTTTGTGATGTGGGCCTTAGACAAGCCACATCCCACCCGGAGGTTCTCCTTTGTTCAAGCTCCCTCGTGCCACCAACGTCCTGACCGGGTACACCTAGACTGGCGGCGTGAACGAGCAGACCTCCTCCCCCGCCCCGGCCGCACCCGACTCCACGACCGGCGCCCCCGGGGTCGCCGGCGAGTCCCGGCTCGTCGGCGACCACCCCGGCTTCGCCGAGGCTCGGCAGGCCGCCGCGGCCATCGCCGAGGCGACGGGCGTGCCGGAGCACCGCATCGCCGTCGTGCTGGGCTCGGGCTGGGGCGGCACGGGCGCGCTGCTGGGCGAGGAGGTGGCGGCCGTGCCGCTGGCCGACGTGCCGGGCTTCCACGCCCCGCAGGTGCCGGGCCACAGCGCCGTGATCCGCTCCGTGCGCCTGCCGGACGGCACGCACGCCCTGGTCTTCGGCTCGCGCACCCACTTCTACGAGTCCCGCAGCGCGCAGGACGTGGCCCACACCGTCCGCACGGCGGCCGCGGCGGGCGCGTCCGTCGTCGTGCTGACGAACGGGTGCGGCGGGCTGGATCCGGCGATCGCCCCGGGCACGCCCGTGGTGATCTCGGACCACATCAACCTCACGGGCGCCACGCCTCTGGTGGGCGCCACGTTCGTGGACCTCACGGACCTCTACTCCCCGCGCATCCGCGCGATCGCCCGCGAGGTGGACCCCTCCCTCACCGAGGGCGTGTACGTGCAGTTCTCCGGCCCGCAGTACGAGACGCCCGCGGAGGTGCGCATGGCCCGCACGCTCGGCGGGGACCTCGTGGGCATGTCCACGGCACTCGACGCCATCGCGGCCCGCCACGCCGGCCTCGAGGTGTTCGGCATCTCGCTCGTGACCAACCCGGGCGCCGGGATCTCCGAGACGCCGCTCTCGCATGCCGAGGTGGTGGAGGCCGGCCGTGCCGCCGGGCCGCGCATCTCGCGCCTGCTCGCCGAGATCGTGGGGCGGATCTGATGAGCGCCCTGGACCCCCGCGTCGTCGCCCTCGCCGAGCGCTGGTCCGTGGAGGACCCGGAGCCCGTGCACCGAGAGATCCTGCGGGCCGAGCTGGACGCCGCCGAGGGCACCGGTCCGGAGGCCGACGCCGCCCGGGCCTCCCTGGCCTCCCGGTTCTCCGGCCCGCTCGCGTTCGGCACGGCCGGGCTGCGCGCCGAGGAGGGCCCCGGCGAGTCGCGCATGAACAGGATCGTGGTGCGCCGCACCGCGGCCGCGCTCGGCGCGCATCTCTGGCAGGTGCTCGGGGCGGATGCCCCGGCCCCGCTCGCGGTGGTGGGCTACGACGCGCGACGCGGCTCGGCCGCCTTCGCGCAGGACACGGCGGCGGTGCTCACGGCGGCCGGCGCGCAGGTGATCCTGCTGCCCTCGGCGCTGCCCACGCCGGTGCTCGCCTTCGCCGTCCGCCACCTCAACGCCGACGCCGGCGTGATGGTCACCGCGAGCCACAACCCGCCCGCGGACAACGGCTACAAGGTGTACCTCGGCGGACGCATGACGGACGCCGCCGGGCGCGGCGCCCAGCTGGTCTCCCCGGCGGACGCGCAGATCGCCGCGCTGATCGACCACGAGGCCTGGCCCGCGGACATCGCCCTCGCCGCGGACGGCTGGGAGCTGGCCGGGCCGGAGCTGCTCGAGGCCTACCGGGAGGCCGCGCTCGGCCTGCTGGACCCGGACCGCTTCCCCCACCGCGCCCTGCGCGTGGTCTACACGCCGATGCACGGCGTGGGCGGGGCCGTGCTCCCCGAGCTGCTCGCCGAGGCGGGCTTCGCCGACGTCGAGGTGGTGCCGGAGCAGGCGCAGCCGGACCCCGCCTTCCCCACGGTGGCCTTCCCCAATCCGGAGGAGCCGGGCGCCATGGACCTCGCGCTCGCCCTCGCGGCGGAGCGGGACGCGGACCTCGTGATCGCCAACGACCCGGACGCGGACCGCCTCGCGCTCGGTGTGCGGGTCACCGACGGCGCCGGCGCTCGGACATGGCGGATGCTCTCCGGCGACGCCGTCGGGACGCTGCTGGGGGCCCACCTCATGTCGCAGCTCCGGGCCACGGGGCGCAGCGCCGCGAACTCCGTGGTCTCCGCGCCGCAGCTGGCCGTCCTCGCCGAGGCCGAGGGGGTGGCGCATCACGTGACGCTCACCGGGTTCAAGTGGATCTCGCGCGCCCCCGAGCTGGGCTACGGCTACGAGGAGGCGCTCGGCTACTGCGTGGCCCCGGACCTCGTGCGGGACAAGGACGGCATCACCGCCGCGCTGCTGGCGTGCGAGCTGGCCGCCGACCTCTCGGCCTCCGGGCGCACGCTGGCCGACGCGCTGACCGCCGTCGACGCGGTGACCGGCGCGATGCCGGCCGCGCAGGTGTCCGTGCGGGTGCAGGACCTGTCGATCATCGGGGCGACGATGGCCGCGCTGCGCGAGCGGGGCCCCGCCGAGCTCGCGGGCGAGCCGGTGACCGTGAGCCGGGACCTGGCCGAGGGCGGCGCGGGCCTGCCCCCCACCGACGCGCTGCTGTTCGCCACCGACTCGGGCACGCGCGTGCTCATCCGCCCCTCCGGCACGGAGCCCAAGCTCAAGTGCTACCTCGGCACGCGGGACGCGGACCCGGACGCGGCGGCTGAGCGGCTCGAGCGGCTGCGGTCGCAGGTGGCGGCGCTCGTCGGGGGATGAGGAGGCCCCTCGCCTCCACCCCCACGCCCCCACATCCCCGCACCCCCACATCCCCGCACCCCCACGCCCCCACACCCCCCACGCCCCCACGCCCCCACGCCCCCACATCCCCGCACCCCCGCACCCCCACGCCCCCGCACCCCCGCACCCCCACGCCCCCAAGGCAGGCAGACTCGCCGCTTCCAGAAAGTGAAGCGGCGAGTCTGCCTGCCTCCGCGGCGGGCGTCGGTCATGCGCCCCGGATAGGCTGGCCCGCATGACCGACACCGCGCTCCCGCAGCTGTCCACCGCCGAGCTGGCCCAGTACATCGACGCCACCGCCCTCAAGCCTGAGACGTCCGCCGAGGACATCGACCGCCTCGTCGCCGAGGCCCGCGAGGCCGGCGTCAAGAGCGTCTGCGTGAACCCGGTGTGGGTGCCCCGCGTGCACGCCGCGCTCGAGGGCTCCGACGTGCTGACCTGCACCGTCATCGGCTTCCCACTGGGCGCCACGTCGTCCGCCGCCAAGGCGTTCGAGGCCGTCCAGGCCATCGCCGACGGCGCGGACGAGGTGGACATGGTGATCGACGTCGCGGCCGCGCATGCCGGTGACCGCGAGCGCCTGGTGCAGGACATCCGCGCCGTGGCGGACGCCGCGCACGCCCAGGGCCCGGCAGGCGAGGGCGGCGCGCTCCTCAAGGTGATCGTGGAGACCGCCCTGCTGGACGAGGCCGCGATCGTGCTCGCGTGCGAGGCCGCCGCCGAGGCCGGTGCGGACTTCGTCAAGACCTCCACGGGCTTCTCCACGGCCGGCGCCACCGCCGAGCACGTCGCCCTGATGCGCCGCACCGTGGGTCCGGACATCGGGGTGAAGGCCTCCGGCGGCGTGCGCTCCCGTGCGGACGCGCTGGCCATGATCGCGGCGGGGGCCAGCCGCATCGGCGCGAGCTCCGCGCTTGCTATCCTGGGGGACGACTGAACCTCCGCACACCCGGGGGACGGACCAGCAGCTGAAGGAGCTATGACGTGATCCGCAACGGCAAGGCCATCGACCACTCGAACGCGGGCGGCGTGGGCGGCTCCCTGATCTTCTTCGTGATCTGCTTCGCTGCGTTCCTCGGCTCGCTGTACGCCATGAGCTTCTGGTCGCTCGACAACGCCTGGATCCCGGGCCTCATCGCCCTGGCGCTCGCCGTGCTCACCTTCATCATCCCCCAGGGCATCCTGGGCCGCGGGGACACCCTGCACACCAACGCCATCCACGGCGCGCAGCCCCTGGCCGCCCAGCCGGCCACCGCGGTGCACACCTCGGCCGCGCGCACCACCACCGTACGCCCCGCCGCCACCCAGCAGGCCGCCGGCTCGCAGCACGCCGCCGGCTCGCACGGCGCCGACCGCCGCCACTGATCCCGCCGGATCGGATCGAGCACTCCGCGCGGACATGATCCGCGCACCCCGGAGGGCGTCCACCCGCAGCACTCGGGTGGGCGCCCTCCGGCCGTCTGAGGGCCAGGGTGGCGCCTTGACCCACCACCTCGGCCCCGAGAGGACCACCCCGTGAGCTGGACCAGCCGCCCGCCCATCCGCTCCCCCTTCGCCGCGACCCCCGCGGCAGGCCGGGCCGACGACGGCGACGCCCCCGTCCGCATCCTCACGGTGTGCACGGGCAACATCTGCCGCTCCGCCTACGCGCAGCACGTGCTGCAGCACCGGCTGGACGAGCTGCTGGGCCCGGGGCGGGCCGTGGTGACGAGCGTGGGCACCGGGCCGAACCAGGCCCTGGCCGTGCCGGAGCCGATCCTGGAGCTCGCCCCCGCTGCGCAGGTGCGGAAGGCCCTGGCGGCACACCGACCGCGGCAGCTCACCGCTCGCACGCTCGCGGGCCAGGACCTGGTGCTCGCCGCGACGCAGGGCCACCTCGACGCGGTGCTGCGGGAGGACCCGGGCGCAGTGCGCCGGGCCTTCACGCTGCTCGAGGCGGGGCGGCTGGCCGAGGGCGGTGTGGCAGCGGAGGGCGGCGTGCGGGAGCTCACGGCGGCGATGGCGGCCGGGCGGCCGAGGCTGGCCGGGGCGGAGGCCTGGGACCTGCCCGACCCGTTCCGCGGACCGGTGCAGGGCTACGTGGCCATGGCGCGGGTCCTCGACCCTGCGCTCGAGGGCATCGCCCGGGCCGTGGCCCGCTCGGTGGATGGCTGAGCCGTCAGCCCCAGCGGGTGCGGGCCTCGCGGAGGATGCGCGCGCGCTCCCTCTCGGTGACCTCGGTCTCGAGCGGGGCGCCCTTCTCCTCAAGGGCCAGAGTGACCCCCGTGGCGAGGATGAGCATCCCCGTGGTGGTCAGGAAGACCTCGCCGAGCTGAGCCGCGGTGACGAACATGACCGCTGTCGCCGCCTCGACCGCCACGCGGGAGGGGGTGCGCAGCCGCACGGTGAACAGCCGGAGCCCGAGGACGACGTAGGCACCCAGCACCCCGATGAGGAGCACGTAGCCGCCCTCCGTGAAGAGGCCCGCGTAGGAGTTGTGGTAATACCACACGGCGTCCCCGATGTCCACATGGGCCTCGGTGAGACCGCGGCCGTGCCAGGGGGTCTCGGCCGCCTTGACGGCAGTGGCCTCCTGGATCCACCCCCGGAGCCGGTCCGTGCCTGTGCGGTCGCCGAACACGCTCAGCTGCGCCAGGTTCTTCTCCGCGAAGGTGACCAGCCAGGCCATGGCGCCCAGCAGGGCCACCCGGAAGACGGGACCCATGCGCGGGGTCAGCACCACCCACGCCAGGGCGCAGGCCAGGCCGGCCAGGGATGTGCGGGAGCCGGTGAGGAGCACACAGGCGGCGGCCGCCGCCATCAGCCACGCCTTCCGCTGCGGCGAGCGGACGAAGGCCAGAGCAAGGACGGGCACCGCGGCGTAGGAGAGGCCCGCCACGTTCTTGTCCCCCAGGAACCCGGTGAGATAGGAGCCGTAGGGTGCCGGGACGAGCCCGGCGTAGAACAGGGGCACGTTGACCGCCAGAGCGGCCAGCAGTCCGCACAGCACCGAGCGCAGGTCCAGGCGACGCCCGGCGATGCACCCGATGAGCGCGGCCAAGGCCCCGAGGCGCACCAGTCGGCGGATCCATTCGAGATCCGGGATGCCGTGGGCCACGGACACGACGGCGAGGAAGACGCCCACCGCGGAGACGGCCAGGGCCAGGACGCCGAGGTCGGAGACGTCGCGGGTGGCGCGGCGGCACAGGGCGAGCAGGAGGAGACCCATCATCGCCAGCTCACTGAGGGGCAGGCGCACGCCGCCCGCGGAGACGGAGAAGGCCTCCAGGGCGAGCCCGAAGCCCAGAATCAGCTCGGGGATCCGGAGCGGGCCGCGGGACAGCCGGGGTGCGTCGTCGTCCTTCGTCCAGGCCGAGGTGCCGCGGGCCGTCCGCCGCGCCTGCTCGGCACGGGCCGCGTAGACCTCCTGGAGCCGGGGGTCCGCAGGAACCAGTCCCCCCTCACGGTGCCGCGCCGCCATGCGTGCCTCCTCGACCTCGCCTCGAAGCGCCCTCCGGCGCCGGACGTCAGCCTAGTCGAGCGCCAGGAGAAGCCTGTCCGTCTTGTTAGAGTTCACTGAGTCGACGTCACTCTGATCAGGGGCCCCATGAACATCCTCGACTTCCTTCGCGTCCTGCGTGCCAACCGCCTCGTGCTCCTGGCCTGCCTGGCTCTGGGGGCCGCCGCCGGCCTCCTGTACTCGCTGCTCCAGCCCACCCTCTACACGTCGACGTCCACGGGCTTCGTCACCGTGCAGGGCGAGGCGAGCATCTCGGGCACGGAGACGGCGCAGACGCGGGCGCAGTCCTACATCCCGCTGATCAACAGCCGCACGGTGCGGGACCAGATCGCCCAGACCGAGGGACTGGACACCCGGGGAGGCCACCTCCAGGCGGCCGTCGTGGAGGGGTCCAACCTGATCGAGGTCTCAGCGACCTCCCCGAGCGCGCACGGGGCCGCCGACCTCGCCAATGCGGCCCTCGTCGCCACGGCGGACGTGGCCAACAACCTCGACCCCACGTCCGACGTCCAGGTCACGGCGATGGAGGATGCTCTCGCGCCCACCGCACCGTCGAGCCCGGACCACCCCCGCAACGTCCTCTACGGTCTCGCGATCGGCGGACTCATCGGCCTGCTCATCGCCTTCCTCCGCCGCCTCCTCGACGTGAACGTCCGCACCACCACGGACGCCCAGGCGGGCGCCGGGGCCGGGCTGCTCGGGGCGATCCCGCAGGACAAGACGATGAAGGCCGAGCGCACGGCCCGCCTTGAGGCCCCCTCGCCGCGGGCCGCGGAGGCGATCCGCCAGCTGCGCACCAACCTGCGCTTCGCCGCGGTGGACGATCCGCCGCGCACCGTGGCCTTCACCAGCTCGAACCCGGGCGAGGGCAAGTCCGCCGTGATCGGCAACCTCGCCCTGACCATCGCCGCCGCCGGCACCCCGGTGATCCTCATCGACGCAGACCTGCGGCGTCCGCGCCAGGCCTCCCAGTTCGGCGTGGACGGCCGCGTGGGCCTGTCCGAGGTGCTCAACGGGGACGTGGAGCTCCAGGACGTGCTCCACCCTGTGGGCGAGGACGGCCTCCTCCTCCTCCCCTCCGGCCGCAGGCCCCCGAACCCCTCCGAGCAGCTCGGCTCCGAGCGCATGCGTCAGCTCCTGGCGGCCCTGGCGGAGACCCACATGGTCCTCGTGGACGCCCCGCCGGTGCTCCCGGTGACCGACTCCACCCTGCTGGCCAGCGCCGTGGACGGCACCGTGCTCGTGGTGCGCCACGGCAAGACCCGCAAGGAGCACCTCCAGGTGGCCCGGGACATGCTGGCCGGCGTCAACGCCCGCGTACTCGGCGTGGTGCTCAACGGCACCCCCGCCTCGGGCGTGGGCTCGGACTACTACGGCGGTGGCTACGCCGCCCAGGGCGACGCGTACGACGCCTACTACCAGGCTCCTCACCAGGCCGGGCTGCTGGCCGGGTCCGGGCGACGCGCCGCCCGCGCCGCGGCCCAGGAGCAGGGCAAGGGCCTTCCCGATGCGGGCTCGCACTCCGGAGCGGGCTCACACGCACGGGAGGACGCGCCGCAGCCCGACACCGCGCGCTGAGCCGCGCGGACAGCAGAAGGGCCCCGGCCGGATCGGCGGGGGCCCTTCAGAGGATCCGGCGGGGCGCACGCCCCTCAGGTCAGCAGGTGGCGGTCGGCGGGGTGGCCGAGAAGCAGACCTTCTCGAAGGTGTAGTCGGCGCACAGGTTCTCGACGGGGGCCTGGTCCTGGACGAGCGCGACGTCGACCGAGGCCGTGATGCAGCCGCTGCTGTTCGCGGAGTCGCCGGTCTCCCTGACCACCAGGAAGTAGGACGCGGTGTCGCCCGGCTGGATGACCAGCGCGTCGTCGCCCGTGCCGAGCAGCACGCCGCCCTGGCAGGGGTCCGCGCTGTAGAGCTCCACGCGGCCCGTGGCATCGTCCTTGTTGTCGAAGTCGATGGTGAAGGTGGGCGGGGAGACGCGCAGGGCGCTGCGGGTGGGGTTGGTGACCGTGATGGGGAAGCCGTAGCCCTGCTTGATGAGGGTGCTGCCGCCCGGGAACTTGACGGCGGCACCGGTGGTGCCGGTGACGCAGGTGGGGGAGATGGCGAAGGCGGGGGCGGCGGACACGGCGGCCACGGCGGGCACGGACCAGGCCAGGCCGGCGGTCACGGTGCGGCGGGAGATCGGCGGGGTGGTCATGAGGACTCCAGTCATTCGATGCAAGAGAGAGGCTGGCCACCGCGCGCGGATACGATCGGCCGAAGGAGACCCAGGGCCGCCGTTCATGTGGATCGGCTATGGGGATCCTTCACAGAGTCTAGACGCTCCTGCACAGGCGGCGACCCGGCAGGGCGAATGGTGGGTGAAACTTCGGTGACATCGGCCCGCTCGCCCCCTCCCGCGGAAGGCCGCGCCCCACAGAGGACCGCGATAGGCTGGGCGCCATGACCGGCGCCTCCTCCCCCTCTCTCGCGAGCGAGGCCGCGCCAGCCCTCGAGCTGCGGGCGCGCGTCCATCTGGCGCATGCGCGCATCGGACACCTCCTCGACACGAATGCGCTCCGTGGGCTGCACGTCAAGGGCTACGCCATGTCCCCGGGGGTCTACCGCTCGAACCGGTCCAGCTCGGACGTCGACCTCCTCGTCCACCCGGACGACGCCCCCCACGCCGTCGCCCTTCTCACCTCTCACGGCTGGACGCAGGTGACGGACTTCTCGGAGGGGTCGATCTTCGAACATGCAGCCACCCTCTGGCACGACCACCTGGGCTACGTGGACGTCCACCGCCACTTCCCCGGGCTGGGATCTTCGCCGTCCCGGGCCTTCGAGCGGCTCTGGGCCGAGCGTGAATCCCGGGTGATCGCGGGCAGCGCGGTCCCCGTACCCAGCATTCGCCACCAGCGCCTCGTGGTGGTGGTGCACGCGGCTCGGGATCCCAGCCGAGGCCTGTCCGACGTCAGCCATCTCCAGACCACTCTCTCGCAGCAGGAATGGCGCGAACTGCGGGAGCAGGCTCGAGTGCTCGACGCGACGGCCGCGTGGCACGTGGCCACGGACGAGGACGCCGTCGGCATGGACGAACACGACCTCACCCTCTTCACCGCGCTCCGTTCCCAGGAGAGCGGCATGCAGCTGTTCACCACGCGCTGGCGCGCGGCCGAGTCCACCCGCGAGCGGGCCGCGCTCGTGCTGCACACCCTCCCCGTGAACCGGCCCCACCTCCAGATGCGGCTCGGTCGCCCGCCGACGCGCGCGGACATCCTCCGCGAGCAGGCCCACCGCGCGGGCGCCCTGGTCGGATGGATCCGAGAGAAGGCCGTGTCCCGTGGCCGCTGAGCAGCTCCGACCCGCTGACACCGCGACCGCCGCCGCCCCCGCCACGTGGCGCGTGGACCCAGACACCGCGTGGACGCGCACGGCGGACGACGACGCCGTCGTGATGGGCATGGCCGAGGGCATCCCGCTGCGCCTCAGCGCCACGGGTTCGCTCGTGTGGGAGGTCCTCGTCGAGGGCCGCACCCCGGCGGAGGACATCGCCGCTCCCCCGCTCACCCCGTGGACGGAGGAAGACCTCGTAGCCGAGGTCGCCCGCGCCGCCGGCATGGCCGCCGAGTCGATCGCCGCGGACGTCTCCGCCTTCCTCGCCCTGCTCGAGCAGCACGGCGTGGTCGCCCGGGCCTGAGCCCGGGGCTGAGCCCGCAGCCGCCCCGTCCGGCCGCGCCTCAGCCCGCGGCGCCCTCCGGCGCGAACACCGCGCTGACCACCTGGTCCGCCCATTCCAGCAGCGGGGCGTCCACGAGGTCCTGGCCCATGACCGGCTTGGTCTTGGGCCGCGGGATGAGCACGGCGTTGATGCCCGGCTTCACCTGCGCCCCCTTGTACATGCGCATCAGGCGCATCTGCCGCGACTCGGGCAAGTCCCCGAGCGGACCGAACTTCACGTTCTGCCCCAGCAGCATCACCTCCGTGACGCCCGCGGCCCGGGCACGGTTGCGGAACCGGGCGACGGCGACGAGCGCCTCCACCGGCTCCGGCGGCTCGCCGTAGCGGTCCTTCATCTCCTCCACCACGGCGTCGATCGCGGCGTCGTCGTTGGCCTTGGCCAGCGCCCGGTACATCTCGAGGCGCAGCCGCTCCCCCGGCACGTAGTCGTGCGGCAGGTGCGCGTTGACGGGCAGCTCCACCTTCACCTCGGCGGGCGTGGTGTCCTCCTCGCCCTTGAAGTCGGCCACGGCCTCGCCCACCATGCGCAGGTAGAGGTCGAACCCCAAGCCGGCGATGTGCCCGGACTGCTCGCCGCCCAGCAGGTTGCCGGCGCCGCGGATCTCGAGGTCCTTCATGGCCAACTGCATGCCGGCGCCGAGCTCGTTGTGCAGGGCCACGGCCTTGAGCCGCTCGAGGGCCACCTCGCCGAGGGGCTTCTGCGGGTCGTAGAGGAAGTAGGCGTAGGCGCGCTCGCGCCCGCGGCCCACACGGCCGCGCAGCTGGTGCAGCTGGCTCAGGCCGTAGCGGTGCGCGTCCTCCACGATCAGGGTGTTGGCGTTGGCGATGTCCAGGCCGGTCTCGATGATCGTCGTGGAGACGAGCACGTCGAACTTCCGCTCCCAGAAGTCCACCATGATCTGCTCGAGGCGGGACTCGGTCATCTTGCCGTGGGCGACGGCGATCCGCGCCTCTGGCACGAGGTCCGCGATCCGCTTGGCCACCTTGTCGATCGTGGTGACGCGGTTGTGCACGTAGAACACCTGGCCCTCGCGCATGAGCTCGCGGCGGATGGCCGCGGTGACCTGCTGGTCCGTGTACGGGCCCACGGAGGTGAGCACGGGGTGCCGCTCCTCCGGGGCGGTGGCCAGCGTGGAGGTCTCACGGATGCCCGTCAGGGACATCTCGAGGGTGCGCGGGATGGGCGTGGCGGACATGGCCAGCACGTCCACATTGGTGCGCATCTTCTTGAGCGCCTCCTTGTGCTCCACGCCGAAGCGCTGCTCCTCGTCCACGATCACGAGGCCCAGGTCCTTGAACTGCACCTGGTCCGAGAGCAGGCGGTGCGTGCCGATCACCACGTCCACCTCACCGGAGGCCAGCCCGGCCAGCACCTCCTTGGACTCCTTGGCGGTCTGGAAGCGGGAGAGCGCGGCCACCTGCACGGGGAAGCCGGCGAAGCGGTCCGTGAACGTCTCGTGGTGCTGGCGGGCCAGCAGCGTGGTGGGCACCAGCACGGCCACCTGCTTGCCGTCCTGCACCGCCTTGAACGCGGCGCGCACGGCCACCTCGGTCTTGCCGAAGCCGACGTCGCCGGAGACCAGGCGGTCCATGGGCACCTCGGCCTCCATGTCCTTCTTGACCTCCTCGATGGTGGTCAGCTGGTCCGGCGTCTCGATGAACGGGAACGCCTCCTCCAGCTCGCCCTGCCACGGGGTGTCCGGGCCGAAGGCGTGCCCGCGCGAGGCCATGCGCGCGGAGTAGAGGCGGATCAGCTCGCCCGCGATCTCCTTGGTGGCCCGCTTGGCCTTGGACTTCGTCTGCGCCCAGTCCGAGCCGCCCATCTTGGACAGCGCCGGCGCCTCGCCGCCCACGTAGGCGGTGATGAGGTCCAGCTGGTCCGTGGGCACGAACAGCCGGTCCCCCGGCGCACCCCGCTTGGAGGAGGCGTACTCCAGCACCAGGTACTCGCGGTAGGACTCCTCGGCCCCCGGCGCGGTGCGCGGCCCGCCGGTCACCTTGCGGCGCTGCAGCTCCACGAAGCGGGCGATCCCGTGCTGGGAGTGCACCACGTGGTCGCCGGGCTGCAGGGTCAGCGGGTCCACGGCGTTGCGCCGCTTGCGGGCCAGCGGCGCACCCGCGGCGCGCGTGCCCTGCGTGCGGTGGCGGCCGAACAGGTCCTGCTCGGTGATCAGGGCCAGCTTGGCCTCGGGCACCGTGAAGCCCGTCCCGACGGCGGCCGCGGCCACCGTGACCTGGCCCGCCGCGGGCACGGCGGGCACGGGACCGGTCACCACCGACGCGGTGAGCCCGGCGTCGGCGTGCAGCTCGGCGACCCGGCGGGCCGAGCCCGGGCCGTCCGTGAGCAGCACGGCGTGCCAGCCCTCGGCGAGGCGCGTGCGCGTGTGGGCCACCATGGCGGCCATGTCCCCCGCGAAGGTCTTCGGCACGCCGAGTGAGGAGCGCAGGGTGCCAGCGTCCGGCAGCAGCTCCTCGTCCGAGGAGAGGGCGGTGGTGGACCAGAACCCCTGGCGCCGGGTCAGCGACTCCTCGCGCAGCTCGGCCACGGAGAGGAAGCCGCCGGCGGCGGACTGGTCGAGCTCGGCCAGGTCCACGGGAGCGGCGGCGCCCTGGGCGGCGCCGGCCCACGCGGCGTGGAGGAACTCCTCGTTGGTGGCCAGCAGGTCGTCCGCACGTCCGCGGATGCGCTCGGGCTCCACGAGCACGGTGAGCGAGCCCTCCGGCAGCTGGGCCGGCACGGAGGTCATGGCCTCGGCCAGCAGCGGGGAGAGGGACTCCATGCCCTCCACGGCCACGCCCTCGGCGATCCGCTCGAGCATGTCCGCCGCCCCCGGCAGGCGCGCCTGCAGCTCGCGGGCCGTGGCGCGCACGTGGTCCGTGATCAGCAGCTCGCGGCACGGCGGGGCGTGCAGCTCGGTGGGGTGGCCGGTGCCGTCGCCGGACGTGTCCTGGAGGGAGCGCTGGTCGGCCACGGAGAAGAAGCGCATCTGCTCCACCTCGTCCCCGAAGAACTCCACGCGCAGCGGGTGGTCCGCCGTCGGCGGGAACACGTCGATCAGCCCGCCGCGCACCGCGAACTCCCCGCGCCGGGACACCATGTCCACGCGGGCGTAGGCGGCGTCCGCGAGCGCGGCCACGGTCTCCTCGAAGTCCGCCTCCTGCCCCACGCGCAGGCTCACGGGGGCCAGGTCCCCGAGGCCGGCCACGAGCGGCTGGAGCACGGCGCGCACGGGGGCGACGACGACGCGCAGCGGCGACTGCCCCTCCGCCTCCGGGTGGGCCAGGCGGCGCAGGACGGCCAGCCGGGCGCCCACGGTGTCCGAGCGCGGGGAGAGCCGCTCGTGAGGCAGGGTCTCCCACGAGGGGAACAGGGCGGCGGAGCCCGCGGGCATCCACGCGGCGAGGTCGGCCATGAGGTCCTCGGCCTCGCGCGTGGTGGCGGTGACCACCAGCACGGCCGCGTCGGCGGCGTGAGCCGTGCCCAGCGCGTCGGCGAGGAGGGCGAAGAGCGGGGCGCGGGCGCCGTCGGGCAGGCCGATCTCCAGCTCCGTGCCGCGCGCGTCCAGGGGGCGGGCGGCGGAGGCGACGGCGGCCTCGAACGCGCGCTCGCCGCCCAGCAGCGGCAGGAGTCCGGCGAGGACGGGGGCGGTCCCGGCAGCGCTCATGCGCGGGCCTCCGGGGTGGCGGTGGAGCCGTCCGTGGCGGCGGGCAGTTCGGTGGTCATGATCTCCCGAATCTCTTCAAGGAAGGTGAGGACGTCGTCGGCGCCGCCCACCGGGCCGCCGGCGGTGAGCCGGTCTGTGCCGAGCAGCACCGCGGTGGGGAACGAGTGCAGGCCGAGGGCCTGCGCAGCGGCACCGGCCGGGTCGGCGAGCACGAGCGACGCGTCGACGGCGCCGGTGCGGATCGTCTCCTCGGCGCCGGGGGCGTGCTGGGGCATGAGGACCCGCAGCCGGACCGGCCCGAGCGCGTCCTTGAACTCGTCCAGCCGCTCGATCACCCGGACGCAGGAGCCGCACCCGGTGGACAGGCGCAGGGCCACCACGGCCCCGTCCGCGACCAGTCGGTGCAGACCGGTGTACTCGCCGTCCGCGACCACGACGGCGTCCGGGAACGGGTGGCGTTCGGGCTCGGCGCCGTCGGCCGGGTCGACGGCGGCCGGGGCCCCGGGCGTCGCCGAGGCGACATCGGCCGGGTGCGTCTCCGAGACGGCCTCGGGTGTGGCCGGGACGGACTCACGGCCGGCCAGGAACGCGGCGATCGCGAGCAGCACGGACACGAGCAGGGCCCACGCCCACGCCCCGGCGCCGAAGGCGGTGAGCGGCTGCCGGGCCAGGCCCGGGCCGTGCACCGCCAACGAGACGATCCCCTCGGCCAGGGCCAGGACGGCCAGAGTCAGGAAGACGACGTTGCGGACCACCGTGGTGCGGGAGATCGGGGCGGCCGAGGCCTCACCGAAGCAGCCGCACGAGACGCCGTCGTCCTGGGCCCGGACCACGAGTGCGAGGAAGGCGGCGAAGAGGGCCACGGCCACCAGACCGACGACGGGACGCAGCAGGGTGAAGGGCTGCAGGAGGGCGGCGGCGAGCAGCAGCTCGAGCCAGGGGAACGCGTGCGCCAGGGCGGGGGCCGTGAACGGGCGGGGCACCCGGAGTCGGGTGAACGTGGCCTGAACGTCCTCGCCGGAACGGAGTTTCGCCGCCCCGCTCAGGAGCATGATGAGGGCCACAGCCCAGAGTGCCGACATGGCGGACACACCTTCCAGGGGGTTCACGAGGGGTCACGCGGCCGGTCCCGGCGCCGTGCACGGGGCCCGGGCCGCGGAGGCCAGCATATAAGGTGAGGGGTGGACGCCCATCGCCGTCGGCGAACCGGTACCGGCCCCCTCACGGCCCGCCGGGCGCGGCCCGACTTGACCCCGAGGAGACACCGTGGCCTTTTCCGCTCAGCAGTCCATCCCGCACCCGCCGGCGGCCGTGGCGGCCGCTTTGGCGTCCGAGGACTTCCACCGTTCCGTGGTCGAGTCCTTCGGCGGCTCGCTGGTCTCGTTCTCCGTCGAAGGCTCCCCGGAAGGCGCGATGACCGTCACCGCCGTGCGCTCGCTGCCCGCGGACCGCATCCCGGACCGTGTCCCGGACATGGCCCGCAAGCTCATCGGCTCCGCCCTTCAGGTGGAGCAGGTGGAGCGCTGGGACGCGCCCGCCGCGGACGGCTCCCGCGCAGGCACCACCACCATCACCGTGCCCGCCGCGAAGGCGACGGCGGATGGCGCCCTCCGCCTGACCGCCGCCGGCGAGGGTTCCCAGTTCTCCGTGGACGGCACCCTCGTCTGCCGGATCCCGCTGGTGGGCTCGAAGCTCGCGGCGAAGGCCGAGCCGATGGTCGGCAAGGTCGTCGATCGTCAGGCCCGGGCGCTGTCCTCGTGGCTCGAGCGTGACGGCGGAGCCGCGCGCAGTTGATCTCGTTCTCCCGTCGCCCGGTCCCGACGAGCCCGGCCCCGCCTGCCCGGCGAGGGCGCCGGGCCCTCCCTTCGCCGGACGCCGTGCTCGTCGTGTGCACCGGCAACGTGTGCCGCTCGGCTTATGCGAGCCGGGCCCTCCAGGGTCGACTGGCGATGCTGGCCCCTGGCCGGGTGGAGGTCGGCAGCGCCGGCTCGCAGCCGAACCAGGCCCTGACGGTGCCCCCGCCGCTCGTGCGACTCGGCGCCGAGGCCGGCGTCGCCGGCCTCGCGGACCACCGTCCCGCCGCGCTGCAGCCGTTCATGGTCGCGGAGGCGGATCTCGTGTTGGCGGCGGCTCAGGAACACATGCGCTTCGCGCTGCGGGAGGTGCCGCAGGCCTTCTCGCGCGTGTTCACCGTCCTGGAGCTCGCGGCGCTGGTGCGGGCGATGGACGAGCGGGACGGGCGGGACTGGATCCCCGCTGGTCGCGGAGTGCGCGCCTTCGCGGCGGAAGCGGCCCACCACCGGACCCTCGCCCGGTCGAGCTCCCAGCCCCTCGACGTCGTGGACCCGTTCCGCGGGCCGGTGGAGGGGTACGCGGAGATGATCCAGACCCTGGATCCCGCATTGGAGACCATCGCGGATGCCCTGGCCCGCGCCGTGACCCCGGCCCCCTGAGCGTGGGGTTGCACCCCCGCCGGGGGGGCAGGAGGTCAGTGGAACGTCTGCTGGGCGGCCTCGAGCCCGTCCGCGACGAGCTTCTCGACGGCGTCCGCCGCGCGGTCCACGTGCAGCGGCAGGACGTCCTGCTCGGGCTTGGCGAAGGGGCGCAGCACGAAGTCGGCCACGTCCATGCGGCCCGGGGGCCGGCCGATGCCGACGCGCACGCGGGCGTAGTCCTTGGTGCCAAGCGAGGCGGTGATGGACTTCAGGCCGTTGTGGCCGCCCTCTCCCCCGCCGCGCTTGAGGCGCAGGGTGTCGAACGGGATGTCCAGCTCGTCGTGGACCACCACGAGGTCCTCGGGGCCGATCCCGTAGAAGGACGCCAGCGCGGAGACGGGGCGTCCGGAGACGTTCATGTAGCCGGTGGACTTCGCGAGCACGACCCGCGGCCCCCCGATGCCGAGGCGACCGGTGGCCACCACGGCGCCGGCCCGGTGGCGGGTGAACCCGACCCCCATGCGGGAGGCGAGCTCATCCGCCACCATCTGGCCGACGTTGTGTCGGGTGCGCTCATACTCGGGCCCGGGATTGCCGAGCCCGACGATGAGCGTGGTCCCCGTCGTCACGGCGTGATCAGTCCTCGGAGCCCTCGGACTCGTCCTCGGCGGGCTCGCCCTCGGCAGACTCGGCGGCCTGCTCCTCCTGCACGGACTCGTCGCCGAGGTCCTGCTCGAGGACCTCGTTGACGGTGGCGATGGCGATGTCGTCCTCGAGCTGCAGCGTGGCGCCGGCGGGGACCTGCACGTCCGGGGCGTACACGTGGTCGCCGGCCTCGCGGCCCTCGACGGAGATGGTGACGGCCTCGGGCAGGTCGGTGGCGTCGGCCTCGACCGGCACGGTGACGTAGTCCAGCACGTACTCGTTGCCGCGGGCGACCTCGCCCTCGACCTGCACGGTGACCTCGACGACGACCTTCTCGCCGCGGCGGACCTCGATGAGGTCCAGGTGGTCCACGGTGTCCTTGATGGCGTGGCGCTGGATGTCCTTGGGCAGGACCAGGTGCTCCTCGCCGGCCTCGTTCACGACGGTGAGCAGGGCGTTGGGGTTGCGGACGGCCAGGGTGGTCTCCTGGGCCGGCAGCAGCAGGTGCACGGGCTCCTGGCCGTGGCCGTAGACGACGGCGGGGATCAGGCCGGCGCGGCGGGCCTGGCGGGCGGCACCCTTGCCGAAGTCGGTGCGGCGGGTGACCTTGATCTTGAGCTGGTCAGACATGATGCGTCCTCCTGTGGGGGTCTCGGCCGCGCAGCCGGGGGCGGCGCGGGATGCGGCCAGGAGGGGGCTTCAGTGCCGCAGCGGGTCAGCATGCTGACGCGCGGCGGCGGCCTCGTCGATCACGGAGCGCGCGCTCCCTCGCCTGGGCAACCTGGACAGGATAGCACCGGCGCCGGCGGGCCGGCTCAGACGCCTGCACGCCGGGACCGCTCCACGATGCGGTCCAGCTTGCGGCGGTGAGCCCGCTCACCCGCAGACGCGCCGTGGGATTCGTCGTCCTCCTGGGCGCTCAGCAGCAGGCCGCAGCCGAGCACGATGGCACCGAAGATCGTGATGAACACCTCACCGAGCTGAAGGGAGGTGACCAGGATGATGACCGCGGCGGCCTCGACGGCCACCCGCGACGGCGATCGGTGCGTCCGGGCGAAGGGCCGCAGGCACAGCCACAGGTAGGCGCCCACCACCACGATCAGGAACGGCCAGCCGCCCTCCACCAGCAGCCCCAGATAGGAGTTGTGGAAGAACATGGTCACGTTGTCCAGATCGACGACGGCGGTGGAGAGCCCCTGGCCGAAGAACGAGGTGTCGGCCACCTTCTCCGCGGACGCCTGCTGGATCTCGGCCCGGAACCAGTCCGTGCCGGTGCGGTCTCCGAAGATGCCGAGGTCGGCCAGGTTCTCCTCGGCCCAGCTGACGAACCAGCCCATGACGACCGCGAGTGCGATACGGAGGACCCGCCCCAGGTAGGGGCTCACGAGGATCCACACGACGGCGCAGAGCAGACCGGCCATCGAGGTCCGCGAGCCGGTGAGGAACGTCAGGGCGGAGCCGGCGCCCAGCACGAGGAGCTTGGGGCCCATGCGCTGCATGGTGGCCACGAGCAGCACGGGCAGGAGCGCGTAGAAGAGGCCGGAGACGTTCTTGTCCCCCAGGAACCCGGTGAGGTAGCCGCCGTAGGTGTCCGGGGCCAGGCCCGCGTAGAAGAGGGGCACGTTGATCAGTGCACCGGCCGTCATCCCGTAGAGGACGCCCTTGATGTCGATCCGCTCGCTGGCGATGGCGTAGATCAGCAGGATCAGGAGCGTGATCCTCGTGGCGCGACGCGTGGGGTCGAGGTCGTTGTGCACGGTCACCGCGACGAGATACGCCACCAGGGCCAGTGCGACGAGGGCCAGCACGCCGTAGTGGGACAGGTCCCGGCGGGGCTGCCGGAACGAGGCCAGGAGCAGCAGAAGGATGGCGGAGAACTCCGCGAACGGGATCGGCAGGCCGGGAGCGGTGAACGCATCCATCACCAGGCCGATGGCCAGCACGGCCTCGAACAGCCGCGGTGAGGCCGACGTGACCAGCGGGTTCCACGGGGAGCGCGTCCACGCGGCCTGACCGTCCGGGACGAGGCCGAACGAGGCGTGGCGCCTGGCAGTCCGGGCCTCGGGTGGCACCACGGCCCTCACAGCGCGGGCAGCCGTCCGGTCACGGGGCGTGCTCGAGCGCATGGTGCGGAACCTTTCATGGACGCCGGGCGATACTCGGCTCAGCGTAGCGCGGTGGCGTGCCTCGTCCTCGGGCCCGGCAGACCGCACGAGGGGTCTTGGTACCGTGGACCGCGCGTGCCTCGCCCACGACGGCCCGCGCATTCCCGTCCATGACCCCCGAGGTGCTCCGTGACGATCGTCGACTTCTTCCGCCTGCTGCGCGCCAACCTCCTCCTGCTGCTGGCGGCCGCCCTCGTGGGGGGTCTGCTGGGCTGGGGCTACTCCGCGCTGCAGCCCCGGATCTACGCGTCCGAATCTCAGGGGTTCCTCGCCGCGCGGGCTGCAGATCAGAGCCTCATCACCAGCAACCTGCCCGCCGAGAGCCGGGCTCAGGCCTACGTCGCCCTGATCAACAGCGAGGCCGTGCGTGAACGCGTGGCCCAGGACACGGGGCAGGACGGCGACGGTTCGCTCTCCGCGGTGCTCGTCCCCGAGTCCAGCATGATCAAGGTGACCGCCACCTCGACGGATCCCGAGACCGCCGCGCAGCTCGCGAACAGTGCTCTGCAGGCGACGGCGGACGTGGCGGCGGACGTGGACAAGAACAGCCCGTTGGAGGTCGTGCCGCTGTCCGACGCCCGCGTACCCTCTGCCCCCGTGAGCCCTGACACCCGGCGCAACGTCCTCTTGGGCGTCGTGGCCGGACTGGGTGCGGGACTCGCCATCGCCGTGCTCCGTCGTCTCCTGGACGTGAAGGTGCGCAGCCGCGCCGACGTGAAGGAGATCACCGGCGCCGGCGTGATCGGCGCCGTTCCAGAGAACGCGTCCCTGACTCGCACGGGCGAGGCGGCCGTGGACCTCGATCCCCGGGCCGGCGAGGCCATCCGGGCGCTGCGCACCAACCTCAAGTTCGTCTCCGTCGACGAGCCGCCCCGCGTCGTCTCGTTCACGAGCGCGGACCCCTCCGAGGGCAAGTCGACCGTCGCCTCGAATCTGGCCCGCGCCCTGGCCCTGGCAGGCGAACGGGTGCTCGTGGTGGACGCCGACCTTCGGCGCCCCCGGCAGCACGAGCTCTTCCAGGTGGCGGGCGACGTGGGCCTGTCCGAGGTGCTGGCCGGTGAGGTGCAGCCGGACGACGCCCTCGCGTCCACCGGAATCCCGAACCTCACACTGCTCCCCGCCGGCCGGACGCCCCCGAACCCGTCGGAGCTGCTGGGCTCGAAGCGCATGCGGGCCCTGTTGAAGCTGGCGTCGGAGGACTTCTTCGTCATCGTCGACTCCCCTCCCCTGCTGCCCGTCACGGACGGCTCCCTCCTGGCCACCGCCGTGGACGGGACGGTGCTCGTGGTGCGTCAGGGTCGGACCCGCAAGGACCACCTCGAGGCGGCTGTGGAAAATCTCGCCGCAGTGGATTCGCGTCTGCTGGGCATCGTCATGAACGGCATCACACGCTCCCAGCGCGGCGGCTCCGCCTATGGGTACGGGTACGAGAGCACGTACCACAAGTCCCACGAGAAGTACCTGCAGGGAACCGGCACGGCCGGCAAGAAGTCCCGTCGGGCCGCACGCGCGGACAGGAAGCGCACGAAGAAGGACTGACGCCAGTCCACGCCACGCAGTGGGGCCCCGCACCTTCCGGTGCGGGGCCCCACTACGCCTGTGCGCGCCGACGAGTGCTGGCGGCCACCTCGTCGATCACGGAACGTGCGCTCCCTCGCCTGGGCAACCCTGACAGGACAACACACGCGGGGACGGGGCGGGGCCCGGTTCAGCTGCTCCCCTGCTGCAGTTCTGCCGTGGCCTCGGCGTCCGGCGTGACCGCCATGCGCCCCTGAGCGCGGGGAACGTAGGGTCCGCTCGGCCCGTTGCGGCGTTCGAAGTTGAGAGTCTTCGGCTGCTGCGGCCCGGTAGGCCCGTCCGGGTCCACGACGATCTCCCGGTATGTCCAGTAATCCAGGGGCAGGCACGTGCGATTCTCAGACATGGAGAAGTCGGCGGCCTTCACATGGAAGGTCTCAAGGTAGAGCCGCCCGTCACTCTTGACGTTGGCCGGATTGATGGTGCCGGTGTACGTCCAGGTGTAGGGGGTGTACACGGCACCGTCGGCCTTGGTCTGCGCGGCACCCAGCACGGGACCTGACCACTGCGCGGAATGCCCCGTGGCCGCCTGCCAGGTGATCGGGTTCTGCGTCGCAGTGTGGGTGCCACGCACCCAGTAGACGAGCTTGGCGTTGCTGTAGACGCCCTGCGACGAGACATCGTAGAGGTAGAGCCCCCAGGGGGCCCCGTCGGGGGTGGCGCCACCGCCAGGGGGCGCCGAATTGACGTCGAGAGAATAGCGGCAACCGCCCAGAGCAGTCGGCGAGTTCAGCACCCAGCCGTTGATGCCGGGATCTTTGCGCAGCGAAACGGCGAAGGACGGTGCCGCCGAGACCATGGCGACGGCGGGGACGGACCAGGCCAGACCGGTGGCGACGGCGCGTCGACTCGGGCCTGACGCGGTGGTGTGGGCGGAGCGAGCGTTCATGACGGGGCCTTTCGGGGGGCGATGTATGCCAGATGTATTTTCTCTGAGCAGACGCGATTTCTGCAAGAGTATCAGCGTGTGCCACCCGTCATTTCTGACAGGTGGTCTCGCAGGCGTTCGCGCTGATCCGGTGCGGTGTAGCCGACGGCGGCCAGGGGCCCGAGGTCAAGGGCGCTGTTGGTCGGCCGCGGGGCCACGCCCTCCTTGCCGGCCATGTACTCGGCGGTGGTGGTGGCGGAGACGCGGGCGGCGTCGTGGCCGGTGTCCTCGAAGACCCACCGGGCGACGTCGTGCCAGGTGACCACGTCACCGCTGTTGGTCATGTGGAACGTGCCCGTGGGCGCGTCCGTGGTGACCAGGTGCAGCAGGGCGTCGGCGAGGTCGTCGGCGAAGGTGAGGCGGCCGTGCTGGTCGGCGACGACGGCCGGGTCGATCCCGCGTTCGGCGAGGGAGGCCATGGTGGCCACGAAGTTCTCCCCCTCCCCGATCACCCAGGAGGTGCGGACGATCCAGTGCCGCGGCACGGTGCGCACCGCGGCCTCACCGGCGGCCTTCGACTGGCCGTAGACGCCCAGCGGCGCGGGCGGATGGTCCACCGGGTGCTCCTGCCCCACGGGGAGGGTGCCGTCGAACACGTAGTCCGTGGAGACGTGCGCCAGGGGGACGCCGGCCTCGGTGCAGCGGCGGGCGAGCTCGGCGACGGCGGTCGCGTTGACGGCCCACGCCTGGGCCCTCCCCTCGGGCGTCTCGGCGGCGTCCACCGCAGTCATGGCGGACGCGTTGACCACGGCGCGCAGGCCGCGGAAGTGCTCCCGCGGCCAGGAGGCGGGGTCCGCCATGTCCCACGTGTCCCGGCCGTGGGCCTCGACCGGGATGCCCGCCGCCTCGGCCCGGGCCACGAGGGCGCGGCCGAGCTGGCCGCCGGCGCCGAGCACGAGGATCGGGGGGGGCGGCATGGGCGTGACGTCCGCGAGCATCGGGTGGGCGCGGTCCTTGTCCGAGAGCTCGGCGTCCTCGAGCGGGATGGGCCAGGCGATGGCCGCCGTCGGGTCCGCGAGGTTGAGGAACGTGTACCGGCCCTGCGCGTCGGCGGACCAGTGGTCATTCACCAGGTAGGTGTAGGCGGTGTCCGGCTCGAGCGTCTGGTAGGAGTTGCCCACCCCGCGCGGCACGAAGACGGCCTTCTCCGGGCCGAGCTCCACGGTGGCGACGGCGCCGAAGGACGGCCCTTCGCGCAGGTCCACCCAGGCGCCGAAGATCCGGCCGTGGGCGACGGCCACGTACTTGTCCCACGGTTCGGCGTGGATGCCGCGGGTGGTGCCGACGGCGTCGTTGAAGGAGATGTTGTTCTGCACCGGGGCGAGCGAGGCGAGGCGAGGGTGCTCGGCGGCGAGGGCGCGGATCTTCTCCCGCTGCCAGTTCTCCTTGAACCAGCCGCGGTTGTCCCCGTGGACGTCGAGGTCGAGGACGAGCAGGCCGGGGATGGCGGTCTCGGTGATGCGCATCAGCGGTTCTCCCTCACTGGCCCTGGGCGCGGTACGTGGCCTCGACGGCGTCCTTGGCCGGGCGCCACCAGGCCTCGTTCTCGCGGTACCAGCGGACCGTGTCCGCCAGACCGGCGCGGATGTCCGTGAACTGCGGCTCCCAACCGAGCTCGGTGCGCAGCGTGGTGTTGTCGATCGCGTAG
Organism: Micrococcus sp. NPDC078436; assembly: GCF_040702705.1. Classification (NCBI taxonomy): domain Bacteria; kingdom Bacillati; phylum Actinomycetota; class Actinomycetes; order Micrococcales; family Micrococcaceae; genus Micrococcus; species Micrococcus sp. NPDC078436. The sequence goes on along the minus strand of NZ_JBFBLX010000006.1, from coordinate 108,052 downwards.
CGCAGGTCGTGGCCGGGGCGGTCGGCCACGAGGTCGTAGTCGTCTGCGGGGCGGTCGAAGAGCTCGAGGAGGATCTCCACGATCTCCTTGTTGTTCCTCTCGCCGTCCGAGCCGATCAGGTACGTGCGGCCGATCTCGCCACGTTCGAGGATGCGCAGCACGGCCGAGGAGTGGTCCTCCGTGTGGATCCAGTCCCGGACGTTGACGCCCTGGCCGTAGAGGCGGGGGCGGACGCCGCCGATCAGGTTGGTGATCTGGCGCGGGATAAACTTCTCGATGTGCTGGTACGGGCCGTAGTTGTTGGAGCAGTTGCTCAGCGTGGCCTGCACGCCGAAGGAGCGCACCCACGCGCGCACCAGGTGGTCCGAGCCGGCCTTCGAGGCCGAGTAGGGGCTGGAGGGGTTGTACGGGGTGGTCTCGGTGAACTTCGCCGGGTCGTCGAGCTCGAGGTCGCCGTAGACCTCGTCCGTGGACACGTGGTGGAACCGCTTGCCGTGCTTGCGGGCCGCTTCGAGGAGGACGAAGGTTCCGACGATGTTCGTCTGGATGAACGGCGAGGGATCGTTCAGCGAATTGTCGTTGTGGGACTCCGCCGCGTAGTGCACGACGGCGTCCGACTCGGCGACCAGGCGGTCCACCAGGGCCGCGTCGCAGATGTCCCCCACCTCGAGGCGGACGCGGCTCTCCGGGAGGCCGGCGAGGTTCTCCCGGTTGCCGGCGTAGGTCAGCTTGTCCAGGACGACGACGTCGTGCCCGGTCTCGCGGACGACGTGGTGGACGAAGTTCGAGCCGATGAACCCGGCGCCGCCGGTGACGAGGATGCGCATGAGGTCAGGGTATAGGGAGCGCTTCAGCTCACCCACCGTCCTCTGGCCGGGTGAAACGGACACACCGCTGATTCGCAAAAATGCTGTCCTTCGCAGGGGCCACTAATCACGGGGCCAACTGAGCTCTGCACGGATGTCGAGGACAGACCAGGAAGCGGGCCAGATGGGCCCTTCTGAACGGCAGGCCTTCGCCCACTACGGAGGCGCCAGCCCGAGCAGCGGCTGAGTAGGGTGCGACGCATGGGCCTGACACACCCTGTCCGACCTAGGATGGGCGGGACGCCGACCACCTGACCGAGGAGTTGACTCACCCGTGGCTCTCCATGTCGGGCTCTACAGCCCCTGGAGCACCGACGATCCCCGGGCATGGTCCGGTGTCGTGGTGCCCATGGCAGCCGCGCTCCGTGAGCGCTTCGACGTCACCGTGTTCCCTCCGGTCACTCAGCCGGATGCAACCGGCGAACGGCTCCGCACCCGCCTCCGCGGCATGAGGGGGCAACGCAGCCTCCCCACGCACACCATGGCGACCGCTCGGCTTCGCAGCGCAGCTCTGGCGAATCAGATCCGCACCCACACCGGGAAATCCTTGGATGGCCTGGTGGCCATCGCCGCGTCGACCGATGTGCTCTCCCTCCCCCACGATCTGCCCCTCGTCCAGGTCACCGATGCCACCTTCCCCGCCATCTGCGGGTTCTACCCGATCGCGACCGGCCTCGGCCGTCGCAACGAGCAGGAGGGGCTGCGCGTCGAACAGGCCGGGGCCGCCGTGACGGATCACTTCCTGGTCGCTTCTGACTGGGCTGTCCGCAGTCTGATCGGGGACGCAGGCGTCTCACCCAGTCGGGTGACCGTCGCCCCCTTCGGCCCCGCCACCCCCACGTCGAATGCGCCCCGGCCACGGACGCCAGGTTCCCCGTTGCGAGTCCTGGCTGTCATCGCTGATTGGGAGCGCAAGCGTGGAGACGACGTCGTCCTCGCCGTGGAGCAGGCTCGACAGAGCCAGGAGATCAAGCTGACCATCGTCGGCCGCACCCCGGAAGGCCTCCCCCCGTGGGTGGACACGCCAGGCGTGGTGGACCGGTCGGTCCTCGCCGAGCTTTACAGGGATCACGATGTCCTCCTTGACCTCGCCCTGGCCAACGCGGCCGGCGTGGTCATGACCGACGCCCTGGTCTCGGGGCTGCCCGTCATCGCCACGCGCGTAGGGGGTGTGGAGACCATCGTCCAGGACGGATTCACCGGATGGCTCGTCGCCCCGGGCGAGGCCGTCGACCAGACCGCACGTCTACTCGGGGAGCTCTCGGAGGCAACCGTGGCGCGCGCCGCCGAGGCGGCAACCCGAGACGGCCAGGCGCGACTCAACTGGCAGGCATGGGCAAGCGCCGCGGAGCAGGCGGTCCATTCCGCCCTCGAAGCGCGCAGAAGTTCTGTCCCCTCCGCCTCGGCCAAGCGGAAAGCCGTCATGCTCACGCCCGTTCTCCCATCGTGGACCCGCCAGGAGTCAGCGGGCGAGCACCTGGTGCACGCCATTGCCGAGGTGTTAGGCGAGAGTGCCGAGCTGACGATGGTCACGACCGATGGCCCGGCCAACCGTCGCGCTCTCGCCCGCGGAGTCCCCTTCTCCCATCGGATCCTCTCCCCTGCGGCAGACCGCCGCGGCCGCCTAGAACGCCTGCTCGCAGTGTCCCCGTCGCTGAGCCGCGTCGCCCTCTCACGGGTTCGAGACCTGGTGGCAGAGGCCGATGTCATCGACCTGCAGTGGGAGGAGACCGCCATCCTGCTGGGAGCCATTCGCCGCATCAATCCCAACGCGCGCGTCGTCGTGACACTGCACGACGTCCTCTCCCAACGGTTCGGGCGGCAGCGAAAGCTCCAGACGAGCATCCCACGCCGAGCAGCCTGGGCGGTCCGGCGTGCCGCCGCCCTCCAACTCGAGGGTCGGATCGCTCGACACGCCGACGATGTCGTGGTCCTCAGCCAGAAGGACGCCGATCTGCTGCCCCGCCGAGGCACGCACGCACGGGTGCACGTGGTGCCCCCCGCGATCTCCGGCCACGTGCGCACTGAAGCCCCCTCCTCAACGAACCCCCTGCTCCTCTTCGTGGGCTACATGGCCCGTTGGGAGAACGAGGACGCGATGCACTGGTTCGTCACCGAGATCCTCCCCGAAGTGCGCAAAGCGCACCCGAACGCGCGGGTCGCCGTCGCGGGCGGCGGGCTCCGCGATCACGTCGTGGCAGAACTCGAAGCCAACGCCGTCGAGGTTCTGGGCTTCGTAGACGACCTCGAGCCTCTGTATGAAGAAGCCGCCGTGGTGGTGGTCCCCCTCCGCTACGGCGCCGGCGTGAAATTCAAGGTGGTGGAGGCACTCATCCGCGGAGTGCCCACGGTGACGACCACCGTGGGAAACGAGGGCATCCACCCCGCCGACGCCGCGTTCGTGGCCGATGACCCCCGGGCCTTCGCGGCATCCGTCAACCGGGTGCTCCGAGATCCTGACGCCGCCAATGACCATGCTCGCCGGACGGCCCATGCCGTGGCCGAGGAATACGGAGAACAGCGCTTCCGCACCCGCCTCCAGGAGGTCTACGGATGAGCAAAGCTGTCAGTGTGGTCATCCCCTGCCACAACGCCGCCGCCACAGTCAGCCGCCAGATCTCTGCTGTGCTGACCCAGCTGTGGCCGGACGACGAGCTAGTCCTAGTGGACAACCGCTCCACCGACGCCACACGGGCCGTGCTCGACGCCGCGGCGGCCCAGGACGGACGTGTGCGCGTCGTCTCGGCAGAGGAACGGGCCGGGGCGAACCACGCCCGCAACGCGGGCGCCGCCACCGCGCGCCACGACGTGATCCTCTTCTGCGACGCCGACGACGCGGTCCACCCCGGCTGGGTCGACGCGCTGCGCGCGGCCCTGGCCAACGGCGGCGTGGCCGGTGGCGCGGCGACCCCGGTCGACGCGACCGGCCGCCGCCTCGGGCCGGACCTGGGCCTACACGAGATTTTTGGCGGGCCGGCATACCCGCTGGGCGCGTCGATGGGCCTGCATCGCGACGTCCTGCGGGCGGTCGGCGGGTTCGACGAGTCCTTCGCAGGCGGGCACGATGAAACTGACCTGGCCTGGCGTGCCGACACGGCTGGCTGGCCAACCGTGTTCGTGCCCTTAGCCCGCATCGACTACGTCCAACGACCTGACGCGCGCACCGCCGTCCGGCAGCGGCGCTCCTACGCCCGCACTGCGATCCAGTTATGGACGCGTCACCCGGAGACGGTCGACCCCCACGGGGTGAGTCTGCGCGGAGCCGTGCGGAACCTTGCGCGCAACGTCCCCTCGGGGCTGCGCGTGCTCCTCCGGACAGCCACCACAGAGCAGGCCGCGGGCTGGGGCTGGAACGTCGGGCTGCTCGAGGGGCACCTGCGCTACCGCCTGTGGGGGACTCCCCCGCCGCCGGTGATCCCGCGGCTAGAATCCGACGCATGAAGGGCATCATCCTCGCCGGCGGCACCGGGTCCCGACTCCACCCCATCACGTACGGGATCTCGAAGCAGCTCGTACCCGTCTACGACAAGCCGATGATCTACTACCCGCTGTCCACCCTCATCCTGGCGGGGATCAGCGACATCCTGGTGATCACCACCCCGCACGACGCGCAGCAGTTCCAGCGGCTCCTGGGCGACGGCGCACAGTTCGGGATCACCCTGTCCTACGTCCAGCAGCCCTCCCCGGACGGGCTGGCCCAGGCGTTCATCCTCGGGGAGGACCACATCGGCGACGAGCATGTCGCGCTCGTCCTGGGGGACAACATCTTCTACGGCCCCGGCATGGGCCAGCAGCTGCGCCGTCACACCCAGGTCGACGGAGCCACCGTATTCGGCTATTGGGTGGCAGACCCCAGCGCCTATGGCGTGGTGGAGTTCGACGACGCCGGCAAGGCGGTCTCCCTTGAGGAAAAGCCTAAAGAGCCCAAGAGCAACTATGCGGTGCCGGGCCTGTACTTCTACGACAACGACGTCGTCGAGATTGCGAAAAGCCTCAAGCCGTCGGCTCGCGGTGAACTCGAGATCACCGACGTCAATCGCATCTACCTTGAGCGCGGGGCCCTCAACGTGGAGGTCCTCCCCCGGGGCACCGCCTGGCTGGACACCGGCACGTTCCACGACCTGAACGACGCCTCCAATTTCATCCGCACCATCGAGTCCCGCCAGGGCCTCAAGGTCGGCTCCCCCGAGGAGGTCGCCTGGCGCCAGGGCCTGCTCACCGACAACGAGCTGCGCGAGCGCGCCGAGCCTCTCGTGAAGTCGGGCTATGGGCGCTACCTGCTCCATCTTCTCGACGCTGGACGGTGACCGGCGGCGCGCCCCGGCCCCGTGCACAGCGCCAGGCCTGACTCCGAGGAGAGAACATGGACCATGCCGATGACGTCGCAGACGGATCCCTCACGTTCGTGATCCCCGTGCGCGACGCAGCGGGGGTTTCCGACTGGCTCGGTGCGATGGACCTGTTGCGAGTGACCATCGCCTCCTGCCTCGCCCAGGACGCGGGCGGGCACCCCCGTGTGGCGATCGGTGCGAGCCGGGACGATCCGCTACCCGAGATCCCGAGCGGGGTGGTCATTGGGTTTGTGGACCACCGCTGGGCTCCACTGCCGGACGAGCCGCAGGAGTGCATGGCGGCCACCCGGAGGGACAAGGGACTGCGGATGGCCGCGGCGCTGCGGGCCGCACAGCCGCGGGGACACGTCATGGTCGTCGATTGGGACGACCTGGTCTCGCCCCGCCTAGCCGCCTGGGTGTCCGCGCATCCTCGAGCGCACGGGTGGTACGGCGAGTCCGCCTACGTGTTCAACGAAGGCCCGCTCGCCCTGCGTATCCCGGCCGGCGCGCACAGGCTGTTCGGGTCGACGATCATCCAGCGGTGGGATCTGGCCCGGGCCCCGGCGCCGGACGGCGATGTTGACCCGGCCTGGGCTGACCAGGTGTACGGGTCGCACGTCATGTCCGTCGGGCTCCATGCCCAGTGCGGCACCCCGCTGGAGCCGTTGCCTTTCGATGTCGGCGCCTACCGCGTGGGGACCGGCCAGAACGTCTCCGGGTTCGACAGCCCCTTCCGAGTTGTGCGTGCCGCGCTGGGCGTCCCTCGTCGACGCTGGCCCCTCCTGGTACGTCCGCGCCGCCAGGTGCGACGGTTCGGACCCGCCAGATCGGGCGGGCGCGGTTGCCGTTCTTCCGGTCAGGGAAGACGCCGCGTGACCCTGTCGAGGATCAGCCGACGCAGTTCGTGACGAGCCACTCCGACTGGACCGCTGGCAGCGTCCCTGCGTACGGCATCGAGGACGCGCACCAGACCCTCCTGGGCGCGCGCCACGGCGGTCGCGTCGGCCGGGTACGCGGCGCGCCGGACGGAGCGCTCGTCCCTGAGGTCAGCCAGGTCGACACGACGGGCTCGCCACGCCGACACCACGGACTCGTGGTCACGGAACTTGAAGTCGCCCCCGATGAGCGGCGGGTCGGCGGTGGCCCAGGCCGCCGGAATCCCTAACGCGTCCGCGACGATGAGCCCGTGCAGGGACGTCGACACGACCGCGGAGCACCGCCCGATCTCTTCGATGACCCGCCCCGGCCGACGCCGAGCGTCGACGACGACACAGCGCTCCGACCCGATCCGCCGCACCAGCGTCCGGACAAAGGGTTCGTGAAGCTGGGAGACATGGGGCACGATGCCGATCGGTCCGGGCTGGCCGCGCTCCGCGAGGACGCCGGCGAGCAGCCCGGGGTCCCCGACGACAGTCCCTTCGGCTGGCACGCCGAGCATCTCCCGCGTCAGGTGCCCGCGCACCGCGAGGACGGTCGCGTGCGGGAAGGACTTTCCCTCCTCCGGCTCGATCAGGCCGGTCCCCCAGATGAACCCGGTGTAGTCTGATGGCACCCAGTTCAGCAGGGAGCCCACCCCTATGAGCCGCGCCTCGGCCTGAGGCACCGCCACCGGCGCGAGCCCGAACGGCACGAGCACGTGTTCCGTCAGGTCATCACCAAAGTTGTGCTGGCCAGGGAGCCAGAACGCAGGGACGATCTCAAGGGGGCGGTGCGCCGCAGCCCAGACGTACCCAACGGAGCGCGTGAGGTCTCCCCCCAACCGCCGGACCTTCTTCGCGTATCGACTGGCCTTGATCATGTCCTGCAGGCCTCCTTCTGAAGTAGCTACCGGTGTCCGTCCAGACGCGGTAAAAGCCGTGGGTCCTGGCGGACATGTTGCAAGTGCTTCAGCTGCAGCGGGTGAAATACGTCGCTGCCGATCTCAATCCATCGCAACGGGTATCCCGGCGCATCGCCCCAGGTGTCTCCGGGGGCGGCCATCAGTTCGGCGGAGTAGTAGTCGAGGCGCCGTTCAATCTCGCGCAGCCATTCGCGGGCGAAAGGCGTGCCAGGGCGCATGATGAACGCTCCGAAGCCCACCAAGCGGGGGAAGTTCCGGTGAATGTCGCGGCCCAGGCGCGTATGGTCGTCGCCTCCGCAGGACCGGGAGGACACCTCCGGGTAACCGGCGAGCCACACCTGCGGGTCGTCGAATGCATCCCACGCCCCGGACCAGTCCGACGTCGGTCGCTTGACGTCGGAGTACCCACCGCCGTAGTGCCACATGACGTACGCCCGGAGGTAGTCGGACCGGTGCACCGCGGACAGTGCGTCGTAAGCGGGGTGCAGCGGCGCGCCGGGGACGACCCAGTCAGCGAGGTTCTCCGGGGTGATGAGCGTGATGGGAACGCCGGTGCCCGCCTCCATCGCGTCAAGCGCCGCCCGGCGGCCTTTCGACATCGCGTTCTCGCCCGTCCAGAAGCAGAAAACCCGCCGCGGCGGCGCGGCCGTGGGCACGGGGCCCACGCCCGCGGGACGATGCAGGAAATACATCCGTGGGAACTCGCCGTAGACGTCCCGATGGTGCTCGGGGTCGAAGGCGTAGTCGCCGAGCGAGGCCCGTAAGCGCAACAGGGAGTCGACGGCCTGCGTGCGCGCCCGCCGCCCCCGCTTCACGGCGACGAAGCCGAGGTGCTTGGCGCGCCGGGCTGCCTGAAGGGCCCCGCTGAACGGCCTGCTCGACACTAGAACTCCCCTGTTGTTCGCGCGGCCGGCTCCGGGCGCGTCCGTCCCCTCGAGGATAGCGGCCCACGTACGCGTCTCCTCGGGGCCGCCATAGCGGCATCGGGTTGCGCTAACAGCGGCTCCAACAGGCCACGGACCCGCCGGCCGAACTCCACCTCGGAGAACCGCTCGGCGTGCGCCTGCATCGCCGCACGGTCCCAGTCATGGGCCAGCAGACGTTCCACCCCCTCGGCCACCGCATCCACCGTCGGGGCGTCCACGAACACCCCGTTGACGCCTTCCACGATGGTGTCCAGGTAACCGCCGGCCCGCAGCGCCACGGTGGGCACGCCCCACGCGCTCGCCTCGAGCGGCGTGATGCCGAAGTCCTCGTGGCTCGCAGCGATCAGTGCCGTCGCGTGTGCGTAGGCCCAGCGCAGCTGCGCGTCGGTGAGGTCCTGGCCGAACACCACGTCCTTCCCCGCCATCGCCCGCAGCTGTGCCTCCTCCGGGCCCTTGCCGATCACCACGAGCGGCCGCCCCGCGCGGGCCGCGGCCTCGATCGCCACATCCACGTGCTTGTACGGCATGAGGCGCGCGACCGACAGCAGGAAACCGTCCTCCGCCAGCCGCTCGGCTCCGGGGATCGGCTCCTGCGGGCCATCCGTGCTCACGGAGTGCGGCGGGAACACGTGGTCCACACCGTCAAGCCCGTAGACGTCTTCGATCCGCTCCTTCACCACCGTGGAGTTGGCCACATAGCGTGATCGACGCCGGACGGCCGCGCGGTCCCACCTGCGCAGACCCGGGCGAAGCACGCGGGCGATCCGGCCCTTGATGCTGTTCCGGCCTCCCTCGCCCAGGTAGTCCTCCAGCAGGTACACCCAGCGCGCCGGGGTGTGGCAGTAGACGAGCGTGGCGCCGTCGTAGCGGAATCCGTGCGCCCACCCGGACGTCGAGACGACGGCGATCGGCTCCTTCACGTGCATCAGTGAGGACGCCAGCGGCAGAAGCGGCAGGGCCCGCCGCGGGTCCTTCCGCAACACCCCCACCCGGTTGAGGGGTGAGGTGATGATGCGTGCGTCCTTGAACTCCGGGAAGGTCCCCTCGGGGTCGTAGAACGTCGTGTAGATGGGCGCGTCCGGCCACATCCGGTGCAGGGCGAGCACCACCCGTTCCGCCCCGCCCTTCTGGGTGAGGTAGTCGTGGGCGATGGCGATCTGGCCGCGCGTCGTGTCAGTCATGGTGCTCCCCTCAGAACTGCCGGCGGGCACGCCCCGGGCGGGTGCGTCCGGTCTCCGCGGCGGCTTCGACCTGCAACGCGATCAGCTTTCGTGCGATCGGGGCTGGCAACACGGCAGCGGCACGCTCGACGACGGCAGAGCTGTACTGGATCGTGCGCTCCGTGCTCAGAGCAGCCACCGCCCGCACGGCGGCGCCCCACGGCCCGCCCGGGGCGCGGTCCCCGCCGAGTGCGTCCGCCCCGTGCTTGGCGATGAAGATCTGCCGGGCGGACCCGGAATGCAGAGCCCGGCGCGCCTTGGTGTAGGTGGTGACCGCCGCCGCGTGGTGACGGGTCTCCAGCTCCGGCCGGATCTCCACCGGATACCCGGCGGCATGGAGCCGGTAGCCGAAGTCGACGTCCTCCCAGCCATAGCGGCGGTAGTCGGGGTCGTAGCCGCCGAGCTCCGCATGGAGGGTGCGGGGCACGGACACGTTGCCGGCCCAGTGCCGCCACTGCTGCTCTGCCGGAAGGGCGTAGGCATGGCGACGGTGCGCTTCGTCCTGGGCGTCACCGTAGACGCGCTGATAGGCGGAGTCCGGGAGGACATTGGCCGTCAATCCGATCGCTCCGCCGGGCTCCCCCGAGTGCGCGGCCACGTGGTCCCGGATGTAGTGAGGCCCGGGTTCCAGGTCGTCGTCGGCGCGGATGAGGATGCGACCGGACGTCGCGTCGGCACCTGCGTTGAGCGCGGCGACCCGTCCGCGGTTCTCGCCGAAGACGGTCCAGCTCAGGTCCAAGCTCGGGTGTTCCGCGGCCAACTGCGCGAGCACCGCTTCCGACCCGTCCACATCCCCGTCCACGACCACGTGGGCCTCGAACGGCGGGGCGTCCTCCTGCGCAGCGAGGGCGCCGATCAGGCGCGGCAACCTTTGAGCACCGCCCCGGCTGGGGACGATCACGCTGGCCTCGGGGGTCAGGGGCGTCTCGGTCATAAGTCCTCCGCAGGTGTCATAGGAACAGGTCATCCAGGAGCGCGGCGACGGCGGCGCGGCCAGCCTCAGGTGAGAACAGCGACGCCCAGCGGTGCCGCTGGGAGTGGGCCACCGCGCCCAGATCGACCGCACGCACGGCCCGCAGGCAGTCCGCGAGCGCGGCAGCGTCCCGCTGCGGAACAACGAAGGGGTGTTCGTTGCCGACCACCTCGGGAACGGCCCCGGCATCGGAGGCCACCACCGGAACGCCTGCGGCCATCGCCTCGGCCGTCACCAGGCCGAAGACCTCGGCCCACTGCGACGGCACGGCCAGCACGTCCACGGAGGACAGGAACTCGGCGGTGTCCTGCCAGCCGAGCACCTGGACGTCTTCGCCAGCCGCCTTCAGGGCGGTGGCGAGCCGCTCGGCTTCGTCATCCGCCACGAACCGGCTCTCCCCCGCGACGCGGAACACGAAAGCACCCGGGTCGGTCTTCCGCAGCAGCGCGGCGGCCTCCAGCAGGGTGACGATGCCCTTGTCCTCGGACAGTCGGCCGAGGAAGCCCACGGTCAGCGGCTCATCGGCACCGCGGGTCCGCCCTGTCTGCGGCGTCGTCGGACCCGGAACCCAGTTGTGGAGCACGCGGGCCCCGCGGATGCGGTCCGCCGCGAATCGGGAGGGCGCGAGGACCGCGAGTGCGCCGGGACGCGCCAGGGCGGAGAACACGCGCAGAACCGGCTTCTCGGGCACCTGGTGGAGGTGCACGATCCGGCGCGGCCGGCCTGCCAGGGCCGTGGCCGGCAGCAGCCCGTTGCACCAGGCGACGTCGTCGTCGCCGCGGCCACGGTCCCAGGCCCGGAGAGCGCGCATATACCCCAGTCGTCCGGGCCCACCCACGCGGACCACGTCGAAGCCGTCCGCGGCCAGGCGATCGGCGGTCTCAGCCGGGTGGGCGGGGGCCACGACGCCCACGTCCCGCCCCAGCTCGCGCAACGCCGTGGCGAGGTGGTGGAGCATCACCTCGCCGCCGCCCACCTCGCCCTGGTTCGCCAGGATCCAGATGCGTCCGGTCATCCCAGGGCCTTCCCAGGGGATCGAGAACCTCCGGTCCGCGCGTCCACGACGGAGCGGACGCGGGTCAGCCCCCGCTTGGCCGCGCGGCCGAGGTGCTCCTCCCCGTACTTCTGCAGGGCCCAGGCGAGCACGGAGACCACGGCCAAGGCCACGAGCATGGCCATGTTCCGGCCCACATACGGCCAGAGCGCGTGGATGAGGATGTATCCGGGGATGGCGTGGAGGATGTAGAGGGAGTAGCTGATCTTCCCGTACCACTGGATAGGCGGCAGGAGGAGCACAGACGTCCTCTTCCGCAGCATCACCGTGACTGCGAGGAGCACCACCACGAGGACCTCGAGGGCCAAGGGCATCCCCCGCATGACGAACGTGCTGCCCACCGCGGACACCGCGGCCGCCGCGACCCAGCCGCGGTGCCGACCCGTCTGCCGCGCGATGTACAAGGCCATCCCCAGCACGAACAACGGGGCGTACTCGGCCACGGTGGCGTTGTTGAGGAGCTTCACCCACAGGGGGTCCCGCTGAGGGTCCGAGCCCACGTTCGGCGCGGTGAACAACACCACGGCCCACGAGATCACCGACCACGCGAGGCTCCCCCACAGCACCACGCGGTCCGAAAGGCGGCAGCGCGTGAGATACAGGAGGATCAGGATGATCACGTAGAACTGCATCTCCACCGCGAGCGTCCAGTAGACGTCCACCACGTTGTCCACGCCGACCCACCGCTGGACCATCGTCAGGTTGACGAGGGCCTGGCCCCACGTGAAGGGGAAGCCGGGCACCGGATGCAGCAGGAGCAGCACCACGGCGAACACCAGGGAGATCCAGTACGGCGGATAGAGCCGGGCCGCCCGGGAGATGGCGAAGTCGCTCGGCCGGTTGGCCCGACGGGCGGACATGAAGATGACGAACCCGGAGATGATGAAGAACAGCTGCACGCCCGCGGCGCCCCAGGCCGCATCGTGGAACGCGGCGGGATCCTGCGGGTAGTGCGAATTGTGGGCGCCTGTGTAGTGCGAGAACACCACGGCCAGCGCCGCGATCCCCCGAAGACCGTCCAGCTCCCGGAACCGGGGGCCCGGAACACGCTTCTCGGCCGGGGCCACCGACGCCGATCCCGGCTCGTTCGGGCTCGCTGCGGTCATCGGGTACCCACCTTCCCCACCCGGCGCCCGAGCACCTCGAGGGTCGCCTCGGCGGTGGCTCGGGCCATCGTCTCCACATCGCCCACGCGCACCTCGCCCGGACCCTCGGCCGCGGCCCGCACGACGGCGTCGGCGATGGCCGCCGGAGTGGTCTCGTGGACCAGGCGCTCGGGCGGCAGGATCTCCCCGTTGCCGCCCACGTCCGTGGCGACGGCGGGCAGGCCGGCGGCCGCGGCGTCGAGCAGGGTGTAGCTGAGGTTCTCCCAGGCGGAGAGCTGCACCAGCACGTCGTGCTCGGCCATGGTGCCCCACGGCTCCACGAAGCCGGGCAGGTCCACCGCATCCGCGACACCGAGCGCCTCGGCCTGGGCGCGCAGCTGCCCCTCCAGGGGACCCGAGCCGGCCAGCGTCAACCGCGTCCCGGGGTCCCGGTCAAGCAAGGCGGGCAGTGCCGCGATCAGCCGGTCGAGGTTCTTCTCGGGCGCCAGCCGGGACAGGGAGAGGATCCGCAGCCCCTCCCCCGGTGTGCGCCGCTGCCCCGCGGCCGCGGCCCGCACCGCGGGCACATCCACCCCGTTGCGCACCACGGTGAGGGGCGCCCCCGCACCCCACTTGCGCCGGAGCACGTCCGCGGTGGACTGCGCCACCGCGATCACGAGGTCCGTGCCGCGCAGCCGGGCGCGGTGCGCGGCGTTCTTCACCCGGGCCGCGGCGGCGCGGTTGTACAGCTGGTCGTCCGGGGCGATCCCGTGCTCGGTGCTGAGCAGCCCCGGCGCACCGGCCCGCTGCCGGGCCCGTCCCGGGCCGAACGCGGCGAAGGCCGCGAGGTCGGCGTAGGCCAGGTGCGTGTGGATCGCGGCCGGACGCAGGGTGCGCACCGCCGTCCGGAGCGTCCGCACCGAGGCGGCCAGGCCGGCGTCGGGACCGACGTCCCCGGTGAACACCGCCGCACCCTGCTCGCGCAGCCGCTCGGCGAGCGGACCCTCGGGGCACAGCACCGCCAGACGCAGGCCGGGCAGGCCCACGCGCGCGACGTCGAGAACGTGCCGGGCCACGCCGCCGAGGTCGGCGACGGGCACCACCCAGAGCGTCAGCGGGGCCGGGGCGCTCGTCGCCGCAGCGGGGATCACAGCCACTGCTCCAAGCGGTCCAGGGCCGTCCAGAAACCCTCACCGTTGTTGATGTGGCCCTGCCAGATCTCCGGGATGAAGCTCACCCCGGGGGCCAGACGGTCCAGCTGCTCGCACAGCACGGGCCAGTCCACGTCACCCTCCCCGATCTGCGGTCCCTCCCCGTCCACACCGGTGGCATCCACGAGGTGCAGGTGGATGGTGTGCGGGGCCAGCTTCTCCACCATCTCCGAGAAGGGGATCCCCAGGAACGTGGCCGAGAGCTTGGAGTGGGAGATGTCCAGGCACAGGGGCACCCCCGTGGCCTTCACGAACGCCACGGTGTCGTCCGGGTCCATGAAGAGGTTGTGGTACTGCTGACCGCCCATCAGCCACGGGAACGGCGGCAGCGTCTGCGCGGCGATCCGGATGCCGGAGGTGTCCAGGCGCTGCACGGCTTCGGCGATGCGCTCGTACTTCGGCAGCCGCTCCTCCGGGCGGATGTGCCGGTCCAGGGTGAACCCGCCCATGGTGATGACCATGATGGGCTCCTCCTCGTTCGGGAACCAGCGCTTCAGGTCCCGGGTGATGTCGATCGTGCGCTGCACCTCGGCGATCGAGCGCTCCCACACGGCGTCGTCGTCGCTGGCCAGGTCCACGAGGAAGTCACCGGAGAAGATGTCCGGCAGGTGGGTGGTGAAGCCCCCCGGCATGGGCTTGCTGAACACCGAGTCGATGTCGATCTCGAGGTCCTTGTAGGAGAAGTGGAACTCCAGGAAGTCCGGGGTGCAGTCCTTCGTCAGCGCCTCGACGTCGTGATAGCGCACCGGCAGGCCCCAGGGGCGCCGGAACTCGAACTGGCGCCCGGTGGGCACCGTGTCCGTGAGGTCACCGGCGAAGAAGAAGTCGCCCTCGGCCATCTCGCGGTGCAGGGTGCGGCCCAGCAGACGCGGCAGCTCGTTGGGCTGCAGGCCGCGGCCCGGGGACTTCACGGTCACGTCCGCCTCGGTGATCGTGGCGCCCACCGCGATCGGCCGGGCGGCCACGAGGGACTTGGCCAGGTTGATGCGGTTCATCGCCTCGCCCGTGGAGACCACACGCTCGTTCCCGACGCCGATCGACTCCTCGATGTCCCGCGTCTGCCGGACCATCTGCGCGAACTCCTCCGGCAGGAGGGAGACCTTGTGGTCGTTGCCCTCGAGCCCCCGGTCCACGGTGAAGTGCTTCTCGATGATCGCGGCGCCCCGGGCCACCGCGGCCAGCGCCACGTGGAAACCGCGCTCGTGCCCCGAGTAGCCCACCGGCGTCTGCGCGATCTCCGCCAACCGGTCCAGGTAGGCCAGGTTCACGTCCTTGTAGGGGGCGGGGTACGTGGACTGGGCGTGCAGCATCGCAAAGGGGACGCCGAAGGAGCGCACCAGGGCCACCGACTCGCGGATCTCCTCCTCGCGGGACATGCCCGTGGAGAGCACCATCGGGATCCCGCGGGAGGCCGCGTCGCGCAGCAGGCCGTGGTTGGTGAGGTCCGCCGAGGCGATCTTCACCCCGTCCACGGGGTAGTCCGCCAGCACCTGCATCGAGGGGGCGTCCCACGGCGTGCACATCAGGGCGACCCCGGCGTCCCGGACGTGGTCGAACACCGTCACCATGTCCTCCGCCGAGAGGGAGAACTTGGTGAGCTCGTCCAGGGTGCGCTGCGCGCCGAGGTCCTCGCCCGCCGTCGCACCGCCGGCCTTCCGGTAGAGGGCGTCCATGTCCCGCAGCTGGAACTTCACGGCGTCCGCTCCGGCCTCCACGGCCAGGTCCACGAGACGGCGGGCCAGGTCCACTCTGCCCTGGTGGTTGTTGCCGATCTCCGCGATGAGGAACGCCGGGTGGCCCTCCCCGATCCGGTGGGAGCCGATGCGCAGCTCGGCCTCCCGGTTGATCGCGAGGGCGGCGAGGCGGCCGCGCTCGTCCAGCAGCGGCAGGTGCAGGGCGCCCTCGGGCAGGGCCGCGAGCACCTCCTGGGGCGTGGCGCCCAGCAGGCCCGTGGCGGGCGCGCGGTGGGCGGCCTCCACGGCGGCCACCTCGAGCGAGGCCCCGGGGCTGGCCAGGAGCCAGCGGCGGAAGTCGCCGTCGGTCAGCGAGCCCTGGAGGTAGCCGTGGGAGTCCACCACGAAGACGATCCGCTCGCGGTTGTCGGTCATCTTCTGCAGGGCGACGAGGAGCGAGTCCTCGGGGAAGACGAGGTAGGGGGTGAGGTGGCGTTCGATGATCACAGTGCTGCTCCTGCGCTCGGGGGGCCGGCGAGCGGCTCGGTGCTGAGGGGACGGGCGAGCTCGGGGTGCTTCTGCAGCACCTTGTGAACGGCCAGGTACTGGTCCATCTGCTGCTCTGCGAGGGCGAAGTCGAGCTCGGTGTCGATGTCCACGCCCTCGAGGTCGTCCAGCTCCAGCATGCCGATCCGGCCGCCGAGGCGGTTGTGGAGCTCGTCGTACACCCACGGCTTCGTGAGGTAGAGCGAGCCGTTCTCCCGGAAGCGCAGGTCCGTGCGCGTCATGTCCTGACGGCGCTTGCGGTGCGTGACGTCGAAGTCCGGGATGGGGTCCGCCGCCGGGTCCGGTGCATGGCGCCACACGAACGGGGAGACCGGCACGACGCCGACGAGGGAGTCCACGCCGGTGGCGCGGAACTGCGCGACGGCGCGGTCCAGCGTGCCGGGCAGGCGCAGCGGGCTGGTGGCCTGCAGCAGCATCACGGCCTCGGGCTCGACGCCGGCGGTGCGCTCCATGGCCAGGTGGTGCTCGATCACGGGTTCGGTGGGCGTCTCATCCTGCGCGAGCTCCGCAGGGCGCAGGCCGGGCACGTCCGCGCCGTAGCGCGTGGCGACCTCGGCGATCTCCTCGGAGTCCGTGGAGACCACCACGTGCAGGTCCGCCTCCGCCTCGAGCGCGGACTGGATGGTCCACGCCACGAGCGGGTGGCCGCCGAGCAGGCGGACGTTCTTGCCCGGCAGGCCGCGGGAGCCGCCGCGCACGGGGATGACGCACAGGATGCTCATGAGGCGCTCCTCCAGAGGTCGGCCGCGATGGCGGCGGCGGGGTCGGGCGTGGGCGAAGCCAGCGGCGGCGTGGGATCGGGCCGGTGGCCCGGCGTCCAGCGGCGCATGCCGTAGCGCTCCCAGAACCCCTCGAGCCACGCCGGCGGGTCGGGGTGCGTGACCCACGCGGGCCGGCCCGACTGCGCCGCCTCCAGCACGCCCGTGGAGAAGACCGAGACCACGGGGCCCGTGGTCTGCGTGAGCGGGACGTCGGAGCGGTCGACCGTGATGCCCTGCGCCTCCCAGCGGGCGTGCTGCGCACGGGAGAGTCGGTCCTTCTCGGCCGGATGCGGGCGGTACACGGCACCGGTGACGCGGATGTAGTCCTCCGCCGCCCGGGCGAAGTCAGCACGGGGCAGCTCGGCGCCGTGCAGCTGGCCGAGGAAGACGCCGGGGCCCGCGGCGTCGGGGCCGGCGGGCCGGTGCGCCGCGGTCCGCCGGGCGTCCTCCAGGAGGGCGGACCCGACCGCGCGGACGCGCACGTCGGCGCGGCCCTGTGTCCACCACGCGGCGTCCTCGGAGGTGAAGGCGTAGAGCGTGCTCTCGCGAGGCACCGGCGGGGTGGAGACGGCGAGCAGTCCGTGCTGCACCACCGCCACCTCGGCGCCGCGCTCGCGGGCCCAGCGCACGGCTGCGCAGCCAGAGGGCAGGTACTCCCCCGCCACCAGCACGCGGCGCAGCCCTGCGAGGCGGGGCAGCAGCAACGGCCCAGCGGCCGCAGGGATCGGCGTCAGGCGCACGCCCGGGGTCCGTGCCCCCGGCAACGCCGCGATCTGCTCCGCGGTGGCCTCCCCGGGGAGGACCCATCCGACGCCGGCGGCAGCCTCCGGCGGCAGGGCCGCGACGGGCGCGGCCAGCGCGGCGAGCTGCGTGGGGCCGAAGGACTCCAGCGCCACGAGCGAGTGAACCTCCCCCTCGGGGAGCATCAGCATCGGGCTCTCGGCGCCGGCCGCGGTGCCCCGGGCGGCACGGATGGCAGAGCGCGCGGCGTCCGCAGCGCGCCGCGAGGCCGGCCACTGGGCCCGTTGCCACCGCTGCCACCGGGGCAGGTCCTCGGGCCTCCAGAACAGGGGGGCGTCAGCGCCGCCGGCCATCAGGTCCACCAGTCCTGCGCGGCGGCGGCGCGGTGCGCGAAGGTGTGCTCCGCGTGGGAGCGGCGGCGGCCGGCGACGCGGATGCGCTCGCCCCACGCGGGCTCGCGCACCGCGCGGGAGCCCAGCTCCACGAGGTGCTCGGGGCTCTCGAACACGAGGACCTCCGCGCCGGGCTCGTAGAACTCCGCCACGTCCGCCCGGTCCACCAGTTGGAGCCCACCCATGCTGGGCACCTCGAAGGTGCGCATCGCATGGCCGGCCTGCAGGCCGTGGATGTTGATGGCGCCCGCGGCGGCCGCCTGCACGGCGTACGCCTCCTCGAGGGGGATGTCCCGTTCGGCCGGCAGGTCCGGCCGGGCCAGCTCCCACGTGCGCAGACGGTCCACCGGGTGGTGGCTCCACTGCCGGCCGTAGGCGCGCACGGGGACGCCCGCGGCGGCGAGGCGTTCGAGCAGCTCCACACGGTTGGGGTAGCGCGAGCCCACGAACACGAGCTCATCCCTCCGTTCGAGGGACGGCACCTCCAGGTCCGGGTCGAAGCCGTTGGGCAGATAGTGGGCGTCCACGCCGTCGGCCGTGAGCTCGTCCGCCTCGGAGCGGGCATAGCTCAGCACGGGACCCACGGTGCGCAGGAAGTCCAGGGAGTAGTCGTGACGGTGGAGGTCGTCGTAGAGCCACAGCATGCGGGGCACGCCGAGCGCTCGGACTTCGTCCCAGAACTGCTCGCCGAGGGAGTCGCCCTTGATGACGAGCACGCGGTCGGGCCTGGCCTCGCGCAGGGCGGCGACCGCCCGCTGGGTGTCCCACGCGACGCGGGCGGCCGTGCGGTCCATGCCGACCCTCTGCGGCAGCTCCAGGAGGGCCTTGTTGCGCAGCTTCATGGCAGGGGTGACGTACGCGTCGTAGCAGTGCACCGTGACGTCGAAGCCCTGCTGCGCCCACGCGCGGGCGATGGAGCGGTGATAGCCGTGGAAGGCGGGCGAGACGAGGAACAAGCGCTCGGTGCGGCGCCCTGCGGGCACGCCGACGCGGGCGGGAGTAGAGCCCAGGGGCGCGAGGACGGTGTAGGTGCGGGCGGTCATCGGCGGGTCCCCCGCCAGATCAGGCGCAGCTCGTCCTCCGCCACACGGCGCGCGTCCACGTCCGTGCCCCGGGCCTGCCGAAGGGCGTTGACGGCGAGGTTGGCACCCGTGGCCGCGGTGAGCGCGGCCCTGAGCGCGCGCGGCCGGCCGAACTTGCGGGCATAGCGGAACCGCGAGTCCACGAGCCACGCGCGACGCCGCAGCGGATCCGAGGAGCCGTGCAGGCCATGCGTGACGTGGATGGTGGGAATCACGATCGAGGGGATCCCCCGCCGGCGGAGCCGCTGCTGGAGGTCCACCTCCTCGGAGTTCATGAAGTAGGCCTCGTCGAAGCCCCCCACCGCGCGGACCTCGGCCATCGGCAGCAGCAGCACGGCGCCCATCACCCAGTCCACGGGCACGGGCTCGGTGGCCTCAGCCGCGTGCACGTCATGGCCCACGGCCTCGTGCAGCAGGGGCAGGTGGCGGAAGCGGGCGAGCGGAGTGAGCCACTCCACGGTCTGGTGCAGCACCGTGGGGAAGTGGCGCCCGGACCACTGCGGGGTGCCGTCCTCGTTGACCACCTGCGGGCTCACCACGGCCGGCTGGAACGGTGCCGCCGCGGCCACGAGCGCGTCGATCTGCTCACCTGTGATGAGCGCGTCCGAGTTGAGCACGAGGGCGTACTCCGTGCGGACCTCGGCCAGACCGGTGTTCACGTTCGCGCCGAAGCCCCCGTTGGCGGGACGACGCACCACGGTGAGGCGGGCGTCGTCGCTGCCCAGGTAGGGGACGGGCGAGGCGTCATCGGCGACGACGACGCCGGCCAGGCAGGTGGACCGGGCCTCCAGGAGGGAGGCAGCCAGTGCCGCCGTGGGAGCCGGGTCCCCGTAGTGCGGGATCACCACCGTGACGGACGGTTCGGGGACGATCTCAGGCATGGGGTCCTCCGGCAGGCAGACTCAGCGGCGCGAAGGGTGCACGCTGCGGCTCCAGTATAGGCGGCGGGGCGTCGGCGGGCGCCGGCCCCGGGCCCCGCAGGCACTCCGTAGACTGGACTCGCCTCTCGGGCCCGTGCCGGAGGGAGGCGGTCGCTCGCCGTGACCTTCGCCCCGCTGCCGAATGGGAGACCTCGATGCCCACCTCTGATGCCGGGACGCCCCGCTCCCTGCGCCTGACGGCAGGCCTGGACACCCTGACAGTGAGCGGCCTCGACGAGACCGCCAGCGAGACGCTGTGCCGTGACTGGTCCCGGTGCAGCCCCACCCCGATCCCCACCCCGGCCGCCGCCGACCTCGAACGGGCCGAGGGTCAGGACTGGGACGTCTTCCACGAGTCGATCGTGTACGCGGCCACGTCCGCGGCGATCGGCTCCTGCCGCGGCACCCACCTGATGTTCCACGGCGCCTGCCTCGCCGTCCCGGAGACGGGCGCCGCCGTCGTGCTGGCCGCCGCCTCCGGCACGGGGAAGACCACCGCGACACGACGCCTCGGCCCCCACTTCGCCTACCTCACGGACGAGACGGCCATCGTGGATCCCGCAGACCTGGGGGTGACCCCGTACGCCAAGCCGCTCTCCCTGCTGGGGGACGCCGGCGTGCGTCCGAAGCACCAAGTGGGACCGGACGGGCTCGGTCTGGGTCCGACCGTGCCGGGCACGGTGCGGTGCGTGGCCGTGCTGGACCGCGTGCGCGATGCGACGGAGGCCGTGCCCGCCCGGGCGGAGCCCCTCCCCCTGCTGGAGGCGCTGCAGCTGCTGGTGCCGCAGACGTCCTCCCTCTCGCAGCTGCCCCGCGGCCTCGTGACGCTGTGCGGCGTCCTGGACCGCGTGGGCGGCGCCCACCGCCTGGTCTACACCGAGGCGGAGGGACTCCGCCCGGTGCTGGAGGAGCTCCTCGCCGATGCTCCGGTCCGGCTCGACCGGTCATGGGATCCGCTGGAGGACGACGAGCTGGCTCCTTCGAGCGAGCCGACGTCCCCGACCTCCCCGACGGATGCGGGCGAGCCCAGCACGGACCCCCGGCGCATCCGCCGCCGCGGAGCCGACGACGGCATCCTCACCGCCGACCACACCCTCGTGCTGCTGCACGACACCGAGCTCGTGATGCTCGCAGGGCTCGGACCGGCGATCTGGTTCCTCTTGACGGAGCCCCTCACGCCGGAGGAGATCCTCAGCCGGCTGAGCAGCAACGGGCCCGTGCCCCCGGACGCCGCCGACAGAGTGGAGGCAGCGGTGGCCCAGCTCTCCGAGCAAGGACTCCTCCGCGCCGAATGACCCTCTGCCCACAGCGCGCCGCGGGCCGCCACCCCTCGAGGGTGACGGCCCGCCGTCGTGTCCACGGACGGCTCAGTGCCCGCCCCAGTTCGAGGGCGGCCACACCGTGGTGAACACCTTCCCCACGATGTCGTCACGCCGCACGAAGCGGGCGCAGCCGTCGGTCTGCTCCCCCACGGTGCCCCGGCAGGCGATCACGGAGTCGGCGGAGTTCGAGCGGTGGTCGCCCATCACGAGCATGGAGTCCGCGGGGACGGTCACGGGGCCGAAGCACCGCGACGAGACCACGTCGGACTCGCAGTCGAGCCGGCCGGGCACGAACGGCAGGTCCTCGAACACGTACGGCTCGTCCTGGGGCGAGCCGTCCACCACCACCTGGCCGGCCGAGGTGCAGCAGGAGACCGTCTGCCCGGCCTCACCGATGACGCGCTTCACGAGCGCCTGCTCGTGGGAGCGGCCGATGCCCGTGAGATCGCCGAATCCACGCACCACGGCCTCGAGCGGGCCGTCCTCGGGCATCGGCTGGGCCCAGTCCTCGTTGGCGTTGAACACCACCACGTCCTGCTGCTCCGCCATGCCGTCCGGGTAGGCGGTCCGGTTCACCAGCATGCGGTCCCCGATCTCCAGGGTGTTCTCCATCGAGCCCGACGGCACGGAGTAGACCTTCACCCAGAACGCCTGGACCACCGCCACCACGATGATCGCGACGGCCACGTTCAGCAGCACAGCCAGCCATCCGGGCAGGCGGGCGTGCTTCGGCTCAGCGGCGGCCGTGGTACCCGTCATGCTCAGGCGTCGCCGTCGAACAGGCTGGTCACGGAGCCGTCCTCGAACACCTCGCGGATGGCGCGGGCGATCAGCGGGGCGATCGAGAGCACGGTGAGCTTCTCGAAGCGCTTCTCCGGCGGGATCGGCAGGGTGTTGGTCACCACGATCTCACGGGCCCCGGAGTCGCCGAGGCGCTGCGCGGCCGGGTCCGAGAACACGGCGTGCGTGGCGGCGATGATGACGTCCTTCGCGCCGGCGTCCTTGAGGATGCGCACAGCGCCGGCGATCGTGCCGCCCGTGTCGATCATGTCGTCGATCAGCACGCACACGCGTCCCTCGACGTCGCCCACCACGGTCTTGGACTCGGCCTTGTTCGGCGTGGTGAGGTCGCGGCTCTTGTGCACGAACGCGAGCGGCACGCCGCCCAGGCGGTCCGCCCACTGCTCGGCCACGCGCACGCGGCCGGTGTCCGGGGAGACCACGGTGACCTTCTCCCCCTCCACCTGGCCGCGGATGTAGTCCGCGAGCAGCGGGATGGCGAAGAGATGGTCCACCGGGCCGTCGAAGAAGCCCTGGATCTGCGCGGTGTGCAGGTCCACGCTCATGATGCGCGAGGCACCGGCGGTCTTGTAGAGGTCCGCCACCAGGCGGGCCGAGATGGGCTCGCGCCCGCGGCCCTTCTTGTCCTGGCGGGCGTAGGGGTAGAACGGGGAGACCACGTTGATGCGGCGGGCCGAGGCGCGCTTCATGGAGTCCAGCATGATGAGCTGCTCCATGAGGTGGTTGTTCAGCGGCGCCGGGTGGGACTGGATGACGAAGACGTCCTTGCCGCGCACCGACTCGCCCGAGCGGACGTAGATCTCCCCGTTGGCGAAGTCGTACGCGCTCATGGGCAGCAGCTCGGTGCCCAGGGCATCGGCGATCTCCTGCGCGAGCTCGGGGTGTGCCCGCCCCGTGGCCAGCACCAGCCGCTTGTCCTCGCTCCGGCTCAGTTCACTCATGACGTCCCTGCTCTCCGTGGCCGCGGATCCGCGGCCACTGCTCGCTGCTTGTGCCTGCCAGGCGCCCCCCGCGCTGATCCTGCCTCCCATCCTAGGCGTGTGCGCCCAGGCCGAGCGCCCGCTCAGGCGCCCGCGCCGCCGCGCTGATCCGCGTCGGTCCCCGTTCCGGCGGCCTCGGCGGCCTGCGCCGAGGAGGTGCCGGGCCGGCGGGAGGTGACCCAGCCCTCGATGGTCCGCTGGCTCACCGCGTTCAGGGCCAGCGCTCCGGCGGGCACGTCCTCGCGCACCACGGCGCCGGCGCCGGTGTAGGCGCCGTCGCCCACGGTCACCGGTGCGGTGAACACGGTGTTGGAGCCGGTGCGCACGTGGGCGCCGATCACGGTGCGGTGCTTGTTCACGCCGTCGTAGTTGGCGGTGATGTTGCCGCAGCCGATGTTGGTGTACTCGCCGATCTCCGCGTCCCCCGCGTAGCCGAGGTGGGAGAGCTTGGCGCCGCGGCCCACGGTGACCTTCTTGGTCTCGTAGAACGCGCCGATCTTGCCCTCCTCGCCCAGCACCGTGCCCGGGCGCAGGTAGGTGAACGGGCCCACGGAGGCGTCGTCACCGATCACGGCTTCGGTGGCGTCGGTGCGCTTGACGGTGGCACACTCCCCCACGCGGGTGTCGGTGAGCGTGGAGTCCGGGCCGACGACCGCTCCGGTGGCCACCGTGGTGGTGCCGTGGAGCTGCGTGCCGGGCTTGAGGGTGACGTCCGAAGCGAGCGTGACGGTGACGTCCACCCAGGTGGAGGACGGGTCCACGACGGTGACGCCCTCCTTCATCCAGCGGCGCAGCACGCGGTCGTTGAGCTGGCGGCCGAGGTCGGAGAGCTGGCGGCGGTCGTTGGCCCCCTCCACCTCCCACACGTCCTCCGTGCCCACGGAGGCCACGCGGCCGCCCTCCGCGCGAGCCATGCCCAGCACGTCGGTGAGGTACTTCTCGCCCTGCACGTTCTCCGTGGAGAGCAGCGGGAGGGTGCGGCGCAGCAGGGCGGCGTCGAAGGCATAGATGCCGGAGTTGACCTCCGCGATCTCCACGAAGGAGGAGTCGCCGGTGGACGCGGCGTGGGCCAGGGCGTCCTTGTGCTCCATGATGCGCTCCACGAGGCCCTCCGCGTCGCGGACGATGCGCCCGTAGCCGGTGGCGTCCTCGAGGGTGGCGGTGAGCACGGTGACGGCGTTGCCGTCCGCCTCGTGGGTGGCCACGAGGTCCGCGAGGGTCTCCGGGGTGAGCAGCGGGACGTCGCCGTATGTGACCACCACGGTGCCCGCGAGGTCCTCCGGCAGGGCGGCGAGGCCGAGCTCGACGGCACGGCCGGTGCCCGGCACCTCGTCCTGGTCCGCGATCGCCAGGCCGGAGATGCCCAGGTCCTGCGCGACGCCCTCAATGTGCTCGGCCACGCGGTCCCGCTCGTGGCGCACGACGGCCACGAGGTGCTCCGGCTGCAGCGACTGCGCGGCGGCGAGCGCGTGGCCCACGAGCGAGCGGCCGCCGATGGCGTGCATGATCTTCGGCGTGGCCGACTTCATGCGGGTGCCCTGGCCGGCGGCCAGCACGATCACGGCGGAGGGACGGACGGCAGGCTGCGTCATGCGCGGGGCTCCTGATGCTCGGGGAAGCGGGGCGTGCCGCGCTCCCGGTCAGGGTGCGGGCGTTCCGCCCCTAGGATTCGAACCTAGACTGCACGGCTCCAAAGGCCGGCGTGCTGCCATTACACCAGGGCGGAGCGTCACGGCCCACGCCGGGCGCGACGACGGCTCATTCTTCCACAGGCTCAGTAGGCGCCCTCGGCGGCCACCACCGCACGGGCGGTGCGGGCGAGGATCACCATGTCCCCCAGGATGGACCAGTTCTCCACGTAGTACAGGTCCAGGCGCACGGCGTCCTCCCACGAGAGGTCCGAGCGCCCGGAGACCTGCCACAGGCCCGTGATGCCGGGCTGCACCAGGAAGCGGCGGTGCACGTGCTCCTCGTACTGCTCCACCTCGTGCGCCAGGTGCGGCCGGGGACCCACGAGGGACATGTCCCCCTTCACCACGTTCACCAGCTGGGGCAGCTCGTCGATGCTCGTGCGCCGGATGACCTTGCCCACCTTCGTGATGCGCGGATCCTCCTTCATCTTGAACAGCACGTTGCCCTCGCCGGAGTCGGACTCCAGCTGCGCCTTGACCTCCTCCGCGTCCGCCACCATGGAACGGAACTTGAGCATGGTGAACGGGACGCCCCCCAGGCCGATGCGCTCCTGACGGAAGAGGACGGGGCCGCCGTCGGTGGCCTTCACGGCGATGGCGACGGCCAGCAGCAGCGGGGAGATGACGACGAGGCCCAGGCACGCGGCCACCAGGTCGAAGGCCCGCTTGGTGAATGCCTTGCCCGGCGCCAGGCGAGGGGTGGAGAGGTGGATCAGCGGCAGGCCGGCCAGCGGCTGCGTGTGCAGCCGGGGCCCGGCCACGTCCAGCAGGGCCGGGGCCATGATGAGGGAGACCCCGCGCTCCTGCAGCTCCCAGCCCAGCTGCCGGACGTCGCTCGGCACGAAGGGGTGGCCCGAGGTGATCACCACCGCGTCGATCTCCAGGGCCTCCACCTGGGCGACCACCTCGGCCACGCCCTCCACGTCCGTGCGGACGGGAACGGGCAGCCATCCGGCCGCGCGCGGCTTGTAGCCGGGCAGCAGCGCGGCCACGGGCGCGTAGCCGGCACCGGCCTCCGAGTCGAGCGCGTCGAACACGTGCTGGACGGCCCGCGGGCCGCCCACCAGCAGCAGGCGACGGCGGAACGCGCCCGCCTGGCGCCGGCGGGCCACCCAGCCGCGCACCACGAACCTGCCGATCAGCAGGAGCAGGACGCCCAGGGGAAGGGCGAGGGCGATGTAGCCGCGGGCCACCTCGAGTCCCGCGGCGAAGGCCACGATGGCCACCACGCCGAAGAGGTGGAGCGTGGCGCGCAGGACCCGTTTGTACTCCTCCGCGCCGACGCTGAGGATGCGGATGTCCCGGGCGCCCTCCACCCCCAGCGTGAGCACCCACAGGACGCTCAGGACCACGCTGATGATCCCGTAGTTCACGGCGTCCAGGCCGGGGATCGGCTCGAGACCGGCGGCGCCGAAGCGCAGTTCGGCGGAGAGGAACGTGGCCAGCACCACGGCCAGCACGTCCACGAGGAGCACGAGTCGCGGCAGCCCCTGCTCCCACGGAGCCCCGAGGACGCGGCGTCGGACCGTGGCGCCGGCCGACAGCCCCGAGGGGGCCGGCGGCGCTGCGTTGGTGTCAGGCACCTGTCTCGACTCCTCACTCCGTGTTTCGCCGTATGACGCAGGTTCCTGAAGAATCATAGACGGAGCGCTCCCCTCCGCGCAGCGGATCCTGTGCTGCAGTTGTGCAGCACCCGCTCGGCTCAGCCCTCGAGTTCTGCGGCGGACAGCCACTCCTCCTCGAGGACCTCGAGCTGAGCGTCCACGTCGCGCACCTCGGCGGAGACGGAGGACAGCCCGTCGAACTCCTGGGCCTGGCCGAGTTCGGCCATGCGGGCGTCCAGCCGGGCGCGCTTCTCGCGCAGCCGGTCCATCTGCCTCTCGATCCGGGCCATGTCCTTGCGCGCCTGGCGGCGCTCCGCCTCGGAGCCGCCGGAGGCGGCAGCCGACCTCGGGTTTCCCATCCCTGCGCACGTGCCGACGGCGTTGTTCCGCCCCCGCGACGGCGCGCCGGAGCCCGCCGGGGCCGCGGCGCCGTCCTCCATGGCGGCGCGCAGCTCGAGGTACTGCTCCACGCCGCCGGGCAGGCCGCGCACCTTCCCGTCCCCCAGCAGGGCGATCTGGTGGTCGGTGACGCGCTCGAGGAGGTAGCGGTCGTGCGAGACGACGACGAGCGTGCCGGGCCAGCCGTCCAGGACGTCCTCCACGGCGGCCAGGGTGTCCGTGTCCAGGTCGTTGGTGGGCTCGTCCAGCATGAGGACGTTGGGCTCCCCCACGAGCAGGCGCAGCAGCTGCAGACGGCGCCGCTCGCCGCCGGAGAGCTCGTCCACGCGGGTCCACTGACGGGTGGGACCGAACCCGAGCTGCTCCAGCAGCTGCCCCGCGGAGACGTCCTTGCCGCCCACCTGGAATGTGGTTCCCTCGCGTGCCATCACCTCGGCCACGCGCAGGTGGGAGACCTCGTCCAGCTCCTTCACGTCCTGCGTGAGAGTGGCGGTGACCACGGTCTTGCCGCGCTTGATCTTCCCGGAGTCCGGGGCCAGCCTGCCGTCGAGGAGGCGCAGGAGCGTGGACTTGCCCGCGCCGTTGACGCCCACGATCCCGAGGCGCTCGCCGGGGGCGAGGCGCAGGGTGACGTCCTCGAGGATCCGCTTGTCCCCCAGGGTCAGGCTCACGTCCTCGAGGTCCAGCACGTCCTTGCCCAGGCGTGCCGTGGCGGTCTTGGCGAGGGAGACGGAGTCCCGCGGCTCCGGCACGTCCGCGATGATCGCGTTGGCGGCCTCGATGCGGAACTTGGGCTTGGCGGTGCGGGCCGGGGCACCACGGCGCAGCCAGGCCAGCTCCTTCTTCATGAGCTGCTGGCGCTTCTGCTCCACCACGGCGCTCTGGCGGGCGCGCTCCGCGCGCGCGAGCACCCAGGCCGCGTAGCCGCCGTCGAAGGGGTCCACGGTGGCGTCGTGGACCTCCCACGTGCGCGTGCACACGGCGTCGAGGAACCAGCGGTCGTGGGTCACGATCACGAGGCCGCCGTCGGTGGGCCGCCAGCGGGAGTTCAGGTGCTGGGCAAGCCAGGCCACGCCCTCCACGTCGAGGTGGTTGGTGGGCTCGTCGAGGAAGACCACGTCGTCGTCGCCCGCGAGGAGCCGGGCGAGCGCGACGCGGCGGCGCTGACCGCCGGAGAGGCCCTCGACCCTCTGCTCGAGGTCCAGGCCCGTGAGGAGGCCGCCGAGGACGTCCCGGATCGTGGGGTCCGAGGCCCACACGTGGTCGTCCACGTTCCCGACGACAGCGTGGCGCACCGTGTCCTCCGGGTCCAGGCGGTCCTGCTGGTCCAGCACGCCCACGCGCACCCCTCCACGCCGGGTGACGCGCCCCGAGTCCGGCGTCTGCAGGCCGGCGAGGATGCGCAGGAGGGTGGACTTGCCGTCGCCGTTGCGGCCCACCAGGCCGATGCGGTCGCCCTCGTCCACCCCCAGGGAGAGCCCCTCGAGGATGGTGCGGGTGCCGAAGGCGATGCCGATGTTCTCGGCGCCGAGCAGGTGGGCCATGGGGTGGAGGTCCTTCCGGAAGGAGGCGGGGGGAGGCGGGTGCGGGGGGCGAGAGCGGAGGCGCGCGGAGCGTCAGAGCACGTGGGACCCGGGGACGGGGCCGCGCACGGGCAGGGCGTCCACGCCGGTGCGCTCCTGGATGGCCGTGGCCAGGCGCAGGGCGTCCTGCTCCGTGTGCGTCACGAAGAGCAGGGTGGGCCCGGAGCCGGAGACCATGCCGCCCAGGGCCCCCTCGTCCAGGCCCAGGTCGAGCATGTCCGAGAGGTCCGGGAACAGGGCGACCGCCGGGGTCTGGAGGTCGTTGTCCATCGCGGTGGCGAGGGCGAGCGGGTCCGCGGCGGTGAGCGCGCGCAGCACGTCCTGGTTGACCTCCGGTGCCCCGGCGGCATCCGTCAGGACGCCGTCCCGGCGCAGCTCGTCCAGGGTGCGGAACACCACGGGAGTGGAGAGTCCGGCGTCGGCCGGCACGAGCACGAGGTGCACGGGGCGGCGCGCTGCCACGGGGGTGAGGTCCGCTCCGGTGCCCAGCCCGACGGCGGCGCCGCCCATGACGGCGAACGGCACGTCCGCGCCGAGGGGGGCCGCGATCTCGGCGAGCTGGCTGCGGGTCAGGCCCGTCTCCCACAGGGCGGCGCACGCGAGGAGTGCGGCGGCCGCGTCCGCGGAGCCGCCGCCCATGCCTCCGGCCACGGGCACCTGCTTGGCGACCTCGAGGTCCACGCCGTGGGTGTCCGGCTCCAGGCCGAGGGTCTCCCGGAGGTGGACGGCCGCCCGATGGGCGAGGTTGCGCTCGTCCCACGGCACGTCCGCGGTGTCCACGAGGCTCACCTGGCGCTGCGACGGGGCGACCGTGATCCGGGCGTCCGGGCGGACGATGGCCGTGACGGTCTCCCGCAGGCTGACGGCGAGGTACACAGTGGCCACCGGGTGGTAGCCGTCGAGGCCGGGCGGGCCGACCCGCAGGGACAGGTTGACCTTGCCGGGGGCGGTGGCCGTGACGTGGCGGGCGGTGGGGTCCTGGCTCACGGGCGGGCCTCCCCTGCCGCAGGGCGGTGCCGCGCGATGCGCGCGAAGGCGGCGATGTCCAGCTGCTCGCCCCGCGCGCGGGGGTCCACGCCGGCGGCGCGGAGCGCCTCCTCCGCGAGCGCCGGCGTGCCGGCCCAGCTCGCGAGGGCGGCCCGCAGGGTCTTGCGGCGCTGGGAGAACGCGGCGTCCACCGCGGCGAACACGTCCTGGCGGTCGACGTCCGAGACCGGGGGCTCGCGGCGTGTGAAGGCGACGAGGCCGGAGTGGATGCGCGGGGCGGGCCAGAACACCTGCGTGCCGATCACGCCGGCCTTGCGGACGTCCGCGTACCAGGCGGCCTTGGCGGAGGGGACGCCGTAGACCCGGGAGCCGGGCGGGGCGGCGAGGCGGTCCGCGACCTCGTCCTGCACCATCACGAGTCCGTGACGCAGCCCTGGCAGGACCGCGAGCGCGTGCAGCAGCACGGGCACGGCGACGTTGTACGGGAGGTTGGCCACGAGGGCCGTGGGGCCCGTGCCGGCGGCCGCGGGCCGGACCGCGTCCAGCTCGTGCGGGGAGAGGGTCATGGCGTCCGCGTGCAGCACCGCGAGGGCGTCCGCCGCCTCCGGCCGGTAGTCGGCCACCGTGCGGGGCAGCCGCGCGGCGGTCACCGGGTCGATCTCCACCGCGGTGACCGCGGACGCGGCGTCCAGCAGGCCCAGCGTGAGGGAGCCGAGACCGGGCCCGATCTCCAGCACGTGCTCCTCCGGGCCGACTCCGGCCGCCTGCACGATGCGCCGGATGGTGTTGGGATCGATCACGAAGTTCTGGCCCCACTGCTTGGTGGGGCGCAGGTCCAGCTCCGCGGCGATGCGCCGCACGTCCGCTGCGCTGAGGAGCGGGGCCGGCGCGGGTGCCTCGGGGTGCTGGGTCATGCGTGGGAGTCTATCGGCGGAGCGGGACGCGAGAGGGGCGGGCGCCTCCGGCTCACGTGGACAGGTCGCCGAGCTCGACGAGCTCGCGGAACTCCGGGCTGGTCTCCTGGAGTCCCTGGAAGGTCCCCTGGCCGGCGATGCGGCCCTGGTCCATGAGGACGATCTGATCGCAGTGCTTCACGGTGGAGAGCCGGTGGGCCACCACCAGCACGGTGATCCTCCCGCTGAGAGCCTGGATCACGTCCGTCACGCGGCGCTCCGTGAGGTTGTCGAGCGCCGACGTCGCCTCGTCCAGCACGAGGAGCCGCGGGCGCCGGTACAGCGCGCGGGCGATGCCGAGGCGCTGGCGCTGGCCGCCGGAGACGCCGACGGCGCCCTCGCCGATGACGGTGTCCAGGCCGTCGGGCAAGGCGTCCAGCCACTCGCCGAGCTGGGCGTCGCGGAGGACGCGCTCCACCTCGGAGCGGTCCACGGTCTCGGCGGCCTCGGTGTCCAGCAGGACGTTGTGCAGCACGGTGCCGTTGACCACGGTGACGGACTGCGGGACGAACCCCACGTTGTCCCACCAGCCGCGCGGGTTCGCATCGAGCTTCTGCCCGTCCACGTACACGCCGCCGGCCTGCGCGTGGTGGAAGCCGATCAGCAGGTCGATGAGAGTGGTCTTGCCGGCGCCGCTGCCGCCCACGAAGGCGTAGGAGGAGCCGAACGGGATGGTGAGGTCGATGTCCTTCAGGACCGGCTCGTCCTTGCCGGGGTAGGTGAAACTCGCGTCCCGTACCTCCAAGGAGCGCGTGAAGTCGATGTGCTCGTACGCGCGGTCTGCCGAGGCGAGCACGGGCTGGGCGTCCTTGAGTTCCGACACTGTGCGCTCGAAGGCCGGCCAGGACGTCCGGATCTCGTTGCTCGTGGCCATGATGGCCGCCATCGAGGGGAGCACGCGGAAGCCCGCCATGGCGAGGAGCGCGAGGGAGCCGAAGGCCTCCTCGCCTCGCCCGGAGAGGAACGCGAAGGCCACCAGTCCGGCGATGGCGGCCACGAAGGCCACCTCGAGCACGTACCGGGGCATCATCGTGAGGATCATCTTGAGCCGGGTGGCGGCCGCGCCCGCGGTGCGGGCGTTGCGGTACTGGTTCATGAAGGCCGAGTCGTTGCCCCGGATCTTCACGTCCTTGTAGTTCTCCAGGCCCTGCAGCGCGGCGGTGTTCGCGGCCTCGCCCGTGGTCACCAGCGTCCAGCCGAGCCTGCTGGCCGGGCGGCGGATGAACTGCTTGAGCACGAAGGTGATCAGCAGGAAGTAGACCGCCATTCCCAGCGCCGTCAGCGGCATGGACACGCCCAGCACCACCGCAACGGCCACGAGGGTGACCGCCTCGGTCAGCAGGGTGACGGCGCCGTTGATCACCCCGGTGTACGCCATGGTGGATGTACCGGTGACATTGTTCACCAGCGTGCCCACCGTGCGGGTCAGATGCAGGCCGTAGTCGGCGCGCAGGTAGTACCGGAGGAGCTTGGACGAGGTTTCGATCAGGTTCCGGTTGGTGAACCCCATGGTCCACCAGCGGAAGGCCAGGACGAGCACGGCCTTGAGGAGGAACGCCACCACGATGATCCCGGAAAACGCGAGGGCCTGCCTGCCCACCGTGGTCGCGCCCCAGCTCGCCAGCAGGCCCTCGAGGACGGGGACGCCGGTCTTCCCGGAGGTCAGGAGGTTCACGAGCGGGAGGACCGACGCGAGAGCCGCCATCTCCAGGAGCGCGACGACGATGGAGCCCAGGACGACGAACACCAGGCGGATGCGCATGCCCCGGTCCACCAGGTATTGCGTCCCGTCCGGGAGTCGCCTCTTCAGGAATCGGGTCAGCACGCGGTCCATCGTAGGCGGAGTATCTGGATCAGCACTCGCCGTAGACCCGAGTGGTGTTGACCATCACGGCCCGTCCCAGGTCGGCCACGTCCTCGCCCCGCGTTTCCGCCATGCCCCGCAGGGTCAGTGGGATCAGGTAGGGCGCGTTGGGTCGGCCGCGGTGCGGGTGCGGGGTGAGGAAGGGAGCGTCGGTCTCCACCAGCAACAGCTCCGGCGGGGCGAGGCGCAGCGCATCGCGCAGCGCGTCGTTGGCCTTGAACGTGACGGGCCCGGCGAAGCTCATGTGCCACCCGTGCTCGATGCACGTCCGCGCCAGTTCGGGTCCCCCGGAGAAGCAGTGGAACACGACGTGGGGCGGCAGGCCGCCGTCGGCCTCCTCCTCGAGCAGGATCCGGACGACGTCGTCGTGCGCGTCCCGGTCGTGGATCTGCAGCGCCTTGCCGAGGGCGCGCGCCAGGCGGATGTGCCAGCGGAAGGCCTCGTGCTGAGCGGCCTGGCCCGCGTCGTCCTGCGTGCGGAAGTAGTCGAGTCCCGTCTCCCCCACCGCGCGCACCCGGGGGTGCCGGGCCAGCTCTTCGATCACCGCGAGCGCCGCGTCCAGGTCGCCGCGCTCGGCGTGCCGGGCGGCGTCGTTCGGGTGGATGGCCACGGCACCCAGCAGCCGCGGCTCGGCCTCGATCGCCTCCACCGTGAAGCGGGCCGACTCGACGTCGCACCCCACCTGCACCGCACCGACCACACCGACGGCCTCCGCGGCATCCATGGCCTGATGCACGTCCACGCGGACCAGGCCGTCCCGGAAGTCCAGATGCGTGTGGTTGTCCACCACGGCCACCGGCAACGGCTCCGGGGCGGGCGGGTACTCGAGACGGCGCCGGCGTCCCGACTTCTCCTCCCGCGCGTCGCGGCGGGGTCCGGCCCCTGCGTCGTCCGCTGCCACGGAGTCCGAGATCGAGGGCGGCCGATAGGCCACCGGAACGCCGGCCTCGTGATCCGCGTTGTCGGAGGGCGGGGCAGTCGATCGAGTGGCATGCGGGTCGGTCATGCCCACCACTGTAGGTTCACGGCCGTGACGGCACGGCTCAGAGGTCGGACGTCAACGAGCCGACCGGCGCCGGCCGCGGACGCACCGGGGCCCCCGCCGCGGCGCGTTCGCTCCACTTGCGGCGCAGCAGTGAGAAGTCTCCCTCGACGTCGTTCCGATGCTCCGTGAAGAAGCGGTTCCACGGGGTACGGGAGTGGTACGCGGGTGCTCCTGCAGGTACTGCAGGGCCTGATCCCACCCCGTGGCCCGGGTGAAGACGATGTCGTCGTCCGTCACGAGCGTGAACTCCGTGTCCACCGCGGCCAGGGCGGCGTTGCGCCCCACGGCGACTCCCGAGTTGAACGGCAGCCCGATCACGGTCACACCCGGGTCCTCGGTGGCGAACGGACGGCGGGAGTCGTCGGCCACCACGATCCGCCCGGAGAAGATCCGCCGGGTGCTGCGCACGAAGCGGGCCATGACGGCCGGTCGCTCGAACGTCTTGACGCAGACGGTGACGTCGGAGGCGAGGTCGGCGGTGTCCCGGCCCCGGCAGCGCCAGGCGTCGAGGGCAGTCACGGCCGGCACCGCCGCGGCGAGCGCGGCACGGCGGGCGAGGTTCTTCACGGCTTCGACCCTTGGAGGATAGCCCGGCGACCGTGAACGGCACGGCGGCCCGCCGCCCCGTGCATTCCGGGGGCGGCGGGCCGCGTCATCCGCTCGGCGAGAGGTCAGTCGGCGTTGACCGCGCCGTCCTGCGGAGCGGCCGGGGCCGGCGCGTCCGCGTAGGGGTCGGCGATGCCGATGTACTGCACCGTGGTGTACTCCTCGATGCCCTCGGCGCCGCCCTCGCGGCCGAGGCCGGACTGCTTCATGCCGCCGAACGGGGCCGCCGGGTTGGAGATGACGCCCACGTTGTAGCCCATGAGGCCGAACTCGATCTGTTCGGCCACGCGGTACATGCGGGTGTAGTCGCGGGTGAACAGGTAGGAGGCCAGGCCGTACTCGGTGTCGTTGGCCATCTCGATGGCCTCCTGCTCCGTGGAGAAGGTGACGATCGGGGCCACGGGGCCGAAGATCTCCTGCTTCAGGATCGGGTTGCCCTCCTGGACCTTCAGCGCGGTGGGCGCGTAGAAGTAGCCGTCGCCCTCGATCTTCTGCCCGCCGGTGAGCACCTCGGCACCGGCCTCGACGGCCTCGCTGACGAGCGCGTGGATGTCCTCGCGGGCGTCCTCGGAGATGATCGGGCCGAGAGTGGACTCCGGATCGGTGCCGCGCAGGGGCTTGAGGGCCTCCAGCTTGGCGACGAACTTCTGCGTGAACTCCTCGGCGAGGTCCTCGTGCACGAGGAAGCGGTTGGCCGCGGTGCAGGCCTCGCCCATGTTGCGCATCTTGGCTGCGAAGGCGCCCTCGACGGCGGCGTCGACGTCCGCGTCCTCGAAGACGATGAGCGGGGCGTTGCCGCCGAGCTCCATGGAGGTGCGCAGCACGTTGTCCGCGGCGTCCTTCATGAGGCGCACGCCCACCGGGGTGGAGCCGGTGAAGGACACCTTGCGCAGGCGCGGGTCCTGCATGATCGGGCCGGAGATGGCCGAAGCGGAGGAGCCGGAGACCACGTTGAGGACGCCCTTGGGCAGGCCGGCCTCCATCATCACCTGGGCGAAGAGCTGGGTGGTGAGCGGGGTCAGCTTGGCGGCCTTGAGCACCATGGTGCAGCCGGCGGCGACGGCGGGGCCGACCTTGCGCGTGGCCATGGCCAGCGGGAAGTTCCAGGGGGTGATGAGCAGGCACGGGCCGACCGGCTTGTGGTGCACCTGCATCTTCAGGGTGCCCTCCGGCATGGTGAGGGTGCGCCCGTAGTGGCGGACGGCCTCCTCGGAGAACCAGCGGAGGAACCCGTTGCCGTAGACGACCTCACCGCGGGCCTCGGCCAGCGGCTTGCCCATCTCGAGGGTCATGAGCAGCGCGAAGTCCTCGGCGCGCTCGTTGATCATGTCGTAGGCGCGGCGGAGGATGTCCGCGCGCTCGCGGGCCGGGGTGCGGGCCCAGTCGGCCTGCGCGGCGCACGCGGCGTCGAAGGCGGCCATGGCGTCGTCGGAGTTCGCGTCCTGCAGGCTCGCGATGACCTTGCCGGTGGCCGGATCCTTCACGTCGAAGGTCTTGCCGGAGGAGGCGTCACGCCACTCGCCGTCGATCAGCAGGCCGGTGGGGACGGACTCCAGGAGGGTCTTCTCCTGCTCGGGGGTCACGGTCATGGGTGCACCTCTTTCAACTCGGTCGCGGGGGCCGAAAGGCATCCCGCACACGCGCAGGTCAACCGCCTGGTGACCCGTCCTATTCCGACGCGCGCGGCACGCGGCGCCCACCTGGGATCCTAGCCAGCGCGCGCCGCCAACACCGCCTGGTAGAGATCCCGGCTGCGCAGCCCGTGCGCGCTCGCGACGGCGGCCACCGCCTCCTTCAGCCGGGTGCCGGAATCCACCAGCACCCCCACCTCGGCGACGGCGTCCGCCTCGGTGGCGCCACCGGCGCCCTCCGTGGGCGCCGCGGGTCCCACGACGATCACGATCTCCCCGCGAATCCCCTCCCCCGCGGCCCGCTCTCGCGCCCACGCGAGGACCTCCTCGGCGGTGCCGCGGACGACCTCCTCGTGGAGCTTGGTGAGCTCGCGGGCGACGCACACGGGACGCTGCGCGCCGAGCGTCTCGGCGAGCACCGCGAGTGCATCCGTGAGGCGCTGGGGGGACTCGAAGTACACCACCGTGCGCGGGTCGGTGCGGATCTCCTCGAAGCGGCGGCGGCGGTCGCCGTCCTTGCGCGGCAGGAAGCCGTCGAAGGCGAACCGGTCGGTCGGCATGCCGGACAGCGCCAGCGCCGTGGTCACGGCGCTCGGGCCGGGGGCGCACGTGACGTCGAGGCCCTCGGCCACGGCGGCGGCCACGAGCCGGTAGCCGGGGTCGGAGACCGTCGGCATGCCGGCATCCGACACCACGGCCACGGTGGCGCCGGCACGCACCTGCTCCAGCAGCCCCCGGGCGGAGGCCTCCTCGTTGTGCTCGTGGTGGGCCAGGAAGCGGCCCGTGGCGCTCACCCCGAGCGCCTGGCAGAGGTGCCGCGCGGTGCGCGTGTCCTCGGCGGCGATCACGTCCGCCTCGGCGAGCAGCTCCCGCAGCCGCGCGGAGGCGTCCCCGAGATTGCCGATGGGCGTGGCGGCCAAGATGACACGGCCGTGAGTCACGATGGGGCTCCTGAGGGGAGGGGACGGGGACGCGTTCGAGACTACGCGGGGGCCGCTCTCTGCGTCGCCGTCCTTCACGCCTCCTCGGCGGCCCCCGCCCCGCCGCACCGCCCCCGTAGCATGGGCGCGTGCCCGCCTCCGCCCTCGCCTCGCGCCCGTCGTCCGGCCCTGCCGTCCCTCGGGGGGCGCATGCCGCCCGTCGCGCGCCGTTCTCCGCGCCCGCCCTCCGCGAGCGCCTGGGCGTCCCCGACGCGGCGCTGACCCGCTGGCACTGGATCGTGCCGCTGCTGGTCACGGCGCTGGCCGCCGTCGTCCGCTTCACCAACCTGGGCTTCCCGGACCAGCTGATCTTCGACGAGACCTACTACCCCAAGGACGCCTACTCCCTCCTGGAGTCCGGCTACGAGCGCCGCTGGGAGGAGGACGTGAACGACGCCTTCGCCCGCGGCGAGGCCGAGCCGCTCCCCGACCCCGCCTACGTGGTCCACCCGCCGCTGGGCAAGTGGCTGATCGGCCTGGGCATGCTGGCTTTCGGCGCGGACAACGGCGTGGGATGGCGGTTCAGCGCGGCGGTGGCGGGCACGCTCTCCGTGCTGATCACCACGCTGATCGCCCAGCACCTGTTCCGCTCCGTCTCCCTCGGCGCGGTGGCCGGCCTGCTGCTGGCCACGGAGGGCCACCACATCGTGATGTCCCGCATCGGCCTGCTGGACATGTTCCTCTCCTTCTTCGTGATCGCCGCCTTCGCGGCACTCCTGGCGGACCGCGTGCACGGGCGGCGGCAGCTGGCCGCGCGCATCGCCCGCGACGTCGGGCGCGGCCACCCCGACCCCCTCGCCACCGGCCCGTGGCTGGGCTGGCGGCCCTGGCGCCTGCTGGCCGGGCTGCTGCTGGGCGCGGGCTGCGCCGTGAAGCTCTCCGGGCTGGCCTTCATGGCCGTGTTCGGCCTGCTCACGGTGCTGTGGGACATGGAGGCCCGCCGGACCGCAGGCATCCGCCGGTGGATCAGCGCGGCCGTGCGCCGGGACGGATTCCTGGCGTTCGCGGCCGTCGTGGGCGGCGGCGCGCTGACGTACCTGGCCTCGTGGACCGGCTGGTTCGTGACCGACGGCGGCTACCACCGGCACTGGGCGGAGGAGAACCCGGCGCAGGGGCCGTCGGCGCTGGTGCCCGGACCGCTGCGCTCGCTGGTGCACTACCACCTCGAGTCCACGGCGTTCCACGAGAGCCTGACGAGCCCCCACGACTACGGCGCCAGCCCGTACACATGGCCCTTCATGGGGCGCCCCGTCAGCTACTACTACGAGGGCGGCAAGCCCGGGGAGGACGGCTGTCCCGCGAGCGCCGCCGCGGACTGCGCGGCGGCCATCACGGACATCGCCAACCCGTTCGTGTGGTGGACCGGCCTGGCGGCCGTGCTCGTCTGCCTGGCCGTGCTCGTCCGGTACCGCGATTGGCGTGCCGGCGCCCTCCTGGGCGCCTACGTGGCCGGGCAGATCGTGTGGTTCCTGTGGCCCGAGCGCACCATGTTCTTCTTCTACTCGATCGCCTACGAGCCCTTCCTCATCCTGATGATCGTGCTCGTCCTCTCCCTGTTGCTGCGCCCCGGCCATCGGCCCGGCCCGCGCTGGGGCGGGGCGATCGTCGCCGCGTACGTGGCGCTCGCCGTCGCCGTGTCCCTGTTCTTCCTGCCCGTGTGGATCGGCGAGACCATCCCCTACCCGCAGTGGCGCTGGCGTATGTGGTTCAGCAGCTGGATCTGAGCGACCCCGGCCTGACATAGCCTGCCCTGACGTGGGTACATGGAACTGACGGCGACCACCGGTATGGCTACCCTCGGGGGGTGACCACTTCCAGCCCGCTCACCGAGTCCGCCACCGAGCTCGTGGCGATGCCTCCCGCGGAGAGCAACCTCACCGACCTCATCCTCACCTCGTGCTCCGAGGACCCGACGGCGCCCGTCTACGCCCTGCGCAACGGCGCCGGCGGCTGGACGGACGTCCGCTTCGGCGCCTTCCTGGACCGCGTCCGGGCCGTCGCGCGGGGACTGATCGCCCGCGGCGTGGCCCCCGGCGACCGGGTCGCGATCTTCGCCCCCACGAGCTACGAGTGGGCTGTCCTCGACCAGGCGGTGTGGTTCGCCGGCGCGGTCTCCGTGCCGATCTACGAGACCTCCTCCGAGAGCCAGGTCCGCCACATCCTCGCCGACTCCGGGACCCGCGTCCTGGCCCACGCCGATGACACGCTCGGCGACCTCGCCCGCGCCGCGGCGACGTCGGCCGACGTCGAGCTGGACCTGTTCCCCCTGACCGAGGCGGGCCTGGCCGCCCTCGAGGAGGACGGCGCCGCCGTCGCCCCCGAGGACCTCGAGGCCGCCCGCGCGCGCCCGTCCCTCGCCGACCCCGCCTCGATCGTCTACACCTCCGGCACCACGGGCTCGCCCAAGGGCGCGATCATCACCCATGGGAACTTCGCGGCGGCCGCGATCAACGTGCTGCACTTCGCGCGCGACGTCGTCCAGTGGGGGCCGGGCCTCCACTCCCGAACCCTGATGTTCCTGCCGCTCGCGCACGTGCTGGCCCACGCCGTGCAGGTCATCTGCCTCTACGCGCGGATCCAGGTGGCGCACGCCCCCTCCCCCGCCACGCTCATGCAGGACCTGCCCTCCTACCGCCCGACCTGGCTGCTCGCCGTGCCGCGCGTGTTCGAGAAGCTCGAGGCCGGCGTCGCGGCCAATGCCGAGCGCGCCGGGACCGGACGGATCTACGCCGCCGCGAAGCAGACGGCCATCGCGTTCTCCGAGGCCGAGGAGGCTCGCGCGTACGACGGCGGCCCCGGCCCCTCCCGCGCGCTGCGCGCCCGCCACGCCCTCTTCGACCGCCTGGTCTACCGCAAGATCCGTCAGGCGCTGGGCGGCGAGGTCGCCTCCTGCGTCTCGGGCGCCTCCGCCCTATTCCCCGAGCTGGTGCACTTCTTCCGCGGCGTCGGCGTGCCGATCGTGGAGGGCTACGGCCTCACCGAGACGACGGCGCCCGCCACCGTGAACATCCCCGCCGCCATGCGCGTGGGCACCGTGGGCCTCCCCGTGCCCGGCGTGACCGTGCGCATCGCCGAGGACGGGGAGATCCTGCTCTCCGGCCCGGTGGTGTTCGACGGCTACCACGAGCAGCCCGAGGCCAGCGCGGCGGTCATGGAGGACGGGTTCTTCCGCACCGGCGACCTCGGCTCCCTCGACGAGCACGGCTTCCTGCGGATCACCGGCCGCAAGAAGGACATCATCGTCACCGCGGGCGGAAAGAACATGTATCCGGCGCCCATGGAGGAGAAGCTACGCGAGCACCGGCTCGTGGGGCACGTCGTGGTGGTCGGCGACGACCGCCCCTTCGTCGGCGCCCTCCTGACGCTGGACCCGGACGAGCTCAAGCGCTGGAGCATGGACCGCGAGCTCGACCTCACCATGGAGGAGGCCGCGACGCACCCCGCCGTCCTGGCGGCGATCCAGGAGCAGGTGGACGCCGTCAACGCGGGCGTCTCCCGCGCCGAGTCCATCCGCCGCTTCCTCATCCTGGACCACGAGCTGACCGAGGCCTCCGGCCACATGACGCAGTCCCAGAAGCTCAAGCGCTCCCAGGTGATGGCCGACTACGCCGCGGACATCGAGGCGCTCTACCGCCGCTGAGGGAGGGCGCCGCACCCCCGCCGCCGGAATGCCCTGCCTCCGGAATAACCTCCGGCGGCGGCCGGTTGGCGCGGAGGACCATCTCCCCGAGCGATCGGAACCACCGTGCCCTCCCTGTTCGACCCCCTGGACGTCGGCGCCCTGCGCCTGGACAACCGCATCGTCATGGCCCCCCTGACCCGCCAGAGGGCGGGCGAGGACGGCGTCCCCACCGAGCTGCACGCCGAGCACTACGCCCAGCGCGCCACTGCCGGACTGCTCGTCACCGAGGGCGCCTTCCCCTCCTTCCGCAGCCGGGCGTTCCCCGGCCAGACCGGCCTCGCCGACGACGCCCAGACCGAGGGGTGGCGTGCCGTGGCGCAGGCCGTCCACGAGGCCGGCGGACACGTGTTCGTCCAGGTCATGCACGGCGGGCGCATGTGCCATCCGGACCTGCTGCGCGGCGCGGAGCCGGAGGCCCCCAGCGCCATCGCCCCCGGGGTGCCGGTGCGCGGGTTCAGCGGCAAGATGGAGGGGCCGGTGCCCCGCGCCCTGGACACGGACGAGCTGCCCCGCGTGGTGGCCGAATTCGCCGACGCCGCCCGCCGGGCCGTCGAGGCCGGGCTCGACGGCGTGGAGGTCCACGGCGCCAACGGGTACCTGCTCCACGAGTTCCTGGCGCCCTCCAGCAACACCCGCGAGGACGCCTACGGCGGCTCCCCGGAGAACCGGGCGCGCCTCACCGTGGAGGTGGTGCGCGCCGTCGCCCAGGCCATCGGCGCCGAGCGCACCGCCCTGCGCATCTCCCCCGAGCACAACGTGCAGGGCACCCTCGAGGAGGACCGGGCGGACGTCCTGGCCACCTACGAGGCGCTCCTGGCCGGCCTCGCCGACCTGGACCTGGCCTACCTCTCCGTCCTCCACCAGGACGTGGCCGGTGACCTCGCGGCGCACCTGCGCGAGTCCTTCTCCGGGCCCCTGGTGCTCAACAACGGCTTCGGCGCGGTCACGGGCCTGGAGGAGGCCCGCCGGATCGTGGAGGACGGCCTGGCCGACGCGGTGGCCGTGGGCCGCGAGCTGATCGCCAACCCGGACCTGGCGCGCCGCTGGCGCGAGGGGCTGCCCCTCAACGAGCCGGACCCGACGACGTTCTACACGGGCGGGGCGCACGGCTACACGGACTACCCGTTCGTGGACGGGTCCCCGTCCTCCTGAGACCCGCACACCCGCCGGACGCACCGCGCCCCGCCTCCCATCACAGGGGGGCCGGGCGCGTTCGTGCGGGGCCTCAGCGGCCCGTCACCGCAGCTGCGCGTCCTCCTCGCGGGCCCAGCGCAGACGCGTGGACTCGAAGGCACTGCGCTGGTCCGCGGTGCGCTCGCGACGGCGGCGCGTCGGCCAGGTGAAGACGAGCGTGAGCAGGGCGGTCAGCAGGCTGATGAGGCCCACCGCGACGGCGGCGTCGATCCAGAACTGGCTCGGGTACAGGCGGATCAGCGCGTCCTGCACGGAGAACGTCCAGGTGCCGTCCGCGAAGAACAGCGAGTGGAAGCCCGCGAAGAACGAGGACCAGCCGATGACGGCCAGGACGGCCAGCACGATGAGGGCCACGAGGAACCAGGCGGCCGCCGCGAAGAGGGCGCGGCGCACCCCGCCCGGGTTGTTCCGCAGCAGGTGCACGATCAGCAGGATGCACAGCACGGTCAGGGCCACGAGGGCCACAGTGGCCCACAGCATCACGGTCTTCACGTCCGCCATGTGGGCGATCTCCGGCTCCGTGAACAGCGGCGCCCCCTCGTGCGTCAGGCTCGAGAGGTAGCGCGTGCCCGCCAGGTTGCCCAGGTAGTCCAGGCCCGCGGATCCGTAGTGCATGCGGTCGTCCATGGTGAAGCCGAAGCGGTCCGCCGGGAAGCCGGGCCGGTGGTACTCGAGCCACAGGAACGCCGGGCTCGCCACGAGCTTCACGGCGGTCAGCAGCAGCCAGAGCGGCGCCAGGATGGCCAGCAGCGTCTGCGCGACGCGCGGGCCGCCCTTGGGCAGCCGCGCCCGCTCCTCGGGGCTCGGCCCCTCGGCCACGGCGCCCGCCGGGCGGCCGCCCGCCGCCGGCGCGCCCGCAGCGCCCGGCCACGCCTGGGCGGCCGCGGCGGGGGCCACGGCCTCCATGGGCGCGGTGCGGCGCGCCGGCTCCTCGACGTGCAGGGGCGTGGTGCTGGCCACCGGCCGCGAGGCCACGATGTCCTCGGCCGGGGCCGCCGCCGAGGACCCCGCTGCCCCGGATGGGGCGTCGGCGCCGCGCAGGCGGGTCAGCTCGTCCGGGTCCAGGGCGGTGGTGTGCTGGTGGCCTCCGTCCGCGCCCGTGCGCGGCAGCGCCTGGGTGCGGTCGGTCTGCGGCTCATCCTCCGCGAAGGCGCCGTAGTCCAGGCCGGACTCGAACTCTTCGGAGTCGGCACTGCCGGACCCGGAGCGCTCCTCGCGCCCGCGGCCCGCCGGGAATGAACTCATGGGTGTCTCCTTGATCGGTCCTGCGGTGGGCACCCCGGAGGCTCCGCGGCGCGAGGGGGTCAGTAGCGGTAGTGGTCGGACTTGTACGGGCCGGCCACGTCCACGCCGAGGTACTCGGCCTGGGACTTGGTCAGCTCCGAGAGCCCGACGCCGAGGGCGTCCAGGTGCAGGCGCGCCACCTTCTCGTCGAGGATCTTCGGCAGGGTGTAGACCTGCTTCTCGTAGTGCTGACCGGTGAGGGCGCCGGTGCCGGTGGAGCCGCCGAACAGCTCGATCTGCGCCATCACCTGGTTGGTGAAGGACGCGGACATCACGAAGGACGGGTGGCCGGTGGCGTTGCCGAGGTTCAGCAGGCGGCCCTCGGAGAGGACGATGATCGAGCGCTCGGCGTCCGTGCCGGCCTCGAACGTCCACTCGTGGACCTGCGGCTTGATCTCGGTCTTCACCACGCCCGGCACGCGGCCCAGGCCGGCCATGTCGATCTCATTGTCGAAGTGGCCGACGTTGCCCACGATGGCCTTGTCCTTCATGCGCAGCATGTCCTCGGCCATGATGATGTCCTTGCCACCCGTGGTGGTGACGAAGATGTCGCCGAGGCCCACGACGTCGTCGAGGGTGGCCACCTGGTAGCCGTCCATCGCGGCCTGGAGCGCGCAGATCGGGTCGATCTCCGTGACGATCACGCGGGCCCCCTGGCCGCGCAGCGCCTCCGCGGCGCCCTTGCCGACGTCGCCGTAGCCGCACACCACGGCCACCTTGCCGCCGATCAGCACGTCCGTGGCGCGCATGATGCCGTCCGGCAGCGAGTGGCGGATGCCGTACTTGTTGTCGAACTTGGACTTCGTGACCGAGTCGTTCACGTTGATGGCCGGGAAGAGGAGCGTGCCCTCCTGCGCCAGCTGGTAGAGGCGCAGCACGCCCGTGGTGGTCTCCTCGGAGACGCCGCGCAGGGTCTCCGCGGTGCGGGTCCACTGCTGGGGGTCCTCCTCGAGGGAGCGGCGCAGGGTCTCGAGGACGATGCGGTACTCCTCCGGGTCGTCCTCGGTGGCGGAGGGCACGGCGCCGGCGGCCTCGAACTCCACGCCCTTGTGCACGAGCAGGGTGGCGTCGCCGCCGTCGTCCAGGATCATGTTGGGGCCCTTCTCCGGGTCCTCGGCGGCGCCGGGCCACGTGAGGATCTGGGAGGCGGTCCACCAGTATTGCGTCAGGGACTCGTTCTTCCACGCGAACACGGGCACGCCCGCGGGCTCCTCGGGGGTGCCGGAGCCCACCACGACGGCGGCCGCGGCCTCGTCCTGCGTGGAGAAGATGTTGCAGGAGGCCCAGCGGACCTCGGCGCCGAGCGCGGTGAGGGTCTCGATCAGCACGGCGGTCTGCACGGTCATGTGCAGCGAACCGGCGATGCGCGCGCCGGCGAGCGGCTGGGACTCGGCATACTCCTCGCGCAGGGACATCAGGCCCGGCATCTCGTGCTCGGCGAGGCGGATCTGGTGGCGGCCGGCCTCGGCCAGGCCCAGGTCGCGGACCGTGAAGTCGAACGTGGCGCCGGGGACGGTGGCGCGGTTGGCGTAGGCCGGGTCGACG
Source organism: Micrococcus sp. NPDC078436 (assembly GCF_040702705.1). Taxonomy (NCBI): domain Bacteria; kingdom Bacillati; phylum Actinomycetota; class Actinomycetes; order Micrococcales; family Micrococcaceae; genus Micrococcus; species Micrococcus sp. NPDC078436. The sequence continues at coordinate 64,256 of NZ_JBFBLX010000006.1, read as the reverse complement.
TCGGGGGTGCGGGGCACGGCGGGGCTGGCGGGGGTCTCAGTCATGCGGTCAGCCTACCGACGTGGGCGCCCCCGCGGGCCGGGTGCCCACAGAGTCGTCGGCGGCTCCGTCACCGGTCAGCTCCCCCGGGGGCGGCCAGAAGGTGTCAGGAGTGCACCGGATTCTCGGGCCCCTCGTCGCGGACGAGGCGCAGGCCCGGGCGCGCGGCGGGCGCGGGCGGAGCGGCGGAGGCGGACGGCGCGGGCGGCGCCTCGGCCGGGGGCACGACGCCGGCGGCGCCCTGCGGCGGGACCGGCTCGTAGCGCTCGGGCAGCGCGAGGCGCAGCACCTCCCACCCGCGGGGGGCGGTGGTGCGGCGGGCGTGCTCGCCGCAGAGGTCGTAGGTGTGGGGCTCGGCGCGGCGCGAGAGCGGGCCGATCACCACCGTGGAGTCCGCGTAGTTGTACGTCAGCGTGGCCAGGGCGTCCCCCTGGCATCCGGTCTTGCTGCAGCGTCGCATGGCTCCCACGGCGACCCAGCCTACTCGGCCCCGGGCGCCGGGCCCGCCCCGGGCCTCGTGTCCTACAGTGTCCGCATGACCGCGCCGGACCCCCTCGACCCCCTCGCGCCCGTGCCGGGCGGCGGAACGGGTGACGCGCCGCGCGACGGGACGGGCGCGGGCAGCGGAGCGGACGACGGCTCCCCGGGGGCCGGCAGGCGACGACGGCGCCGTCGCTCCGGCCTGCGCGACCGCCACGCCCGCGGACTCCGACACCCGCGCCCCTTCGGCGCCCGCTCGGAGCGCGGCCGCAGCGAGGCGCTGCTGACGGCCGTCGAGAAGGCGGTGGAGCGCCTGGGCGACCTCGAGGCGCCGGGCCTGGCCCGCGTGACCGTGCGCGTCGAGCGCATCCCGGACCGCCTGGAGGAACGGCTGCGGCTGCTCCACGCGGGCGCGGAGCAGGACGAGGAGTCGCTGTTCGCGCGGGCGGAGCGCGAGGGCCCGGACGGCGTGCTGCTCACCCTGTTCGAGCGTCCCCTCATGGAGTCGGCGGACCCGGGGGACCTGGACGGCGCGGTCTACGGCGTGGCGCTGAGCCGGTGTGCGCAGGCCCTCGGCGTGGACCCTCAGGTGCTGGACCCGAGCTGGGGCCGGGCCTAGCCCGCAGTGCGGGCCGGGTGGCCCTGGGACTCAGCCGCGCTCACGGCGCAGGCGGCGGCGCTCCCGCTCGGAGAGCCCACCCCAGATCCCGAAGCGCTCGTCGTTCGCCATGGCGTAGTCCAGGCACTGGCGGCGCACGTCGCACGCGGCGCACACCTTCTTGGCCTCGCGCGTGGAGCCGCCCTTCTCCGGGAAGAACGCCTCGGGGTCCGTCTGCGCGCACAGCGCGTCCACCTGCCACGCGAGGTCGCCCTCCACGGGCTCCGTCACGACGCCGGGCAGCGCCTCCCACGGGGATCCGACGGCCGGGGCCACAGCGGGCGCGGGCCACTGCGGCACCTGCTGCGGGAAGAGGGCGGTGACGGTGGCACGCGGGGCGTCGTCGACGTCGTGGGCGGCGAGGAAGGCCGAGGCCTGCGCCTCCAGGCCCTCCTCCTGCGCCCAGCCGGCGGCCGGATCCGCGGGGTCCAGGAACCAGTCGCTCGGCACGGCGCGGGCGCGAGCGGCGGCCTGACGCGACTCCCCCGCGAATGCGTCCTCGGCGCGCTGCGTGCTCTCCATGATGACGGCCTCCCGGGGCGTTGCGTGCGTGGTTCAGAGCACACCCTACACGGGGAGTTACACGGGTGTGATTCGCAGCCGCCGAGGCCGATCCGCCCCGCGGGAAGGGTGCCACACTGGCCCCATGGTCTCCCTCTCCACGCCCCGTTCCGGCGGCCCGCTCGTGGCCCGCCTCGCCTCCTCCCCGCGCCCCGCGATCGTGCAGGAGCCCTCCCCGGCCGGCGCCCCCGCGGCGGACGAGCACGGCGCCGTGGACCAGCGCATCGAGCTCTCCGGCGCGGTCACGGTGAACTGGGCGGCGAAGGCGGCCGGCCTGCTGGCGGACGAGGGCATCGCCCCCGGTGACGCCGTGCACGTGGACCTGCCCGAGCACTGGCTCTCCCACGCCCTCGCGCTCGGCGCGCTGTGTGCGGGCGCCGAGCTCTCGGCGGGGGCTCCCGACGACGGCGGCGCCGGCCCGGGTCCCTCCCCCGCGCCCGCCGCGGTGCTCACCGACCGGCCGCAGGACTGGACGGACCCGGCGACGGCGGTGCTCGCCGTCGCGCTGCCGCGCGGGCTCGAGCCCGAGTTCGGCGGGGACGCGGACCTGGAGCCCGGCGTCGTGGACGTGGCGGCGGAGATCCGCGCGCAGCCGGACGCGCTCCCCGGCCCCGTGGACCACGTGACGCCGGGGATGCTGCCGGCGGGGGCCGACGGCGTCGGGGAGAAGGTCGAGGAGAAGGGGGATGCCACGACGGGGGCGGGGCGGGCGCGCCTCAGCCTCGCCGCCGTGCGTCACGCCCTGGAGGCGTGGGACGCGGGTCGGGCGGTCAGCGTTCGGGGGTGACGGCGTCGTCCTGGGGCATGGGCTCGCCCGGGTGCCGGTCGTGGTGGTGGAGCACGGGCAGCTGGCCCGTGAGGAGGGCGATGTCCCCCTCGTAGCCCGGCTCGGCGTCCAGCTCGTCCTTGAACACCCAGAAGCGGTAGGCGAAGTACCGGAACGTCGTGCCGAAGAAGAGGCCGATCACGTTGCCGGCGATGAACAGGCCCGTGGGGTCGGTGACGCCCATGAGGTACTGCGCGATGAACACGCAGCCGGCCTGGATGCCCAGGCCGATCGCGTTCATCACGAGGAACATGACGAGCTCGCGGACCACGTTGGCCTGGCGCTTGTGGCGGAAGGTCCAGTAGCGGTTGGCCACCCAGCTGAAGAGGGTGGCCACCACGCCGGCCCAGATCTTCGCCTTGACGTTGGAGCCCTCCATGGGGCCGGTCATGAGCCACCAGAACACGGCGGAGTCGATCACGAAGGCCAGCGCGCCCACGGTGCCGAACTTGGCGACTTCGCGCCAGAGCATCGAGACGAGCCCCGTGAAGCGCTGCCAGAGATCGTTCATGGGCGGGGGCACCTCGTTCGGATGGGGGAAGGGACGAGAGGGGGGAGCGCAGAGCGGACCCCCCGGACGGCTGGGAACACTGTAGCCCCGGGTGTGGGCGACGACGCGCGGCGGGCGGGGCGCGTGGGCGGGTTCACAGAGATCAGTGACGGACTTCCCAGACCGCCGGACTACCCTGGCGAGGTGACTTTCCCTCGACTCGGAGTGATCGGCGGCGGCCAGTTGGCGCGCATGATGGCGGCCCCGGCCGCGGAGCTGGGCGTGCCCTTCCGCGTCCTCGCGGAGGCGGAGGACTCCTCTGCGGCCCAGGTGGCCCCGCATGAGGTGGGCGACCACACGGACCTGGCCACGCTGCGCGCGTTCGCCTCCACCGTGGACGTCCTCACCTTCGACCACGAGCACGTGCCCACCGAGCACCTGCGCGCGCTGGAGTCCCTCGACGTCGCCGTGCACCCCGGCCCGGACGCGCTCCAGTACGCGCAGGACAAGCTGCTGATGCGCGAGGCGGTCGAGCGGCTGGGCCTGCCCAACCCCGCGTGGGCCGCGGCGGACACGCTCGAGGACGTGGTGGCGTTCGGCGACGAGCACGGCTGGCCCATGATCCTGAAGACCCCCCGCGGCGGCTACGACGGCAAGGGCGTCCTCACGCTGGACGACGCCGACGACGCCCGCGCGTCCGCGGCGGACGGCACGCTGGGCACGTGGCTCGCGGCCGACATCACGCCCCTGCTGGCCGAGGCCCTCGTGCCCTTCGCCCGCGAGCTCTCCGTCCAGGTGGCGCGCACGCCCTCCGGCGAGGTCGCCGCCTACCCCGTGGTGGAGTCCGTGCAGACCGCCGGCGTGTGCGACCTGGTGATCGCCCCCGCGCCGGACCTCGACCCCGCCGTGGCCGCGGCCGCGAGCGCCGCCGCCGCGCGGATCGCCGAGGAGCTCGGCGTGACCGGCATGCTGGCCGTCGAGCTGTTCGAGACCCCCGGCGTGGGCCCGGGCTTCCAGGTGAACGAGCTCGCGATGCGCCCCCACAACTCGGGGCACTGGTCCATGGACGGCGCCGTCACCGGGCAGTTCGAGCAGCACGTGCGCGCCGTGCTCGGCCTGCCGCTGGGCGAGACCGCCCCGCGCGGCACCGTGGTGATGAAGAACATCCTGGGCGGCGCGCGCGAGGACCTCTACGCCGGCTTTGCCGAGGCCATGGCGGCCCACCCCGCGGCCAAGGTCCACACCTACGGCAAGGACGTCTCGCCGGGCCGCAAGGTGGGCCACGTGAACGTGGTCGCCGCGCCCGGTGAGGCCCTCGCCGACGTCGTCGCCGAGGCTGAGTCCGCCGCGGCGATCCTGCGCGACGGCGCGGAGGCGGCGCCGTCGTCGTCCACCCGCCCGACCACCCCCGACGCCACCGCGTCCGACACCCTGGAGGCCCGCCCGTGAGCGCACCCGAGACCCAGGCCGACGCGCCCCTGACCCAGCCGCTGCAGGACGAGGCGCCCGTCGTCGCCGTCGTGATGGGCTCGGACTCCGACTGGCCCGTGATGAGCGCGGCCGCCGAGGCCCTGCGCGAGCTGGGCGTGCCCGTCGAGGTGGGCGTGGTCTCCGCGCACCGCATGCCCCACGAGATGGTCGAGTTCGGGGCGCGCGCCCACGAGCGCGGCATCCGCGTGATCGTGGCCGGCGCCGGCGGCGCCGCGCACCTGCCCGGCATGCTGGCCGCCGTCACCCCGCTGCCCGTGATCGGCGTGCCCGTGAAGCTCAAGAGCCTGGACGGGATGGACTCGCTGCTCTCGATCGTGCAGATGCCCTCCGGCGTGCCCGTGGCCACCGTCTCCGTGGACGGCGCCGCGAACGCCGGCCTGCTGGCCGCCCGCATCCTCGCCGCAGGCGAGGGCGCGGAGGCCGCCCGCCTGCGGGACGCCCTGGTGGCGCACGCCGCCGGCCTCAACGCCCAGGCCCAGGCCAAGGGCTCCCGCCTGCGAGACCGGATGGCCGCCGAGCGCTGATGGGCAGCATCGCCGCCGCCGACCGCCTGGATCCCGTGCGGGACCCCGTCCGCGACCCCCGCGCCGCCACGCCCACCGAGCGCACCCGCCGCGGGGCCATCCTGCTGGCGCTCACCGCCCTCGTGCCCGGCGGCGCGCAGGTGGTGGCGGGCAGCCGCCGGCTCGGCCGCCTCGCGCTGCGCGTGACCATGGCCGTGTGGGCGGTGCTGATCGTGGGGCTCTTGCTGTGGCTGACGGCCCGCGGCGTCCTGCTGAACCTCCTGGCCCAGGACAGCGTGCTGCTGGCGCTCTCCGCACTGCTGGCCGCGCTGGCCGTGGGCTGGGGCGTGCTGTGGGTGGACACCTTCCGCCTGATCCGCGTGAACCTCCTCGCCCCCGGGGCGCGCAACCTCACCGCCGCGTCCACGATCCTCGCCCTGCTCCTCACCACCGGCGGGCTGCTCTACGGCGGCTGGGCCATGAACGCGGGCCGGAGCACGCTCGGCCAGGTGTTCGGGGACGGGCCGGCGGTGGCCCAGGCCGACGGCCGCTACAACATCCTCGTGATGGGCGGCGACGCCGGCGAGGGACGCACCGGGCTGCGGCCCGACTCCATGCACGTGGCCTCCGTGGACGCGCGCACCGGCCGGATGGTGATGCTCTCCCTGCCCCGGAACCTGCAGAACGCGCCCTTCACGCAGGACTCGCCGCTGTGGCAGGCGTACCCGGACGGCTTCTCCTGCGGCGACGACTGCATCCTCAACGCCCTCTACATGGACGTCACCAAGAAGCACGCCGACCTCTACCCGGGGGCCGCCGACCCCGGAGCGGAGGCCATGATGGACGCCGCCGGCGGCATCCTCGGGCTGGAGATCACCGGGTACGCGCTCATGGACATGGGCGGCTTCGCCCAGCTGATCGACGCCATGGGCGGCGTGGACGTGGTCTCCGGCGGGTACGTCACCCACCGCGGACAGCGCCCGGACGGCGAGTGGGGCAACGTGTGGTGGGCCCCGGGTGAGCATCACTTCAACGGCGAAGACGCCCTCGCCTTCGCGCGCTCGCGGCACTGGTCCTCGGACTACGCCCGCATCCGCCGCCAGCAGTGCATGCAGGCCGCCATGCTGCAGCAGTTCACCCCGGCCACCGTGCTCACCCGCTTCGAGGAGATCCTGAAGGCGGGCCAGCAGGTGGTCACCACCAACCTGCCGCAGAGCCAGCTCGGCACGTTCGTGGACCTGGCCGAGCGCTCCCGCGGCCAGGAGATGGAGCGCCTGACCATCGGCCCCCCGGACTTCGGCACCGCCGAGGACCACTTCACCACCTACCCCGACTACGACGAGGTCCACCGCCGCGTGGGCGAGGCGCTCGCCGGGACGGGCTCCTCCTCGGACGCGTCGTCGGAGAACGCGTCGTCGTCGGGCAGGACGGGCGAGGCGGGCAGGACGGGCGAGGCGGGCGTGAGCCCGCTGCCGCTGCTCGCCGTGCTGTCCCAGGCCGCCGCGGAGGAGGACGGCGTGGACAAGGACGACCCGAGGACCTGGCCCGCGGCCCCCACCCGGCCCGACGGCCAGCCCTACACCGCCGAGGACCTCATGCGGGCCGAGGACGCCGGGCAGGAGGACGTGCTGAACCTGGTGTCCTCGACCAACGGACTGTGCGCGCCGGCCTGAGCCGCCTGCCCCGAGGCCCCTCGCCTAAGCTGGAGGGCATGCATGTCCTCGAGCCGATCATCCGTGACTACGCGTGGGGCTCCACCACCCTGCTGGCCGGTCTGCAGGGCCGCGAGCCCACCGGTGAGCCGGAGGCGGAGCTGTGGCTCGGCGCCCACCCCGGCGCCCCGTGCGGCGTTCCGATGGGAGACGGGCGGCGCGTGGGCCTCGACGAGCTCGTGGCCGCGGACCCCGAGGCCATGCTGGGAGCCGCGGCCCCCGGCGGGCGGCTGCCGTACCTCGTGAAGCTGCTCGCGGCGGGGCAGCCGCTCTCCATCCAGGCCCACCCCACGCTCGAGCAGGCCCGCGCCGGGTTCGCCGCCGAGGAGGCCGCGGACGTGCCGCGCGACGCGCCGCACCGCAACTACAAGGACGACAACCACAAGCCCGAGATGCTCGTGGCCCTCACGGAGTTCTCCGCCCTGTGCGGCTTCCGCCCCACCGAGGAGTCCTCCCTGAGCTTCGAGCGGCTCGCCCAGACCCTCACCGAGTACGCGGACGGGCAGACGTCCGTGGCCGCCGTCGGCGCCGCCCGCATGAGCCAGGCGCTCGCCACGGGCGATCTGGAGGGGACGTTCTGCGCGCTGCTCGACGGCGAGTCCGCGTGGTCCGCCCCCGGCGCCGTGGCCCAGGCCGTGGAGGCGCTGCAGGGCGCGGAGCAGCTGATCCTGCAGGATCCGGCGCTGGCCACGGCCGTGGAGCTGGCCCGGCACCACCCCGACGACCCGGGCGTGCTCGTGGCCGTGCTGCTCAACCGCGTGGACCTGGCCCCCGGCCAGGCGGTGCACCTGCCGGCCGGCAACGTGCACGCCTACCTGCACGGGCTGGGCGTGGAGGTCATGGCGGCGTCGGACAACGTGCTGCGCGGGGGGCTGACCGTCAAGCACGTGGACATCCCGGAGCTGCGGCGCGTGGTGGCGTTCGAGGCGCTGCCCGTGCCCTACACCGAGCCCGAGCGCGTGGCGGACTCCGTGGTGGCGTACCGGCCGCCGTTCGAGGAGTTCGAGCTGCTGCAGGCCACCCTCGACGACGACGGCGACCGCGCGCTGACGCTCTCCGGCCCGGGCCTCGCGGTGGTCACCCGGGGGCGGGCCCGGCTCGCCCTCGCCGGGCAGGAGGTCGTGCTCGGTCCGGGCGGGGCCGTGTTCCTGCCGGCCGCGGAGACGGCGGTCGGCCCGCTCGTCGTCGCGAGCGCGGACGGCGCCCCGGCGACCGTCCACGCGGCGGGCCTGCCCCGCCACTGAGCACTTTCGCTAGCGAAAAGACAGGGGGTGGGGGTCAGCGGCTCAACGCTCCTCGAGCCACTTGGCCCACTTCTTGACGTCGTGCTCGGCGTCCACGGTGCGGACGGTGCCGGACTTCGAGCGCATCACGATCGACTGGGTCTGCACGCGGCCGTTCACGAAGCGCACGCCGCGCAGCAGGTCGCCGTCGGTGATGCCGGTGGCGGCGAAGTAGCAGTGGTCCGAGGTGACGAGCTCGTCCGTGGTGAGCACGGCGTCCAGGTCCAGGCCGGCGTCGAGGGCCTTCTGGCGCTCGGCCTCGTCCACGGGGGCCAGGCGGCCCTGGATCACGCCGCCGGTGGCCTTGATGGCGCACGCGGTGACGATGCCCTCCGGGGTGCCGCCGATGCCCATCATCATGTCCACGCCGGTGTCCGGGCGGGCCGCGGCGATCGCGCCGGCCACGTCGCCGTCGAGGATGAACTTCACGCGGGCGCCGGCCGCGCGGATCTCCTTCACGAGGCCCTCGTGGCGCGGGCGGTCCAGCACGCACACGGTCACCTGGGAGACGGGCTTGCCGAGGGCCTTGGCCACGAGGTTCACGTTCTGCTTCACGGGCAGGCGCATGTCCACGAAGTCGGCGGCCTCGGGGCCCACCACGAGCTTGTCCATGTAGAACACGGCGGAGGGGTCGAACATGGTGCCGCGCTCGGCCACGGCGAACACGGAGAGGGCGTTGTTGTAGCCCATCGCGGTGAGGCGGGTGCCGTCGATCGGGTCCACGGCCACGTCCACGGGGGCGCCGGCGCCGTCGCCGACCCTCTCCCCGTTGAACAGCATCGGGGCCTCGTCCTTCTCGCCCTCGCCGATCACCACGGTGCCGTCCATCGCCACGGTGTCCATGAAGGAGCGCATGGCGTCGACGGCGGCACCGTCGGCCTTGTTCTTGTCGCCGTAGCCCACCCACGGGCTCGCGGCGATGGCGGCCGCCTCCGTCACGCGCACCAGCTCCATCGCCAGGTTGCGGTCCGGGACATGGTTCTCGTAGCCGGTCTTCTCCGAGGACGCGTTCGTCATCGTGTCTCCGATCCTTCTCGCGGTGCGCCGTCGCTGCGGACTGGCGTGTGGGCGGCTCTGCCCTCCCCGTCATCCTACGGCGGGAGTGGCAGAATGCCTCGGGTGAGCTCCCCCGCACCCGAGACCGCACCGGCCGCGCCGGCGCCCCGCCCCGTCCTGACCGCCAAGCAGGCGCAGCGGGCCAACCAGCCGTGGATCGGCATGCTGCTCTCGGTGCTCGCCACCCTCGCCCTCGTGCTCGTGGTGGTCGCGCTCAACCCGAACCCCGCGCCGCGCGCTCCCGGGGACCGGGTGGACGTGGCGGAGGCCGCCGCCACGGTCCCTCACGACGACGACGCGCTCCCGGCCCTGGCCCCCGAAGTCCCGGAGCCCTGGTACGCCAACTACGCCCGACTGCAGCCGATGGACGGGCTGCAGACGTGGGACGTCGGCTGGGTGGTGACGGACACCGTGTTCGCCGGGCTGCGGCAGACCGCGGACGCCGACCCCACCTGGCTCGCGCTCCGCGTGGGCACCGCCCCGGCCGAGGAGTCCGTGGACGTGGACGGGATCACGTGGCAGCACATGGAGCCCAAGGAGTCCGCCGAGCAGCACTTCGTGGCCGAGGTGGACGGCAGCACCGTGGTGCTGACCACCACCGGCGGACGCGAGGTCCTGGAAGACCTGGCCCGCGCCGTCGCAAAGGAGATCCGATGACCACCCCCCAGAAGCCCACCGCCGCCGCGGCCCCGATGGCCCGGCGCCCGCACACCCCGGCCGAGGCCTGGCGCCTCCTGCAGGAGGGCAACCGCCGGTTCGTGGAGGGCGACCCCGGCCATCCCAACCAGGACGCCGAGCGCCGCTCCCACCTGACCGCCGGGCAGGAGCCCATCGCGGCGATCTTCGGCTGCTCCGACTCCCGCCTCGCCGCGGAGATCATCTTCGACGTGGGCCTCGGCGACGTGTTCGTCATCCGCACGGCGGGCCAGGTCATCGACGACGCCGTGCTCGGCACGCTCGAGTACGCCGTGGACGTCCTGGACATCCCGCTCGTGGTGGTGCTCGGCCACGACTCGTGCGGCGCGGTGACCGCCGCCGTCGAGGCCTACGAGACCGGGACGATGCCGGCCGGCTTCATCCGCTCGCTCGTGGAGCGCATCACCCCGTCCGTGTTCGCCGCGCAGCGCGCCGGCGTGACGGACGTGGACGGCACGGTCGCGGAGCACGTGGACCAGACCTGCGACCGCCTCGTGGAGAGCTCGCGCTCCCTGTACCGCGCCGTCCGGGACGGGCGCGCCGCCGTCGTCGGCCTGACCTACTCGCTGGCCGAGGGCACCGCGCAGCCCGGCCGCGTGCTCGGCGACCTCGAGGTCTGAGCCCCGGCACTTCCGTTCGGGAGATCGTCGTCTCCCCGTCGCCGTCGTGACGGCGAGACGACGGTTTCCCGAGCGAAAGCGAAAGACGGTGCGCGGTGGGGCCCGAGAACTAGGATGGCGGCATGACCGCACAGAACAGTGAGCCGCAGTTCCGCATCGAGCACGACACCATGGGCGAGGTGAAGGTCCCGGTCGACGCGCTCTACAGCGCCCAGACGCAGCGCGCCGTGGAGAACTTCCCGATCTCCGGCAAGACCCTCGAGCCCGCCCACATCCACGCGCTGGCCCAGATCAAGAAGGCCGCCGCGAAGGCGAACGCCGAGCTCGGGATCATCTCCCAGGAGCGCGCGGACGCGATCGTGGCCGCCGCGGACGAGGTGATCGCCGGCGAGCACGACGACCAGTACCCGATCGACGTGTTCCAGACCGGCTCCGGCACCTCCTCGAACATGAACACCAACGAGGTGCTCGCGAACCTCGCCACGCAGTCGCTCCAGGCGGCCGGCTCCGAGGAGACCGTCCACCCGAACGACCACGTGAACGCCTCGCAGTCCTCCAACGACGTGTTCCCCACCTCCGTGCACGTGGCCGTGACCGGCGCGCTGATCAACGACCTGAAGCCGGCCCTGGACCACCTGGCCGCCTCACTGGAGAAGAAGGCCGAGGCGTTCTCCGGCATCGTGAAGTCCGGCCGCACCCACCTCATGGACGCGACCCCGGTGACCCTGGGCCAGGAGTTCGGCGGCTACGCCGCCCAGGTGCGCTACGGCATCGAGCGCATCGACGCCTCCCTGCCCCGCGTGGCCGAGGTGCCCCTCGGCGGCACCGCCGTCGGCACCGGCATCAACACCCCGAAGGGCTTCTCCGCCCGCGTGATCGAGCTGCTCGCCGAGGAGACCGGCCTGCCGATCACCGAGGCCCGCGACCACTTCGAGGCGCAGGCCAACCGCGACGGCCTGATCGAGGCCTCCGGCCAGCTGCGCAACATCGCCTACTCGATCATGAAGATCAACAACGACCTGCGCTGGATGGGCTCCGGCCCCAACACCGGCCTCGGCGAGATCGCGATCCCGGACCTGCAGCCGGGCTCCTCGATCATGCCGGGCAAGGTCAACCCCGTGATCTGCGAGGCCGCCATCATGGTGTGCGCCCAGGTGATCGGCAACGACACCACGATCGCCCTCTCCTCCACCAACGGCGCGTTCGAGCTGAACGTGGGCATCCCCGTGATGGCCGCCAACCTGCTCGAGTCCATCCGCCTGCTGGCCAACACCGCCCGCGTGATGGCGGACAAGATGATCGACGGCCTCGAGGCCAACGAGGAGCGCTGCACCTTCCTGGCCGGCGCCTCCCCGTCCATCGTCACCCCGCTGAACAAGGTGATCGGCTACGAGGCCGCCGCCGCGATCGCCAAGCACTCGGTGAAGAACAAGATGACCGTGCGCGAGGCCGTGGTGGACCTCGGCTACGTGGAGCGCGGAGAGGTCACCGAGGAGCAGCTCGACAAGGCCCTGGACACCATGTCCATGACGCACCCGGAGTGATCCTCCCGGGCGGCTGAGCGCCGCTGCCCTGACCCACGACGACGAAGGCCATCTCCCAGCGGGAAGTGGCCTTCGCTGTGCGTCGGGGTGTCGGCGACTCTGGAATCTGTGGTGGCCGCGCCGAAGAGTCTCTCAAGGACCCACCGTGACCGACCACGACGACCCGGGCGCCAGTCTGAGCCGCGCCCCCTGGACGTCGTCAGGACTCTCAGCGGACCATCACCAGCACCCCGACGGCCGCCACCACCATCGCCGGCCCGAACGCCAGCGCAGTGGACCGGCTCGCCCGCCGCAGCGCCACCAGCACGAGCGCTGTGAGCCCGCCCAGCAGGATCGCCCCGACGCCGGCCGCCACCACGGCAGCCGGCCCGCCGGCCACGCCCGTGTAGAGGCCCAGGCCCGCGGCGAGCTTCACGTCGCCCATGCCGAGGCCGCCTCCGCTGAGCAGATGCAGCACGAACATCGCCACGGCGTAGCCGAGCCCGCCGAGCACGCCGCCCGCCACGAGGTCCCACCGTCCCGCGAGCGCCGCTCCCCCGGCCATCCCCACGAGCCCGCCCAGCGCGAGCCGCAGGGTCCAGCGATTCGGCAGCCGGTGCTCCCGCAGGTCCGTCCGCACGAGCACCGCGCAGCACAGCGCGAACCACGCGACGGCCAGCACCCACACCGCCGCCGTCGTGATGTGCCCGGCAGCCACCGCCCACGCCCACCAGCCCATGCGGACCACCCCCTCCCCGGCCCAGCGTAGGGCCGTCTCCCTGGCGCGCACCCGCTCATCCACAGGCCGCGGATCCCGATGCGCCGCACTTCTCCCGGCCCACCGTCAGCTCTCTCACATACGGAACACAACGTTGCGTCCGCCGCAAGAGTGGGGCTACAGTTCAGTGATGGTCAGGCCCCAGGGTCGGATCATTCCTGAGACTCCATGGCCCCGATCCCGTTTTTGAGGGGCCATGGTGGCGGGCTTCCTCGGTCCCCAATCCCCCCTCCGCGGGGCCGAGCACCCCCGCCGTTGGGGCCGCTGCCTTGTGCAGCGGCCCCTCTGTCATCTCCGGCGCGGCCTCCCGCTCAGCGCTCCTCCTCGAGCAGCTCGGTCACCAGCGCCGCGATCGGCGAGCGCTCGGACCGGGTGAGGGTGACGTGCCCGAACAGCGGGTGCCCCTTCAGGGTCTCCACCACGGCCGCGATCCCATCGTGCCGGCCCACGCGCAGGTTGTCCCGCTGGCCGACGTCGTGGGTGAGCACCACCTTGGAGTTCCTGCCCATGCGGCTCAGCACGGTCAGCAGCACGTTGCGCTCCAATGACTGCGCCTCGTCCACGATCACCCACGCGTCGTGCAGGGAACGGCCGCGGATGTGGGTGAGCGGCAGGATCTCGAGCATCCCGCGGTCCGTCACCTCATCGATCACGGACGGGGAGACGAGCGCGGAGAGGGTGTCGAACACCGCCTGCGCCCACGGGCCCATCTTCTCGCCCTCTCCGCCGGGCAGGTAGCCGAGCTCCTGGCCGCCCACGGCGTACAGCGGCCGGAACACCACGACCTTGCGGTGCTCCCGGCGCTCCATGACGGCCTCCAGGCCTGCGCACAGCGCGAGGGCCGACTTGCCCGTGCCCGCGCGGCCACCCAGCGAGACGATACCGACGCTGGAGTCCATCAGCAGGTCGATGGCCAGGCGCTGCTCCGCCGAGCGGCCGTGCAGTCCGAACACGTCCTTGTCCCCGCGCACCAGGCGCGCCCGGCCGCCGTCGACCACGCGGGCGAGTGCGGAGCCGCGCGTCGAGGAGAGCACCAGCCCCGTGTTCACCGGGAGGCTCTCGGCGCCCGGCTGCTCCTGCCCCGGGCGCTCCTCCACACCCGTGCCGCGCAGGTCCGCGAGCGGCACGCCCTCGAGGGAGACCACGCCCTCCTCGTACAGCGTGTCGAGCCGCTCCTCGTCCAGCGGCAGGGCCACGGTGCCGCGCCAGCCCGAGTCCCGCACGAGCTCATGGCGGTACTCGTCCGCGGACAGGCCCATGGCCGCAGCCTTCACGCGCATCGGCAGGTCCTTGGACACCACGGTCACCTCCCGCCCCTCGTCCGCGAAGGCCTTCGCGACGGCGAGGATGCGCGAGTCGTTGTCCGTCCCGCGGATGCCGAACGGCAGGACGTCCGTGGAGACGTGGTTCAGCTCAACCCGCAGGGTCCCGCCCTCGGGCGTGAGCGGGACGTCGCGGTCCAGGGCGCCGTGGCGCGTGCGCAGGTCGTCGAGGATGCGCAGCGCAGTGCGCGCGAAGTAGCCCAGGTCCGGATCGGCGCGCTTGGCCTCGAGCTCGGAGATCACCACGAGCGGCAGGATCACCTCGTGCTCGGCGAAGCGCAGCAGCGCCCGCGGATCCGAGAGGAGCACCGAGGTGTCCACCACATAGGAGCGCTCCCCCACGCTCGCCCTGTCCCCCCGCGGGCTCCGGGTGCCCGTCTCCGCGGTCTGCGCCTGCTGCTCCATGCTGCGTGCCTCCTGTGCCGGGGTGAAGGGCGGGCGGCGCCCGCCTGCGGCTCACGCTAGGTCCGCGCGGGGAACGCGGGCGACGCCGAGGGTGAACCCTGGATGAAGAATCCGGGCACCGGCCAGGTCGGCTTCCTAGACTGGGGCCCAGCCCGCCCCGTCCTCCGTCAGGAGCCCCCATGCGCAGCACCCCCGGCCCCCTCGCATCCCCCGAGTCCTCCCGCGGCGCCGGCCTCGCCTCCCGCGCCGACCGCGCCAGTGCCGGCCTGCTGCGCGCCGCCGCCCCCACCGCCGTGCTGATCGTCCTCATGTGGATCGCCCAGCTCGTGCTGATCGTGGGCGGCCGCCTGATCATCCCCGGCGCCGGGCTGATCCCGCGCCACCTGGCGGGCCTGGACGGCGTGCTCTTCTCCCCGATCCTCCATGCCGGCTGGGGCCACCTGATCGGCAACACCACGGCGCTGATCGTCCTCGGCCCGGTGGCCGCGCTCGTCTCCCGCCGCCCGGTCGCGCTCCTGGCCGCCTCGTGGCTCGGCTCGGGCCTGCTCACCTGGCTCATCGGCACGCCGGGGGTGCACATCGGCGCCTCGGGCATCGTCTACGCGCTCATCGCGTTCCTGCTCGTCTACGGCATCGTGGCCCGGCGCGCCCTGGCCGTCGTGGTCTCCGTGGTCGTGGCGGTCACCCACCTGGGCTCCTCGCTCCTCGGCCTGCTGCCCCAGCCGGGCCTGTCCTGGACGGGGCACCTGGCCGGCGCCGTCGTCGGGGTGCTGCTGGCGCTGTGGTGGGGCCGCCGGGACCGCGCCGCCCGCGCCCTGGAGCGGCGTGCCTCCCGCGACGACGCCGCCCTCGCCTCCGCCGCGGAGCAGCGCTGGTTCTGAGGCAGCACCCCCGCCCGCTGGGCGCAGTACTGCCAAGTAGGCCGCCGCTTACTTGGCAGTACTGCGCCCAGCACAGCGGTGCGGTGACCGGCACAGCGGTACTGTGCCCAGCACAGCGGTGCGGAGCCCAGCACCGTGGCCAGTGCGCCGCGCCTCAGGCGCCGAAGCGACGCTGCCGCGAGCCGTAGTCGCGCAGGGCGCGCAGGAAGTCCACGCGGCGGAACGCGGGCCACATGGCCTCGCAGAAGTAGAACTCCGAATACGCGGACTGCCACGTGAGGAAGCCGGAGAGCCGCTGCTCCCCGGACGTGCGGATCACCAGGTCCGGGTCCGGCTGGCCGCGGGTGTAGAGGCGCGAGGAGATCTTGTCCACCGTCAGCTCGGCGGCCACGTCCGCGGCAGAGCGGCCCTCGGCGTCGGCCTCGCGCAGCAGCTCGCGCACCGCGTCCACGATCTCGAGCCGGCCCCCGTAGCCCACCGCCACGTTCACGTGCACCCCGTCGTGCCCCTGCGTGCGCTCCGCGAGGGCGCGCAGCCGCCGGGCCATGCCGGGCGGGAGCAGGTCTACGGCGCCCACGGGCTGCACGCGCACGGGCCGCCGGCCCTCGGTCGGCTCGGCGAGGCGCTCGGCGGTGGCCATGATGATCTCCAGCAGGGGCGCGAGCTCCTCCTCGGGGCGGCTGAGGTTCTCGGTGGAGAGCATGTACAGGGTCACCACGGGCACCCCGACGTCGTCGCACCACCCGATGAAGTCCAGGATCCGTTCCGCACCGGCCTGATGCCCCTCCTGCGTGGTGGCGCCGAACGCGCGGGCCCAGCGGCGGTTGCCGTCCACGAGCACGCCCACGTGGTGCGGGAGGCGCTCCGCGTCCAGGCCGCGGGCCAGTCGCCGCTCGTACAGGCGGTAGAAGACGTCGGGCTGGCGCACGGCGCACCTCGCTTTCACGGCCGGCCGAGGGGCCGGGCGGCAGGTTCCGGAGGTCTCAGGATACGTGCGTCCGCCTCGGAGGTCCCTGGAGGCGGCACCACCGGCAGAGGAGGAAGATGGAGGGCATGGACGACGCGACGCCCCGCACGGACGCCACCACCCGGCCCCGACCCCCGCGCTGGCGGATCGAACGGGTCCGCGACCCCGAGCACCCCCTGTACAAGCCGCGGCTGCGCGGCTGGGTGCACGCGGTGATGGCCCCGCTCGTGCTCGTGGCGGGCATCGTGCTGATCGCCCTGGCGCCGCCGCACCTGCGCGCCGCGTGCGTGGTCTACGTGATCACCGGGCTGCTGCTGTTCGGCGTCTCGGCCACCTACCACCTCATCCAGTGGAACGAGACGGTCTCCCGCGTGCTCAAGCGGCTGGACCACACGAACATCATGCTCGTGATCTCCGGGACGTACACGCCGCTCGCGCTGGCGATGCTGCCGCCGGACACGGCCCGGCTGCTGCTCACGCTCGTGTGGGTGGGCGCGGTGGCCGGCGTCGCGTTCCGCGTCGTGTGGACGGACGCGCCGCGCTGGCTGTACACGCCCGTGTACGTGCTCCTGGGCCTGGCGGCGCTGCTGTTCATCGGCGACTTCTTCGCCGCGAGCGTGCCCGCCGCCGTCCTCGTGTGCGCCGGCGGCGCGGCGTACATCGTGGGGGCCGTGTTCTACGCCCTGAAGGCGCCCACGATCCACCGTGAGTGGTTCGGCTTCCACGAGCTCTTCCACGTGTTCACGGTGGGCGGGTTCGTGTGCCACTTCGTGGCCATCATGATGGTGGTCCTGGCCGCGCGCTGAGCGGCGACGGCGGCTCCCTCGTCCTGGGGGACGACGCGCGGGTCAGGGGCGTCCGGTGTCCGGCGCCTTCGGCTCCGGGGTGGGCTCGGCGAGGTAGCCGGGGTACTTGGCGCGGAGGCGCTCGAGGCGGTCCTCGGCGTCGGCGTCCAGGTGCTCGCCGCCCTCCCGGACCTCCTCCGGGAGGTGCCGCTGGTGCCGGTCCACGAGCATGGCCTCGGCCTGCGGGGAGCGCTGCTGCACGCGGCGCACGGAGCGGACCATGAGCCGCAGCACGATGACGGCCATGGCCACCATGAGGGCGGTGAACAGGAACCCCTCGATACCCGGGGTCACGTCCGCCTCCTCGAGGCCGGGACGCAGGGTGGGCTCGGGCGCGGCCGGCAGGGGCGCCGTGCTCGCGGCCACCGCGGCGGCGGAGAGGACGAGGGACAGGCCAGACAGGGTGATCACGACCGACCACTCTACCGGCCGGCCGGCTCAGCGCAGCCCGGCGAAGACGTCGTCCTCCGGCAGCTGCGTGGGCACGCGGGAGTCCACGAGGCAGTAGTCCTCCCACGGCCACGCGGCCCGCAGCATCTCGTTCGGGGCGGCGAAGAACGGGCCGTCCGGGTCCACCTGGGTGCGGTGCGCGCGCAGGGCGGCGTCCCGGTGCTCGAGGTAGTCGGCCACGGGGACCTGCGTGGTCACGGGGTGGTCCGGCATCACCCACGCGGGCACGTGCTCCGGGTCCGGGACGTCCTCCCCGGCCTCCCGACGGCGCAGCACCTCCCGCATGGCCTCCATCTGTGCGTAGAAGGACATCCGCTGGCCGAAGGGGGACTCGTCCCCGGCCGCCACGAACGCCTCGTGGAGCGTGCGGTACTTCTCCGGGTTGAACGCGCGGTCGTAGTACAGCTTCGAGACCTCCCACGCGGGGCCGGTCTCGGGGTACGCCGCCGGATCGCCGGCGGCGCGGTAGGCCTCGACCGTCACGTGGTGCGCCTGGATGTGGTCCGGGTGCGGGTAGCCGCCCTCCTCGTCGTACGCGATCAGCACGTGCGGCCGGAAGCTCCGCACGAGGGACACCAGCGGGGCGGCGGCGATGCGCAGCGGCGTCACGGCGAAGCAGTTCGACGGCAGGGCCGGCAGCGGGTCGCCCTCGGGCAGGCCGGAGTCGAGGAAGCCCAGCCACTCGTGCCGGATGCCGAGCGCGGCCACGGCCTCGGCCATCTCGTCCCGGCGCACCGCGGCGATGTCCCGGTCCGTGCGCACGGCGTCCTCGTACTGCGGGTTCAGCAGGTCGCCGGCCTCGCCGCCCGTGCAGGTCACCACCATCACCTCGGCGCCGGCCTCCACGTAGGCGGCCATCATGGCCGCGCCCTTCGAGGACTCGTCGTCCGGGTGGGCGTGCACGGCCATGAGGCGCAGACCCTGCGAGGCCGGCACCCGCGCGGCCGGATCGGTGGTGGCGGAGGGCTGCGCGTTCACGGTCGGTGGCTCGCTTTCGACGGGGCAGAGGGGGTGCAGGGGAGCGGCTCAGCGGCGCCGCACGGACCGTGCAGGATAGGCTGGGCGGCGATGTCCTCCGCCACCCCGCACGCCGCTCACGCGCAGGAGCCCACCCTAGCCAACCGCTACGGGACGGACCAGTCGCGCCCGGGCCGCCGCCGCGCCTGGATCGCCCTGGGTGTCGTCGCGTTCCTCTCCGCCGTGGCCCTGGCGATCGTGATCGGCCTGAACGTCTCGGTGGGGCGGATCGAGTCCAAGGAGATCGGCTACGAGATCGTGGACGACTCCCTCGCGCGCGTCACGTTCCAGGTGAGCGTCCCGGAGGACGTCACCGCCGAGTGCGACATCGTGGTGATGGACGCCCAGGCCGCCCCGGTGGGCTTCCGCACCGTGCGGCCCGCATCGCTCCCCGCCGACGAGCGGACGAGGCCCTCCGACTCCACCTGGTCCTACACCGTGGACGTCCGCACGGTCGGCCGGGGCGTGACCGGGGTCGTGGACACGTGCCGCGCCGTCTGACGCGCCCCTGACCAGTCCCTGACGCGCCCCCGGCCAGCCGTCGGACGATCACCGTCCTCCCACCGCGCACCCGTGGACCTTGGTGTGACGCCCGCCGCTGACGTAGACTGGCCCGAGTTTCCCGCCCCGCCGGTCAGGCAGGCGCCTGCGGATCCCTCCCGGATCCCGCGGTCACCTGGACGGCGGGGTTCTTCGCATGTGGGCGCAGGCCGGCCCCGGACCCCCGTCCGCGCCGACCGCGCCCACCCATCCCCATGACGACGAGAAAGGCGGCCAGCATGACGACGAACCAGTCCGACGCCCCGTGGCTGACCCAGGAGGCGTTCGATCGCCTGTCCAAGGAGCTCGAGCACATCTCCGGCCCCGGGCGCCAGGAGATCATCGAGCGCATCGAGGCGGCCCGCGACGAAGGCGACCTCAAGGAGAACGGCGGCTACCACGCCGCCCGCGAGGAGCAGTCCAAGAACGAGGGCCGCATCGCCGAGCTCAAGCACCTCCTCGAGACCGCCCGCGTGGGCGAGGCGGCCGAGAACGACGGCGCCGTGCACCCGGGCACCGTGGTGACCGCCGTCGTCGCCGGCGACGAGATGACGTTCCTCTTCGGCAACCGCGAGATCGCGGCCGACGACGAGTCCCTCGAGGTCTACTCCGAGCGCTCCCCGCTCGGCGAGGCCATCAACGGCGCCACGAAGGGTCACAAGGTCACCTACACCGCGCCGAACGGCAAGGAGATCAAGGTCGAGGTCAAGGACGTCCAGCCGTACAAGGGCTGACCCCTCCCCCGGGCACGCGCGACGGCGGCCGGAGCACCCGAGAGCGGGCGCACCGGCCGCCGTCGTGCGTCCCCCGGCGTTGCTACGCTGTGGCCATGCTCACCGCAGAGAAGACCCACCTGCTCCTCACCCGCGCCGAGGGCCGCTCCGAATCCCCTGCCCACCACGGGATCGCCCTGTCCGCCGCCGCGCTCGCGGACCTGCGCGAGGCCGGCATGGTGCGGGTGGAGGACGCCCCCGTGGCGTCCGCCCGGCTGTGGGTGGTGGCCGGCGGCACGGCGGGCGACCCCGTGCTGGACGGGCTGCTCCCGGGCGTGGACGCGCTCTCCGGCAAGAAGGTGTCCGCGGTGGTCGCCAAGGGCAGGCCGGCGGCGCTCAAGCCCGTGGCGGCGCACCTCGTGGAGACCGGGGAGCTCGAGGAGCACAAGGCCTTCCTCACCACCCGCCGCGTCCCGGTGACCACCTCCGTCAAGGACGGCCTCACGTCCCACCTCACCGCCGTCGTGCTGGACGAGGCCGATCCCACCGCCGAGGACGTCCTGCTCCTCGGAATCCTCCAGCACCTCAACCTCGCCCGCCGCCTGCTGCCCGGCGCGCACGAGCGCTACGACCGCCGCGAGTTCACCCGCCGCATCGAGGCCCTCACCCGCTCCGACCTGCTGGTGCAGGCCGTGCGGGCGGCGGTGGCCGGGCGCGGCGGCGCGATCGCGGCCACCGCGGCCGGGGTCACGTCCGACTGACGCGCCGGGCGGCGCCTCTCAGAGGTGCTGCCGAGGGCTGTAGCCGGCGGACCGCAGCGCCTCGAGCACCGCGAGGGAGTGCTCGTGGCCGCGCGTCTCCATGTCGATCGTGATGTGCACCCCGCCCAGGGAGAGCTGCGGGCCCACGCGCGTGTGGTCCACGCGCACCACGTTGGCCTCCTCCTCCGCGATGATCCGGGAGATCGTCGCGAGCTCGCCCGGCCGGTCCCGCAGCGGGATCCGCACGGTCATGTAGCGGCCCGCGGCCGAGAGGCCGGACTGGATGGACTTCAGCAGCAGCATGGGGTCGATGTTCCCGCCGGAGAGCACCACCGCGGTGGTGCCGAGCTCGAAGCCCAGGTCCGCGACGCGCCCGGAGAGCAGCGCCGCCACCCCCACCGCGCCCGCCGGCTCCACCACGAGCTTGGAGCGCTCCAGCAGGTGCACGAGGGCCGCGGCGATCTCGTCGTCGGTCACGGTGACGACCGCGTCCACGAGCGCGGAGACGATCGCGAACGGCACGGCGCCGGGCCGGCCCACCGCGATCCCGTCCGCGATGGTGGAGGTGTGCTCGAGGGCCTGCGCGCGGCCCTCGGCGAGCGAGGGCGGATAGGCCGCCGCGCCCGCCGCCTGCACCCCCACCACGCGGACCTCGCGCCCGGAGAGGCGGGCCCTCTCCTTCACCGCGACGGCGACGCCGGAGATCAGCCCGCCGCCGCCGATGCCCACGATGACGGTGTCCACCTCGGGCAGGGCATCCAGGATCTCGAGGCCCACGGTCCCCTGGCCGGCCACCACGTCGGCGCTGTCGAACGGGTGGATGAACACCGCGCCCGTCTCGTCGGCGTGCCGCTGGGCCTCCGCGAGCGCCTCGTCCACGGTGGACCCGTGCAGCACGACCTCGGCGCCGTGCTCCCGCGTGGCCTGCAGCTTCGGCAGGGCGACGCCGCGGGGCATCACGATCCGCGCACGGATGCCGAGCCGCGCCGCCGCCGAGGCCACGCCCTGCGCGTGGTTGCCGGCGGAGGCGGCCACCACGCCGCGCGCCCGCTCCTCGGGGGAGAGCGCGGCCATGCGCACGTATGCACCGCGCACCTTGAACGATCCTGCGCGCTGCAGGTTCTCGCATTTGAGGTGCACCGGGGTGCCCGCCTCCCGGCTGAGCGGACGCGCGTGCTGCAGCGGGGTCACCTCGGCGACGTCGGCGAGCACCTCCCGGGCCCGCTCGACGTCGGCCAGGGTCACGGGCAGGGCACGGCCCGGATCGGCCGCGGGGTCCCGCGGCGCGGGGCGCACCCAGCGCACCCCGACGTCGGATCCGGCCACGTGGCCGACGTCCCCTTCTCCCTGTGCGGCGCTCACGCGCGGTCCGTGTGCGTGGCGGCCTCCTCCTGGGAGGCCAGGGCGGGGTCCTGGTGGTCGTCGGGGACGTGCCTGTGCGATCCCGCGGCGTCCACGGACGCTGCCGGGTCGAGGTGTGCGTCGGAACGGGAGGTGAGGGACTCCGGCTCCTCGACGCTGAGCCCTCGGATGAACGAGTTCACGAACGCGAGCAGCGGCACGGAGAAGACGGCGCCCACGAGGCCCATCACGGTGGAGCCGGTGGCCACGGCGAGGAAGACGGCGAGCGGATGCAGCGCGACCGCCTTGCCCATCACGAGCGGCTGGAGGACGTTCGACTCCAGCTGCTGCACGAGGATGACCACGCCGAGCATGAGCAGCGCGTTGACCGGCCCATTGGCCATGAGGGCCAGGAGCACGGCCAGGCCGCCGCTGACCACGGCGCCGACCATGGGGATGAAGGAGGCCAGGAACACGAGCACCGCGAGCGGAATGGGCAGCGGCACCCCGAGGAGCAGCGCGCCCAGGCCGATGCCCACGGCGTCGATGAAGGCCACCAGGATCTGCACGCGCACGTAGGAGCCGAGGGAGCGCCAGCCGGAGCGGCCCGCGCGGTCGACGGTGTGGCGGTGCGCCTTGGGCACGAAGAGCAGCAGGAAGCGCCAGATGCGGTCGCCGTCGTAGAGGAAGAAGATCAGGGTGAACAGGGCGATGAAGACGCCGGTGCCGATGTTGGCCGCGGTGGTGCCGAAGCTCAGCGCGCTGTCCATGACCGCGCCCGAGTGGTCCCGGATCGTCTGCCACATGCTGTCCAGGCTCTCCGAGCTGATCTGCGTGTTCACGCCCATGGTGCCCAGCCAGGCGACGGCGCCGTCCACGGCCTGGCCGAGCCTCTCGCTCAGGTCGGCGAACCCCTGGACGACCTGCTGGCCCGCCAGCGCGGCGAGCCCGACCACCACGAGGATCAGCAGCAGCACGCACAGGAGCGACGCGAGGACCTTGGTGACCCCGCCCTTGAGCAGTGCCTCGTAGACCGGGGCGAGCAGCGTGGCGAGCAGGGCGGCCACGAGCAGCGGGATGATGATCAGGCTGACGAAGCTCGCCAGGTGCCACACGACGGCGAGGCCCACGATGATCGCAACGATGCGCCACGACCACGCCGCGGCCACCGTCAGCCCGTAGGGCACGTCCTTGTTGATCTTGGTCTGCGCGGAGAGCGTGGAGCTCATGCGTCGGTCTCCTCGGGTGCGATGGACGGGATGAGGCCCCACTGGGCGGACCAGCGGGCGCCGGGGGCGAGGCGGTGCAGGCCCTCACCCGAGTTCAGGGCGTCCGCGGGGGCCGTGAGCGGCTCCACGGCGAGGGCGGTCTCCCGGCCCGGGAGCCGGTCGGTCACGAACACGTGGGTCCAGGCGAAGGCCGGATCGGTCCACAGGGTCACGGACCGGCCGTCCGGGGCGCGGAGGGTCTGGCGGTGGCGTCCGTCGTCGTCGGCCCGCAGCTGCGTGAGGCCGACGTCGAGGCCGGCCGTGCCCACGGCGCGTCCGGCGCGGAAGTCGCGGTCCGTGCCCTCCACGGACAGGGTCTCCACGGGGATCAGGTCCTCCCCCGTGCGGATCCAGGCCGCGGCGGGGACGGTGAGCGTGAGGTCCTGGGTCGGCACGTCCCCGACGCGCAGGTAGGGGTGCGCTCCGAACGCGACGGGCGCGGCGGCGGCCGCGTGGTTCTCCAGCTCCATGGTGACCGTGAGGGCGCCGTCGTCGCCGAGCGCGTACGCGACGCGGTGCGTGAGGCGGAAGGGCCAGCCGTGCTGCGGGTGCACCTCCGCGCGCAGGCGCACCTCGTGCGCGGAGACCTGCTCGGGCACGAACTGCGTGTTCCGCAGCAGCCCGTGGATCGCGTGGCCGCGGGCCGGCTCGGTGATGTCCAGCTGCTGCTCGACCCCGCCCAGGCTCCAGCGGCCGGCGGCCACGCGGTTGGGCCACGGGCTCATCTGGATGCCGTTGCCGGCGGGCGGGATCACGTCCTCGCCGTAGGGCTCCGTGAGGTCCACCCCGTGCACGCGGTACGTGCGCAGCGCGCCGGCCAGGCCGACGACGACGGCCTCGGCGCCCACCCGCTCGAGGCGGTACTGGGTGCCGCCGGCCGCGGCCGCGCCGAAGGCGGCCGGAGGCGTCTCAGAGGGGGTCACACGAGCTCCTGAGCAGTGAGAGGACGGGGGCGATCAGGCCCAATCTACGCGTTCAGCACGCAGGCCACCCCGTCCGGTGAGGGACGGGGCGGCCTGCGGGAGCCGGCGGGGGGCGGGAGGCCGCCCGGCGCCGGGTCAGTCGTTGTTGCGGAAGATCGCCAGGAGGCGAAGGATCTCCACGTACAGCCACACGAGCGTGACCGTCAGGCCGAAGGCCACGGTCCAGGAGTACTTCTGCGGAGCTCCGGCCTTCACGCCCTCCGCACCCATCTCGAAGTCCATGGTGAGGGAGTACGCGGCGAGGAGCACGGCCACGGCGCCGATCAGCAGGCCGAGGGGGCCCTCACGCATGCCGAAGCCCTCGAGCACACCGGTCCAGGTCAGGACCATGTTGATCAGGGAGAAGAGGAGGTAGCCGAGCATGGCGGCCATGACGATCTTGGTCATCTTCGGCGTGGGGCGGAACTTGCCCGAGGTGTAGAGCGCGAGCATCACGGCGAACACGGAGAACGTGCCGAGCACGGCCTGCACCACGATGCCCGGGTAGCTGCTCTCGAACACCCGCGAGATGCCGCCGATGAACAGGCCCTCGGCCAGCGCGTAGAGCATGATCAGGGCCGGCGAGGGGTTCTTCTTGAACGAGTTGACCAGGCCGAGGACGAGGCCCACGATCGCGCCGATCGCCATGAGCGCGGGCAGGGCCCAGCCGACCGCCGCGCCCACGATCACGAGGATCAGCATGAGGCCGGTCTTGCCGATGATGTCGTTGTAGGTCATGCGGCCCGTGTGCTCGGCACCGGCGGCGGGGCCGCGGAACGCGTCCTCCATGCTCTGCTGGTGCGCGTGCTGCTGGGCGGCCTGGCCGGCGCCGAACGCCTGGGCCTGGCCGTAGGGCGACTGCGGCTGGCCGTAGGGGGCCTGGGCGCTCTGCGTGCCGCCCTGGTACCACCCCGGCTGCTGCTGGCCGGCATGCATCTGCTGCTGGAAGTTCTGTGAGTTCATCACCGGGTTGGCCACGGCGTGCTCCTTGGGTCATGGTCGGCCCGGTCACGCGGACGCCGGGGGGACGCCGCGCATGCTCCGGAGGATCCGCTCCAGTCTATCGGGATGCTCCACGGACGTCTCCGGGCGACGGCGATCCCCCGCATGCGCCCGTCGGCTGTTCACGGTGGGCGCAGTTCCTGGGCCTGCGCTGGGCGGGCCTGCCGGCGCACCGAGCGCGCGGCACCCCTGGTGCCCCCGGCGGGACTCGAACCCGCAACACACCGATTTTAAGTCGGCCGCCTCTGCCAGTTGGGCCACGGGGGCGGCGGCGGGGCGGGCCCCGCACACCGCGGACGAGCAGCGGCCCCGCCCGATTCCTCGGACGGGGCCGCCGCGGGTCGGCAGGATCAGATCGCGGGCTCGGCCTGGGCCGTGTCCCGCTCGCGCTGCTCGAAGCGGACGGGCTCCAGCTCGACGCCGGCCGCCGCGCGGAAGGCGTTGAACGGGGTGTCCTGGCCGCTCACGGAGGTGGTGTCACGGCCGAAGAGGGTCTCGGCGATCCAGCCCGAGGCGATGCGGAAGCGGCGCTCCAGGGTGGGCATGGCGTAGATGTGGTAGCCGCGGTGGGCGAGCCAGGCCGGCACGCCGTTGATCTTCAGGCCCATCGGGTTGCCGACGCCCTTGAGGAAGCCGAGGCCGGCGACGGCGCCGAGGGACTTGTGCACGTACTCCGCGACCTCGCCCTCGCCGTGGCGGACGGCCATGTAGTTGGCGGCCAGCTGCTTGGCCTGGCGCACGGCGTGCTGGGCGTTCGGCACGCAGAAGCCGCCGGGGCCGGAGCCGGTGAGGTCGGGCACGGCGCACACGTCGCCGCAGCCCCACGCGCCCTCGAGCACGCCGGACTCGCCGTCCTTCACCTGGAGGGTGGGGGTGACCTCGATGCGGCCGCGCTGCTCCACGGGGAAGTCGGTCTGCTTGGCCACGCCGTTGGCGGCCACGCCCGCGGTCCACACGAGGGTGTCCGCCGGGAACTTCTCCTTGACGGCCTTGTCCTCGCTCTTCATGTCGGTCAGCGTCATGACGCGGCCGGTCGCATCGCCCAGCGAGGTGTTCAGGAGGACCTCGATGCCGCGGTCCTGCAGGTGCTTCACCACGTTCTCGGCCTGGTCCTCGGAGACCTCGGGCATGATGCGGCCCATGGCCTCGACGAGGACGATGCGGACCTCGGACTGGGAGAGACGCTCGTTGCGCTCCACGGCGGTGCGGATGACGTTCTCCATCTCCGCCACCGTCTCGATGCCGGCGAAGCCGCCGCCGACCACCACGAAGGTCAGGGCCCGTCGGCGCTCCTCGGCGTCGGTGGACAGGGACGCGGCGTCGAGGCGCTCCAGGATCTGGTTGCGCAGCGCGACGGCCTCCTCCACGGTCTTCAGGCCGATGCCGTTCTCACCCAGGCCCGGGATCGGGAAGACGCGCGTGGTGGCGCCGGCCGTCATGACGACGTCCTGGTAGGGGAGCTCGAACTCGGCGCCGTCCTCGCCGCGCACGGTGGCGACCTTGCGGGCGTGCTCCACCTTCACGACGGTGCCGCGGACGACCTCGGTGTCCTTGAGGTGGGTCTGGTGGTCCACCACGGCGTGGCGGCCCTCGATGTGGCCGCCCACGATCTCGGGCAGGAAGGGCTGGTACTGCATGTAGGGCAGGGGGTCCACCAGGGTGACGACGCCACCCCGGTCCTTCACCTTCGTCTGCAGGGCCTTGGCGATGTGGAAGCCGGCATAGCCGCCGCCGACGATCAGCAGGCGCGGCTGGGGAGAGAGCTCAGGGGTGAGTGACATGGTGCCCATCCTACGCCCAGCCCGGCCGCCGGCTCAGCCCCTCGGGGCCCCCTTCAGGAGCGCAGGGACAGCACGATCCCGTCGAGGATGTCGTGCTCGCTCGCCCACGCCTCCGCCACGCCGGAGACCGCTGCGACGCGCTCGAGCAGCTGGGCCCAGATGAGGGAGCCGGCGCCGATCACGTCCGTTCGTCCCGGATGCAGGAAGCCGCGCTCGGCACGCTGGGACCTCGAGGCCGCCAGCAGGGCCTCGGCGGCCGCGCGGAAGCGCTCCACGGGGAGGTGCGTGCCGTGGATCCGCTCGGCGTCGTACTCCTCGAGGCCGAGGGCCTCCGCGGTCACGGTGGTCACGGTCCCCGCCACGCCGACCACGCGGGCGACGCGCTCGAGCGGCAGGCGGGCGGCGACGTCGTCGAGGATCTCCCCGACGGCGGCCCGCGCCGCCGCCACCTCGTCCGCCGACGGCGGGTCCGAGTGCAGGAAGCGCTCGGTGAAGCGCACGCAGCCCATGTCCGTGCTCACGGCGTCCACCACCGTGCCGTCCGCGGTGCCCACCACGAACTCGGTGGAGCCGCCGCCGAGGTCCACCACGAGGATCAGGTCCTCCGCGCCGAGTCCCGCGACGTCCACGGCGGAGACCGCGCCGGAGAAGGAGAGCCGCGCCTCCTCCTCGCCCGAGACCACCTCGGGCTCCACCCCCAGGCGCTCGGCCACCCCGGCCACGAACCCGGCCCGGTTGGAGACGTCGCGGCTGGCGGAGGTGGCCACGAAGCGCACGCGGCCGGCGTGGTGGCGCTGGACCAGGCGGGCGTACTCGTCCACCGCAGCGAACGTGCGCTCGAGGGCGGCCTCGGCGAACGCGCCGGTCGCGTCCACACCCTCCCCCAGGCGCACCACGCGCATCTCGCGCACGACGTCGGCGAGCGGGGCGGCGGCGCCGTCCGCGCCCTCCGCGGGACGGGAGATGAGCAGGCGGATCGAGTTGGTCCCGCAGTCGACGCCGGCCACGGTGATCCGCTCCAGCTCCGCCACGCGCTCCAGGTGCTTCACGTGGCGGGAGAGGTCGCGGGTGGGCACGGCGGCGTCGGCGTCCCACGCGCCCTCGCACGCGCAGGAGTCCGGGGTCCACCACTCGGCCACGAGCGCGAGCGCCTCGTCGCCCAGGCGGTTCACGCCGGGCCCCGCCGCGAGCGCGTGGCCCACGAGCACGTGCAGGCACTTCACGCGCTCCGGCATGCCGCCGGCCGAGATCCCGTCGATCTCCGGGACCTCGCCCGTGCCGGCGTCGGCGCCCACGCGGGCCCGCTCGGCGAGGTAGGCCTCGTGCGCGGCGCGGTGCGCGGCGGCGAGCTCCGGGTCCGTGGCGAGCCTCTCGTTCATGCGTGCCATCTCCCCGTCCGCCTCGAGGCGCGAGACCGCCGCGGTCAGCACGGGGTGCGTCAGGTAGAAGGTGGTGGGGAATGGGATGCCGTTGGACAGCCGCGGGGCCGTGGTGGCCACGAGCGGGTTGCCGCACACGCAGCGCGCGCCGATCTCCACCACGTCGCGCACGGGGCGGCCGAGCTGCAGCGAGAGCGTGTCGCGGTCCTCGTCGGTGACGGCGCGGGACGCGGCGTCGGAGGCGGCGGGGCGGGAGGTGTCGGTCATGGCGTCCTTCGAGAGTGGATGGCGGGGGCGGGCCGGGCGGCGGACGGTCACTCCGTGGCGGAGCGGACCACCGAGTCCCACAGGCCCTCGGCCCACGGCAGGCGGGCGTTCACGGCGTCGGTGGGAGCGGGCTGATCCTCGTCCTCCGCCGGCGCGGCGCCCTCCTCGGGCAGGCCGGAGACGGTGTAGAGGGTCTCTCCCGGCATCACGAGGTCCAGGCGGTCCCGGGCCTGCTGCGCCACGTAGGCGGGGTCGTCCCACCGGCGGATGCGCTCCTCGTACCGGGCCTGCTCCTCCTTGCGCTCGGCGATGTCCGCTCGCGTGGCGGAGATCTCCAGCTGCTGGTTCAGGAACACGCGCAGGGTGGGGGCCAGCAGCACGGCGGCCACGAGGAGCGCGGCCACCACGAGGAGGGAGCGGCCCGTGATCTGGCGGGCGGGGACCGGCTCGGGCAGCGGAGCACGACGACGGGCGGCCTGGCTGACCGCACCGGCCTGCGCCGCGCGACGCGGTGCCCGCGGCGGTGCCTCGTCCGACGTGGCCGGGACTGATGAGGACGGCGCCGACTCCTCGACGTCCTCCTCTTCCTCCGCGGGCCCGGTGGTCACCACCTGCAGCGTGACCGGCCCGGGGCGGGCCTGCCGGGTGGGCTCGGGGCGGGCCTGCCGGGTGGGCTCGGGGCGGGCCTGCCGGGTGGGCTCGGCGGCCGGGGTCGGATCCGGCGTCGCGCGGGGTGCGGCGGCATCGGGATCCTGCGGCGCGAGCGCGGGGTCCACCCGGGGAACGCGGGGGCGGCGAGGGCTCATGCGCGGCCTCCTTCGGGGATCGCGGGACCGGTGCGGTGCGGTCGCGGGGACGCCTCCAGGGTAGTCGGCCCGCCTGGGAGGAGGGACGGCGACGGCCGCGCCCCGGTGCGGGGCGCGGCCGTCTCGGTGGGCGGAGCGGGTCAGCCCTGGTGGCGCGGGAACGCGGAGCGGCCGGCGTACACGGCGGCGTCGCCCAGGTCCTCCTCGATGCGCAGCAGCTGGTTGTACTTGGCCACGCGGTCCGAGCGGGCCGGGGCGCCGGTCTTGATCTGGCCGGCGTTGGTGGCCACGGCGAGGTCCGCGATGAAGGTGTCCTCGGTCTCGCCCGAGCGGTGCGAGATCATGCAGCGGAACATGTGGCGCTGAGCCAGGGCGATCGCGTCGAAGGTCTCGGTGAGCGAGCCGATCTGGTTGACCTTCACCAGCAGGGCGTTGGCCGAGCGCTCGTCGATGCCGCGCTGCAGGCGCTCCACGTTGGTGACGAAGAGGTCGTCGCCCACGAGCTGCACGCGCTCGCCGAGCTGCTCGGTGAGGTGCTTCCAGCCCTCCCAGTCGTCCTCGTCGAGCGGGTCCTCGATGGAGACGATCGGGTAGTTGTCCACGAGCTCGCCGTAGTAGGCGGCCATGTCCTCCGCGGAGCGCTGCTGGCCCTCGAAGGTGTAGGAGCCGTTCTCGAAGAACTCGGAGGAGGCCACGTCCAGAGCGAGGGCGATGTCCGTGCCGAGGGTGTAGCCGGCGCGGCCCACGGCCTCGCCGATCAGGTCCAGGGCGGCGCGGTTGGACTCCAGCGAGGGGGCGAAGCCGCCCTCGTCGCCCAGGCCGGTGGACAGTCCCTTCTCCTGGAGCACCTTCTTGAGCTCGTGGTAGACCTCGGCGCCCCAGCGCAGGGCCTCCGCGAAGGAGGGCGCACCGATCGGGGCGATCATGAACTCCTGGATGTCCACGTTGGAATCCGCGTGGGCGCCGCCGTTGAGGATGTTCATCATGGGCACGGGCAGCACGTGGGCGTTCGGTCCGCCCAGGTACTTGTAGAGGGGCAGGTCCGCGGACTGCGCGGCGGCCACGGCCACGGCCATGGAGACGCCGAGCACCGCGTTGGCGCCGAGCTTGCCCTTGTTCTCCGTGCCGTCCATGTCCAGCATGAGGCGGTCCACGGCGCGCTGGTCCGCCGCGAACTCGCCCTCGAGCTCCTCCGCGAGCTCGCCCACGGCGGCGACGGCGTCCCGGACGCCCTTGCCGAGGTAGCGGTCCTTGTCCCCGTCGCGGCGCTCGACGGCCTCGAACTCGCCCGTCGAGGCGCCCGAGGGGACGGCGGCGCGGCCGAGGGAGCCGTCGGTGAGCAGCACCTCCACCTCGACGGTGGGGTTGCCGCGGGAGTCGAGGATCTCGCGGGCGTGGATGGCGTCGATCAGGGCCATGGAACGGGTCTCCTTCAATCGAGTCGAAGCGTGCGCATCGGCGGGCACGTCCTCAGCCTACCGGCGTGCCCCGCGCCACGGACCGCGTGACGGGCGCTCGGTCAGCCGGCGTCGGGGGCGGCGCTGAGCGCGTCCCACTCCCCCGCGCGCACGCGGACGGTGAGGGCGCGCAGGGCCCGCTCGGGGTCCAGGCCGGCGGCGCGGGCACGACGCACCAGGGCGAACAGCTCGCGGCCGAGCTCGGCCTCGTCCGCCCAGCCGGCGACGGCGACGTCGGCGCCCGCGTGCTCGGCCGGGGCGAGCGGCGCGTGCCTCCGGAGCGGGTCCTCGGGCTGCCGGGCGGCACGGTCGGCGATCATCGCGGCGGCAGCCAGCGCGGGGAGCCGGTCGGGGATGTCGCCGAAGGAGACGGCGGCGTCGCCGGCACTGCTCGCGCCCGCACCGCTCTCCCCGTCGTCGCGGAGGCTCGAGGCGGCGCGCTCGGCGGCCTTGACCCGCTCCCACGCCAGCTCGACGGCCTCGGGCGTCACGGCGGCCCGCTCCTCGGCCGAACGCAGGCCGCCCTCGGGGGTGAGCACGAGCGGGTTGCGGCGGATCATCTTGGCCGCGAGCGCGTCCGCGGCGTCGTCGAGGCGGAAGCCGGCCGCCGCCGTCGGCGCCCCCGGCGCACGCGAGACCGCCGCGTGCAGGACCACCTGGAAGAGGACGTCGCCCATCTCCCCGGCCAGCGCCGCGTAGGAGCCGTCCGCGCGCCGCGCCGCCGTGTCCGCCCAGGACGCGGCGTCGCGGGACTCGATCTCGGCGACCGCCTCGTACGCCTCCTCCACGAGGTGCTCCGTGAGGTCGGCGTGGGTGAGCGCGGCCGTCCAGGGGCAGTGGTCGCGCAGCGTCTCGACCACCCCGACCAGTCGGTCGACCGACTCACTCATGGGTGGCCCCGCCCGCGCGGATCAGGCGTCCTCGGCGTCGTCGTCCGACGCGAGCTCCTCGAGCGCGGCGTCGGAGGCGCCGCCGGAGATGGCCTCGCCCCAGCCGGCCACGAGGATCTCGGCGAGGTCCTCCCGCTCGTCCACGGGCAGGAAGGCGGCCTCGGCGGCGTTGAGCTGCAGGTCCAGCAGCTGGGCCAGGGAGTACTCGAAGGTCTCGGCCAGCAGGTACAGCTCGTCCGTGAGGGAGACGTCCGAGACCAGGCGGTTGTCCGTGTTCACGGTGACGCGGAAGCCGAGCTGCATGAGCAGGTCGATCGGGTGGCCCACGATGCCCTCGGCGGCGGCGACCGCCCCGGTCTGCAGGTTCGAGGAGGGGCAGACCTCGAGGGCGATCTGGCGGTCGCGCACCCACGCGGCCGTGGGGCCGAGGTCCACGATCCCGGTGTCCTCGGGCAGGCGCTCGCCGTCCTCGTCCACGGCGCCGTACTCCACCGAGATGTCGTCGGCGACCCGCACGCCGTGGCCCAGGCGCAGGGCGCGGCCGTGCACGAGCGCGTCCTGGACGGAGGCCAGCCCGTCGCCCTCGCCGGCGTGCACCGTGACGGGCAGGTGCTGCTCGGCGAGCCAGGTGAAGGTCTCGGCGAAGCGGGAGGGCGGGAAGCCGGCCTCGGCGCCGGCGATGTCGAAGCCCACCACGCCCTTCTCGCGGTGGCGGACGGCGAGCTCGGCGATCTCCTGGGCGCGGTCGGCGTGGCGCATGGCCGTGAGGAGCTGGCCCACGCGGATCAGGTGGCCGGCCTCGTCGGCGGCGTCCACGGCCTCCTCGAGGCCCGCCTGCACGGCCTCGACGGCCTCGTCCAGGCTCAGGCCGGCAGTCAGATGCTGCTCCGGGGCCCAGCGGATCTCCGCGTAGACCACGCCGTCCTCCACGAGGTCCTCCACGAACTCGCGGGCCACGCGGCGCAGCTGCTCGCGGGTCTGCATCACGGACGTGGTCAGGGCGAACACCTCGAGGTACTTCTCGAGGGACTCCCCGTTGGCGTGGGAGGCGATCCACGCGGCGAGGGCGTCCTCGTTCTCGGCCGGGACGTCCGTGCCCGCCTCGCGGGCGAGCTCGAGCACGGTGGCCACGCGCAGGCCGCCGTCGAGGTGGTCGTGCAGGCAGACCTTGGGCAACGCGGCCAGGTCGATCTGCAGGGGCGAGGGGGCGGCGGAGTCCGGGGTCTGCGTGGCGGTGTTCACGGCCTCACTCTACGACAGGGAGCGAGTCAGCCCAGGGCCTCGTGCTCCTGCGGGGTGAGGCCCCCGGCATCCCGCGCGAGGCGGCGGCGCAGCACGGCCTTCACGGCCCGGTCCACCAGGAGTCCCACGGCCCCGGCGACCGCCACGGAGAGCAGGATCTGCAGCACCGCGTTGTGCAGCCAGCCGGCCGTCAGCCGCGCGATCAGGATGGAGTACGCGGACCACGCCATGGTGGAGAACACGTCCAACAGGCCGAACCGCCAGAACGGGTACCGGACCGCCCCCGCGGTGAGGTTCACGGCCACCCGGCCGCCCGGGATGAACCGGGCGGTGAAGAGCATGAGCGCCCCGTGGTCCGTGAGGTGATGACGCGCGACGGCCACGCTCGCCTGGATCCGCGCGGTGCGCATCCAGCGCCAGCGCTCCACCCCGACCGAGCGCCCGATCAGGTAGGCGGCGAGGTCACCGAGGAACGCCCCGAGGAAGCCGGCCGCCCAGAGGGCCCCGAGGGAGAACGGATGGCCGTCGTGCACGATCGAGGCGAGGGCCACGATCACGGACTCGGAGGGGAAGACCGGCACGACGCCGTCCAGCAGGCACAGCGCCGCGGTGAGCGGGAGGACCCACCACTGCGCCGCCGCCTCCCGGATGGTCTCCTCGAGCCAGGCCAGCACGGACGTCTTCAGCCGATCCGATCCAGGATCACCGAGCGCTCCCGCAGCGCGGCAGCCGCCGCCTCGTCCGCCTCGGCCACGGCCCAGCCGCCGGCGAGCGCCGCCTTCGCGCGCTCGAAGCGCTCCGGGGTGTCGGTGTGCAGGGTCATGAGCGTCTGGCCCTTCGCCACGCGGTCGCCCGGGCGGGCGTGCAGCTCGACGCCCGCGCCCGCCTGGACCGGCTGGCCCTGACGCTCGCGGCCCGCGCCGAGGCGCCACGCCGCCAGGCCCACAGCCATCGCGTCGAGCTCGGTGAGCACGCCGTCCGTCTCCGCGGTCACGGCCTCCGTGTGCGCCGCCGTCGGGAGCTGCGCGCGCGGGTCTCCGCCCTGCGCCTCGATCATGCGGGTCCAGACGTCCATCGCGCGGCCGTTGCGGAGGTTCTCCGCGGGGTCCACGCCGGTGACGCCCGCGCCGGCGAGCATCGCGCGGGCGAGCTCCACGGTCAGCTCCACGACGTCGGCGGGGCCGCCGCCGGCGAGCACCTCCACCGACTCACGCACCTCGAGGGCGTTGCCCGCGGTCAGGCCGAGCGGCACGGACATGTCGGTGAGCAGCGCGGTGGTGTTCACCCCGGCGTCGCGGCCGAGGTCCACCATGGTGCGGGCCAGCTCGCGAGCGTCCTCATCGTTCTTCATGAAGGCGCCGGAGCCGCACTTCACGTCGAGCACGAGCGTGCCGGTGCCCTCGGCGATCTTCTTGGACATGATGGAGGAGGCGATCAGCGGGATGGCCTCCACCGTGCCGGTGACGTCGCGCAGGGCATAGAGGCGCTTGTCCGCGGGCGCCAGACCGGCGCCGGCGGCACAGATGACGGCGCCCACCTCGCTCAGCTGCCGCATCATCTCCTGGTTGGAGAGGTCCGCACGCCAGCCGCGGATGGACTCGAGCTTGTCCAGCGTGCCGCCCGTGTGGCCGAGGCCGCGGCCGGAGAGCTGCGGGACGGCCACGCCGTAGGAGGCCACGAGCGGGGCCAGCGGCAGCGTGATCTTGTCCCCCACGCCGCCCGTGGAGTGCTTGTCCGTGGTGGCCAGGGGGCGACCCTCCGGCGTGGTGAGCCCCGCGAAGTCCATGCGCTCGCCCGACGCGATCATGGCGGCGGTCCACTCTGCGATCTCCCGACGCTCCATGCCGTTGAGGAAGATCGCCATGGTGAGGGCGGACATCTGCTCGTCCGCCACGACGTCACGCGTGTAGGCGTCCACCACCCAGTCGATCTGCTCGCGGGTCAGCGCGTGGCCGTCCCGCTTGGCGTGGATGACCTCGATGGCGTCGAACGGCTCGGCCTGCGGCTGCGCGGTCATGGGGCTCTCCTCAAGAGGTGGGGGGCGGTCAGCCACCGACTCTAGCGAGCCCACGTGCCGATCCGCCTCCCGTCAGGGACGGTCCGCCCGCTCCAGGTCCGCGGGACCGAACGCGTCCGGCAACACCTGCTCCATGCTGCGCTCCCCCGCCGCGGTCAGCAGCACCATGCCCGGGGCGCGGAACTCGAAGAGCAGCTGCCGGCAGCGTCCGCAGGGCATGGTCAGCACGCCGTGGCCGTCCACGCACACGAACGCGGCCAGCCGGCCGCCCCCGCTCATGCGCAGGTCCCCCAGCAGCGCGCACTCGGCGCACAGCGTCAGCCCGTAGGACGCGTTCTCGATGTTGCAGCCCGAGACCAGCCGGCCGTCCTCGGTGAGGGCGGCGGCGCCCACCCGGAACCCCGAGTAGGGCACGTAGGCGTGCTCCGTGGCGGCGAGCGCCGCCGCCCGCAGGCGCTCCCAGTCCACCGCGTGCGTCGTCGTCGTTTCCTGCCCGTCCGCCACGGCTACTCCTTCACGTACGGGACGCCGGAGGCGGCCGGTCCCCGTGAACGGCCCACCAGGCCGGCCACGGCGAACACCGTGACCAGGTACGGCAGCATCGCCATGAACTGGCTGGGCACCGGGGTGCCCAGGATCGCCAGGACGTACTGCATGTTGGTGGCGAAGCCGAAGAGCAGCGCCGCGAAGAACGCGCCGATCGGGTTCCAGCGGCCGAAGATCACCGCGGCGAGGGCGATGAAGCCCTGGCCCGCCGTCATCTCCTTCGAGAACGAGGACGAGGCCACCAGGGTGAAGAACGCGCCGCCCATGCCGGCCACCGCGCCGCCGAGCATGACGGCGAGGTAGCGGGTGCGGTTCACGTCGATGCCCACGGTGTCCGCGGCCTTGGGGTGCTCGCCCACGGCGCGCACGCGCAGCCCCCAGCGGGTGCGGAACAGGGCGAACCACAGCACCACGACGATCGCGTACATCCCGTAGCCCAGGATCGTCTGGTTGAAGAGGATCGGGCCCAGGACGGGGATGTCCGCGAGGACGGGGATGCGGATGTTCTCGAAGTGCGGCGGCCGGTTCATCCCGGCGCTGCCGGTGAGCACCGTGGAGAACAGGAAGTTGGTCAGGCCGGCCACGAGCACGTTGAGCACCACGCCGACGATCACCTGGTTCACCAGGTACTTGATGGAGAACACGGCCAGCAGCCAGGAGACCAGCACGCCGGAGACGACGGCGGCGGCCAGGCCCGCCCACACGGACCCGGTGAGCGAGCCCACCACGGCGGCGGTGAACGCGCCGGAGAGCAGCTGGCCCTCGATCGCGATGTTCACCACGCCGGAGCGTTCGGCCAGGATGCCGGCCATCGAACCGAAGATCAGCGGCACGGCGAGCGCGAAGGAGCCCGCCACGAGGCCGGTGAGGAACACGGTGCTGTTGTCCGCCGAGCCGATCACCCAGATCAGGAACGCGGCGACGAAGGCCAGGGCGAACAGCCCCGCGACCCACCCCGGCACACGTCCGGTGCGACGCATGGTCAGCCAGCTCAGGGCCGCCAGCGCGATCAGCAGGCCGGTGAGCAGCCAGCCCCACAGCACGGGGTCTGCGGAGAGGTCCGGCAGGGCGACGGCGTCCCCGGGCGCGGAGATGCGGAAGGTGGCGGTCTCGGACGGCGCGCCCACGGCGAACAGCCCGAGGGAGAGCAGCGCGAACAGGCTCAGGACGATCGGGACGGTCCAGTGGCGGACCACGACCTGCTCCGGCTCGGCCGCCTCGGGGCGGACGGTCGGCGTCTCATGGGCGGTGACGGCGGTGCTCATCGGTCCTGCCCCTCCTTCTCGGATGAACGCTGGGCGGCGGGGGTCGGCGCGGCGGAGGCGCCGGCGGCGGCCTCCTGTACCGACTCGGCGGGGACGGCGGCCTGACCCGAGGCCCCGGTGACGGCGGCGCCGGCGACGGCCGGCTGGGTCACGGGGTCGGCGGTGCGGCGGGCGCGGGCCGCACCCGGGGCGGGCAGGCGGAAGATCGTGCGCACCAGCGGCGGGGCGGCGATCAGCAGCACGATGAACGACTGGACCACGAGCACGATGTCGATCGGCACGCCGGTCTCGGACTGCATGGTCACGCCGCCCGCGCGCAGAGCGCCGAACAGCAGGCCGGCGAAGAGCACGCCCACCGGGTTGGACCGGCCCAGCAGCGCCACGGTGATCGCGTCGAAGCCGAAGGATCCGGCCACGGAGCCGTTCAGGCTGCCCTCGGTGCCGGAGACGTGCGTCATGCCCGCCAGGCCGGCCAGGGCTCCGGAGATCGCCATGGCGGCCACGTAGGAGCCCTTGACGGAGATGCCCGCGGTGCGGGCGGCGTCCGGGTTGGCGCCCACGGCGCGCAGGCGGAAGCCGAGGGTGGAGCGCTGCATGAGCCACCACGCGAAGGCGGTGGCCAGCAGCGCCACCACGAAGCCCCAGTGCAGGCGGAAGCCGTCGCCGAACATCCGCGGGAACATGGCCGTGGCCGGCAGCGACTCCGAGATCGGGTTCGTGCTGCCGGGGGCGCGCAGCACCGGGGTGTTGAGCAGGTAGGCCAGCAGGTTCACGGCCACGTAGTTGAGCATGATCGTGAGGATCACTTCGTGGGCGCCGGTGAGCGCCTTGAGCACGCCCACCACGGTGCCCCACAGGAGGCCGCCGAGCGCGCCCATGATCAGCACCAGGAGCAGGTGCACGCCGAAGGGCAGCTGCAGGTGGACGCCGAACCACGTGGCGAACATGGCGCCGAAGACGAACTGGCCCTGGCCGCCGATGTTGAACAGGCCCGCGCGGAAGGCGATCGCGATGCCCAGGGAGATGATGATCAGCGGCGTGGCCACCGTCAGCGTCTCCGTCAGCGGGTAGAGCATGCCGCGGAGCGTGGAGGCCTCGTAGTTGAAGATCGCGCCGCGGAACAGGGCCGCGAAGGCCTCCGAGAACGCGGTCCAGGCGGCGCCGAGCAGGTCGCCCGGGCGGGCGAGGAAGTAGCCGAGGGCCTCCTGGACGTCCTCGTCCACGGCGATGATCAGCAGGCCGGAGACCAGCAGGGACAGCAGGATCGCCAGGACGGTGACGGTGCCGTTGCCGGAGAGGATCCGGCGCAGGGCGGAGTCGGACTCCGCGGGGGCGGGCCGGCCGGCGCCGGGCGCGGCCGCGGGCTTGAGCGGTGCGGCGGTGCTCACGGGCGCTCTCCTTCCGAGGTGGGGCGGGCGGGGGCGGCGGTAGATGCGCCCGCGGGTGCGGTGGCGACCGGGGCGACGGCGTCGGGGGTCTGGCCGGCCATCATGAGGCCGAGCGTCTCGCGCGAGGTGTCCCCGGGCACGATGCCCACGATCCGGCCGTGGTACATCACGGCGATCCGGTCGGCGAGCTCGAGGACCTCGTCCAGCTCGGTGGAGACGATGAGCACCGGGGTGCCCGAGTCACGCTCGGCGATGATCCGGTCGTGGAGGAACTCGATCGAGCCCACGTCCACGCCGCGCGTCGGCTGGGAGGCGATGAACAGGCGCAGCCCGTCCACGAGCTCGCGGGCCATGACGACCTTCTGCTGGTTGCCGCCCGAGAGCGAGGAGACGGGCAGGTCCACGCCCTGGGTGCGGACGTCGAACCGGGCCACGCGGGTCTCGGCGAACCGGCGCACCGCGGAGGGGCGCATCTGCAGGGCGTTGCCGGCCGGGGCCACGTCGTAGCGGTTCAGGACCATGTTCTCGGCCACGGAGAACGAGCCGACGAGGCCGTCCGTGGAGCGGTCCTCCGGCACGAAGCCGACACCCGAGCGGATGATCCTCCGGGTGGAGCGGCCGATCAGCTCCGCGCCGTCCAGGGTGACGGAGCCGGTGGCCTTGACCAGGCCCATGATGGCCTCGGTGAGCTCCGTCTGGCCGTTGCCCTGCACGCCCGCCACGGCGAGCACCTCGCCCTGGCGGATGCCGAAGGACACGGAGTCCAGCAGCACCTGGCCGGTGGGTGAGACCACGGAGAGGTCCCGCAACCGGAAGGTCTCCTCGCCCAGGGTGGCGGGGGTCTTCTGGCGCTCGAGGACGACGTCGCGGCCCACCATGAGCGCGGCCAGCTCGGAGGCCTCGGCCGTGGGGTCTGCGGTGCCGACCACGCGGCCGCGGCGCAGCACCGTGATGTCGTCCGAGACGGCCTTGACCTCGCGCAGCTTGTGGGAGATGAACACGATCGCCGTGCCGTCCGCGCGCAGCTGGCGGATGATGCCCAGCAGCTCGTCGGTCTCCTGCGGGGTGAGCACCGCGGTGGGCTCGTCGAGGATGAGGATGCGGGCGTCGCGGACCAGGGCCTTGATGATCTCCACGCGCTGCTGCACGCCCACGGGCAGGTCCTCGACCACGGCGTCCGGGTCCACGTCGAACCCGTACTGGGCGGAGATCTCGCGGATGCGGCGGCGCGTGGACTCGAGGTCCAGCACCCCAAGAGCGCGGGTGTGCTCGTCGCCGAGCGCCACGTTCTCCGCCACCGTGAACACGGGCACCAGCATGAAGTGCTGGTGCACCATGCCGATGCCGGCGCGCATGGCCTCGCCGGGCCCTGAGAAGCGGACGGGCTCCCCGTCCAGGAGGATCTCGCCCTCGGTCGGCTCGT
Organism: Micrococcus sp. NPDC078436; assembly: GCF_040702705.1. Classification (NCBI taxonomy): domain Bacteria; kingdom Bacillati; phylum Actinomycetota; class Actinomycetes; order Micrococcales; family Micrococcaceae; genus Micrococcus; species Micrococcus sp. NPDC078436. The sequence goes on along the minus strand of NZ_JBFBLX010000006.1, from coordinate 24,605 downwards.
AGAGGCCGAACAGGACGTTCATCAGGGTGGACTTGCCTGCGCCGTTCTCACCGAGGAGGGTGTGCACCCGCGCCGACTCCACGGTCAGGTTCACGTCCTCGTTCGCGGCGAAGGTGCCGAAGCGCTTGGTGATCCCGCGCAGTTCGAGCCTCATCGGTGGCCTTCCGTCATTCTGGTCTCACTCGTGCTGGTCAGTGCCCGGGGACGGGCCCCGCACGGCGCGGGGCCGGCCCGGAACGGGTCCGGGCCGGCCCCGCGGCCGGTGCGGCTGCCGGTCAGGACGCCGGGGAGTACTCCGAGCCGACCTTCAGCTCGCCCGAGACGATCTGCTCCTGGAGCGCCTTCAGCTCGTCCTTGAGCTCCTGGGGGACGGACTCCTCGAAGTCGTGGAACGGGGCCAGCTCGACGCCCCCGTTCTCCAGGGTGCCCACGTACGGGTCCGAGGAGAACTCGCCCTTGAGGTCCTGACCGATCACGTCGGTGACGGACTGGCCCATGTTCTTCACCACGGAGGAGAGGATGACCTCGCCGTCCTCGGTGGACTCGTAGCCGTCCGAGTCCACCCAGATCACCTTGACGTCCTTGCCGCCGTCGTTGGCCTCGGTCACGGCGTCCAGGGTGCCCAGGCCCACGGGGCCGGCCACCGGCATGACGATGTCCGCGCCCTCGTTGATGAAGTTGGCCGTGTTGGTCTTGCCGGCGTCCTGGTTGGAGAAGTTGCCGATGAAGGAACCGGTCTTGGCATCGGGGTTCCAGCCGAGGACCTTCACGTCCTCGCCCTTGGCCTCGTTGTAGTGCGCCACGCCGCGGGCGAAGCCGTCCATGAAGATGGTCACGGTGGGCAGCTCCACGCCGCCGTAGGTGGCCACGGTGCCGGTCTCGGTGGTGGCGGCCGCGAGGTAGCCGGCCAGGAAGGCGGCCTGCGCCGTGTCGTAGGTCAGCTTCTGCACGTTGTCCGTGAAGTCGCCGTCGGTCACGTCCACGCCGTAGAAGTGCGCGTCGGGGTTCTGCTCGGCCACGGGCAGGATGGCCTTGCCCAGCATGAAGCCCACACCGAAGACGGCGTCGCAGTCCTGGTTGACCATGGAGGTCAGGTTGGGGCTGAACTGGCTCGCGTCGTTGGACTCGGCCTCGGCGATCTCGATGCCGTACTGGTCCTCGGCAGCCTTGAGGCCCTCGTAGGAGGACTGGTTGAAGGAGCGGTCGTCGAAGCCGCCCTCGTCCGAGACGATGCAGGCCTTGTAGTCCTTGTTGTCCGAGCCGGCGGCGGCCTCGGCGGAGGCACCGGTCGAGCCGGCGGCGGAGGAGGAGGACTCCTCCGGCGGGGCGCCGCAGCCGGCCAGCAGGAGGCTGGAGCCGAGCACGGCGGCGGGGATCAGGAGACGGCGGCGGTCGGACGAGGCGGAGACGATGCCCATGGGGTCCTCTTTCGGAAGGCGCGATGCGATGAGAGCGGACCTCCGGGGAGGCCTGCGACGGCGGCGGCGGACGGGCCGGTGCGGGGCACGGCGAGCGCCCGCGCGCTCGATGCGCGTGAGTTTACCCAATGTTCTCTCAGTGTCCGCACGCCGTGCCCCGGACCCTCGGGCGGGGTCCAGGTCAGAGGGTCTCCCCCCCGGTCAGCGCCTCGAGCGCGGCCGCCGCGAAGACCCGCATGCCCACGCCGATGGCCCGCTCATCCGGGACGTAGTCGCCGCGGTGCAGGTCGTACGTGATGCCGCCCGGGGTGCGGGTGCCCAGGCGCAGCATGGAGCCGGGCACCGTCTGCGTCATCCACGCGAAGTCCTCGCCGCCCATGGACTGTGGGGTGAGCTGGATGGCACGGGGGCCGAGCTCGCGGCGCGCCGCGTGCTCGATCAGGGCCGTCTCCGCCTCCGCGTTGTGCACGGGCGGCACGCCGCGGATGTGCTCGAGGCCCACGTCCACGCCGTAGGGGGCGGCCACCTGCGTGACCACCTCGTCGAGGAGCTCGCCCGCCTCCTCCCACACGTCCGCGTCGAGGCAGCGCATGGTGCCCGCGAGGTAGCCGGTGTTGTCGATCGCGTTCGGCGCGCTGCCGGCGGCGATCTGGCCCCACACCACGGAGACGGCGGAGCGCACGTCGATGCGGCGCGAGAGCACGGCGGGCACGTTGATCGCGATCTGCGAGAGCGCGAACACCATGTCCTCGGTCAGGTGCGGGCGGGAGGTGTGGCCGCCGCGTCCGGTGAGCGTGATGCGGATGGTGTCCGCGGCCGAGGTGATGGCGCCGATGCGCGTGCCGATCGTGCCGACGTCGACGTGAGGGTCGCAGTGGGCCGCGAGGATGCGCGGCACGCCCTCGAGCACGCCCTGGCGGATCACGGAGAGCGAGCCGCCGGGCAGGCGTTCCTCGGCGGGCTGGAAGATGATGCGCACCCGGCCCCGCACCCGCTCGGCGGCGGCGCGCAGCCGCGGGTCGGGCGTGGAGCCGCGCAGGATGCGGGCGAGGGACAGGGCCGTGCCGAGCATGACGGCGGTGTGCACGTCGTGGCCGCACGCGTGGGCCACCCCGTCCTTGACCGAGACGTAGGGCAGCCCCGTCTCCTCCTCCACCGGCAGCGCGTCGATGTCCGCGCGCAGCGCCAGCACGATCGGCCCCTCGCCGACGTCCACGTAGAGGCCCGTCCCCTCGAGGCGCACGGGGTTCAGTCCGTAGTCCGCGAGCGTCTCCACGATCAGGTCCGTGGTGCGGTACTCCTCGAAGGAGAGCTCGGGGTGGCGGTGCAGCTCGCGGCGCACGGCCACCGCCACGTCCTCGAGGTCACGGACGACCGCGGCCACGGACGGCACGGCCGCGGGCGCGCGGGCGTCGCGGAGGACGGAGTCGGAGGTGCTCATGGGGCAGGACCCTACCCGCAGCGCGGGCGGACGTCCCCGCCCGGTGACCGCCGGGGTGCCCGCGCCCCGCGTCAGGGCCCGCCGTCAGAGGACGTCGTCGGCGCCGGTGGCCTTGAGCGACTCCACGGCCTTCTTCACGTCCTGCGCGTGGGCCGTGGTGGTCACCAGGAGGGCGTCCTCGGTGTCCACGATCACGACGTCCTCGATGCCGATGAGCGCGATCACGCGCTTCGTGTCCGTGACCACCACGCCGGACGCGTCGTCCGAGTACACCCGGGGGGTGTCCCCGATGACGGTGATGCCGGAGGCGTCCTTCACCGGGTTCAGGCGGGCGATCGCGGCGAAGTCGCCCACGTCGTCCCACGTGAAGGTGCCGGGGATGACGGCCACGTCACCGGCCGTGGCGGCAGGCTCGGCCACCGCGTAGTCGATCGCGGTCTTCTTGAGCGTGGGCCACACCCGCTGCATGACCTCGTCACGCCGGTCCGTCGCCCACGCGTGGGCGATCTCCATGAGTCCCGCGTGCAGCTCCGGCTCGTTCGCCGCGAGGTGCTCGAGCATGAGGCCGACCGGGGCCACGAACATGCCCGCGTTCCACAGGTAGCGGCCGGACTTCACGTAGCGCTCCGCCACCTTCTGGTCCGGCTTCTCCACGAAGGCCGCGACGTCGTGCGCGTCCGGGGCGCCGGGCACCTTCAGCGCGCGCCCCTGGCGGATGTAGCCGAAGCCGGTGGCGGCGTGCGAGGGGGTGATGCCGATGGTGACGATCCGCCCCGTGGCGGCGGTGGCCACGGCCTGGCGCACGGCGTCCTGGAACACCTCCACGGGGCCGATCACCTGGTCCGCGGCGAAGGAGCCCATGATCGTGTCCGGATCGCGCAGGGAGAGGATGGCCGCGGCAAGCCCGATCGCGGCGGCGGAGTCCTTGGGCGAGGGCTCGAGCACCAGGTCTCCGTCCTGCAGGGCCGGGAGCTGGTGGCACACGGCGTCCTGGTGCGCCTCTCCGGTCACCACCATCATCCCGGCGGCCAGCGGCGCGAGGCGGTCCCACGTGGCGCGGATCAGGGTCTGGCCCGAGCCGGTGAGGTCGTGGAGGAACTTCGGCGCCGCTGCCCGCGAGAGGGGCCACAGGCGGGTGCCCACGCCTCCCGCGGGGATCACGGCGTGGAAGCGGGCCAGGGCGGGGGCCTCGGCGTCCGAGGGCGCGGCGGCGGGGTTTCGGTCGGTGCTCACCGGCTCAGGGTACGAAACCGCCCCAGGGGGCACCAATCGGCCCCGCGGGCGCGGCGGCGCCGGGCGCGCCCGCGGGGTGCTCCGCCGGGGCGGGCTCCGCGGGCCCGACGGGACGCGTCACAGTGGCGGCGCCCGCACGCGCGGCGGGCCCCCGAGGGTCTACCCTGGTCGGAGGAATCCACTCGCACACGTCCCGCGCCCCGGCAGAACCCTGCCCAGGCCAGGGATCGTGCATTCCCCCTGGAGGTATCAACCGTGTCTAGCGCCACTGCGCAGGCCCCGGCTCAGAGCGGCCGCGGAACCCTGTATCGGGGCCACGGCGGCATGTGGTCCTGGGTGGGCCACCGCGTCACCGGCGTCGTCATCTTCTTCTACCTGCTCGTCCACGTCCTGGACACGTCCATGGTCCGGGTCTCCCCCGAGGCCTACGACGTCGTCATCGGCGCATACAAGACCTGGTACTTCGCACTCGGCGAGGCCGGCCTCGTGGCCGCGATCCTCTTCCACGCCCTCAACGGCCTGCGCATCATCGCCGTGGACTTCTGGAAGGGCGGCACGCGCCACCACAAGACCCTGCTGTGGATCGTCCTGGCCGTCTGGGCCGTCCTGGTCCTCGGCTTCTGCATCCGCCACTTCGGCCTGGCTCTGGGAGGTCACTGATCATGAGCACCACCGCTGAGACCCCCCTCGCGGCCCCCCGCTCGGGCAAGCTGGACCCCAAGTACACCCGCTCCAAGGGCGGCAAGGGCAACTTCGAGATGCTCGCGTGGCTCTTCATGCGCGTGTCCGGCGTGATCCTCGTGGTCCTGCTCTTCACGCACCTCTTCACCAACCTCATGGTGGGAGACGGCATCTCCGGGATCGACTTCGGCTTCGTGGCCGGCAAGTGGGCGCACCCGCTGTGGCTGTTCTGGGACCTGGCCCTCCTGTGGCTGGCCATGCTGCACGGCGCCAACGGCATGCGCACCATCATCAACGACTACGCCGAGCGCGACCGCGTCCGCTTCTGGCTGTCGCTGATCCTGTACATCGCCACCGCCGCGATCATCATCCTGGGCACCCTCGTGATCTTCACGTTCGACCCCTGCATGGTGGACGCCTCCGGCGCTCTCATGGAGCGCTCCCCCGCCATCTGCCGCTGATCCCCACCGGATCCGCCTCCCCCGCTCGCGCGGCGTGACCCCCCGGCCACCGCGCCCGCAAGACACCGAGAGAGAGAAACCTGAATGCAGGTACACAAGTACGACGTGGTGATCGTCGGCGCAGGCGGCGCGGGAATGCGTGCCGCGATCGAGTCCGGCCAGCGCGCCCGCACGGCCGTCCTCACCAAGATCTACCCCACCCGCTCCCACACCGGCGCGGCCCAGGGCGGCATGTGCGCGGCCCTCGCCAACGTCGAGGAGGACAACTGGGAGTGGCACACGTTCGACACCGTGAAGGGCGGCGACTACCTGGTGGACCAGGACGCCGCCGAGGTCATGGCCAAGGAGGCCATCGACGCGGTGCTCGACCTGGAGAAGATGGGCCTGCCCTTCAACCGCACCCCCGAGGGCAAGATCGACCAGCGCCGCTTCGGCGGCCACACCCGTGACCACGGCAAGGCGCCCGTGCGCCGCGCGTGCTACGCCGCGGACCGCACCGGCCACATGATCCTCCAGACGCTCTACCAGAACTGCGTCAAGCACAACGTGGAGTTCTACAACGAGTTCTACGTGCTCGACCTGCTCATGGTGGACGAGGACGCGACCCGCGCCGACGGCACCCCGTTCACGCAGAAGCGCGTGGCCGGCGTCGTGGCCTACGAGCTGGCCACCGGCGAGCTGCACACCTTCCAGGCCAAGTCCGTGGTGTTCGCCACCGGCGGCGCCGGCAAGGTGTACAAGACCACCTCCAACGCCCACACCCTCACGGGCGACGGCATGGCCATCGCGTACCGCTCCGGCCTGCCGCTCGAGGACATGGAGTTCGTGCAGTTCCACCCGACCGGCCTGGCCGGCCTGGGCATCCTCCTCTCGGAGGCGGCCCGCGGCGAGGGCGGCATCCTGCGCAACGCGGACGGCGAGCGCTTCATGGAGCGCTACGCCCCCACCATCAAGGACCTCGCGCCGCGCGACATCGTGGCGCGCTCCATGGCCGAGGAGGTCCGCCAGGGCCGCGGCGCCGGTCCGAACAAGGACTACGTGCTGCTCGACCTGACGCACCTGGAGCCCGCTCACATCGACGAGAAGCTCCCGGACATCACCGAGTTCGCCCGCACCTACCTGGGCGTCGAGCCCTACACGGAGCCGGTGCCGGTGTTCCCCACGTGCCACTACTTCATGGGCGGCATGCCCACGAACATCAAGGCCGAGGTGCTGCAGGACAACGACACCGTGGTGCCGGGCCTGTACGCCGCCGGCGAGGTGGCCTGCGTGTCCGTGCACGGCTCCAACCGCCTGGGCACCAACTCGCTGCTGGACATCAACGTCTTCGGCCGCCGTGCCGGCATCTTCGCCGCCGAGTACGCGGCGACCGCCGACTGGGTGGAGCTCCCGGAGAACGGCGAGGCGCCGACCCGCCAGCACATCGAGAGCCTGCGCTCGGCCACGGGCAGCGAGCGCGTCGCGGACATCCGCGCCGAGCTGCAGGAGTCCATGGACGCGGACATGCAGGTGTTCCGCGACGAGGACTCCATCCGCCGCGCCCTGGCCAAGATCGAGGAGCTGCGCGGCCGCTACGAAAACGTGTCGGTGCAGGACAAGGGCCAGCGCTTCAACCTCGACCTGCTCGAGGGCATGGAGCTCGGCTACCTGCTCGACATCGCCGAGGCCATGACCCTCGCGGCCCTGGGCCGCAAGGAGTCCCGCGGCGGCCACTACCGCGAGGACTACCCCGACCGCGACGACGCCAACTTCATGGCGCACACCATGATCTACCGCGACGAGACCGCGGAGATGGAGGGCGTCAAGGGCATCCGTTTCGAGACGAAGCCCGTCGTCGTGACCCGTTACCAGCCGATGGAGCGTAAGTACTGATGAGCCACGCAGCACACGAGACCGAGACCCCCGTGGCCGAGCAGACCGTCGAGGTCGCCGAGCCGACCGAGCAGAAGACCTCGGGCGGCGTCGGCGAGATCGAGTCGTTCGACATCGTCCTGAAGGTCCGCCGCTTCCTGCCGGACACCTCCGAGGAGTCCTACTGGGACGAGTGGCGCCTGACCATGTACGGCACCGACCGCGTGCTGGACGCCCTGCACAAGGTGAAGTGGGACCTGGACGGCACGCTGTCCTTCCGTCGCTCCTGCGCCCACGGCGTGTGCGGCTCCGATGCCATGCGCATCAACGGCCGCAACCGCCTGGCCTGCAAGACCCTGCTGAAGGACCTCGACCTGTCCAAGCCCATCCTGGTGGAGCCCATCAAGGGCCTGCCGGTGGAGAAGGACCTGATCGTGGACATGGAGCCGTTCTTCCAGTCCTACCGCGAGGTCATGCCGTTCCTCGTGGCCAAGGGCCACGAGCCCACCCAGGAGCGCTACCAGTCCCAGGCCGACCGGGCGATCTACGACGACACCACCAAGTGCATCCTGTGCGCCGCGTGCACCTCGTCCTGCCCCGTGTTCTGGACGGACGGCCAGTACTTCGGCCCGGCCGCCATCGTGAACGCGCACCGGTTCATCTTCGACTCGCGCGACGATGCCGGCGACATGCGCCTGGAGATCCTCAACGACAAGGAGGGCGTGTGGCGCTGCCGCACGACCTTCAACTGCACCGACGCGTGCCCGCGCGGCATCCAGGTGACCCAGGCGATCGCCGAGGTCAAGAACGCCATCCTGGCGCGCTCCTTCTGATCGACTGAGGCCCGGGCTCCCGGGCCTCGCGACCACGACGGCGGCCCGTCTCCCCACGCGGGGAGACGGGCCGCCGTTCTGCGTCCACGGGGTCGCGGCTCAGCCGTCGAAGGCGTCGCGGGTGGAGCGCAGATGCGTGATGAACAGCCACGCCGCGCACGCGATGAGCATGGCCACCACCGACGCGAGCACGAGAGGCCCCGCCCCTCCGGCGGCGACCATGCGGCCGCCGTCGACCATCCAGAAGGCCGCGGTGAGCAGGCCGATCCCCACGAGCACCGTGCCGACCCAGCGGGTGGCGCCGATCAGGCGCGCCGCGCCCCACACCAGGAGCGCGGTGACCGCCAGGATCCCCACGACGGCGGCCGGCAGCAGCCCCGGCGGGGTGAGGAAGGAGGCGACGTCGGCGTCCGTCACCGCCACCGCACCCCACGAACGCGCCTCGAGCACCGCGCGGGCGTAGCCCGAGACCGACTGGAGGGCGAGCACGCCCGCCGTGGCGGCGGCGCTGAGCACCCCCGTCACGAGCGTCAGGAATTGAAGGCGACGGATCGGGCGGCGGACCACGCGGTCGTGGACGGCGGCGGCGTCGAGGGACGTCGCGGGCGCCGGGTCGGCGCCCGCGGACGAGGAGTCAGAGGGGTGCGCGTGCATGTCCCCATCCTCCCCCGGATGCGACGACTCCCGCACAGGAGGGGGACTGTTCAAGGATTCCCCCTCCGGTGCGGGAGTCGTTCCGGTCGGCCGGGGTGCGCTGAGCGCCGTGCGTCGCGGCGGAGCCGGATGCGCTCACGGAACGCGCGGGCGAGGGTGGAGGGTCCGCGACGGTCGAGCGCCGAGGTCAGGCGCCGGCGGGGCGGCCCTGCCGGGTGTAGGCGGCCTCCTCGCCACTGAACGCGTTCACCAGCCACAGGATGTTCACGACCAGGAGGCCGAGGCTGGCCAGGGACGCGATCACGCCCGCGAGGCCGGGGAACGTGGTGAAGCTGAGGAGTCCGGCGAGGGCGCCGAGCGTGCCCAGGATCGCGGCGACGATGCCCACGATCCGCGCCCAGTTCTTCACGGCCCGAAGGCCGAAGTACACGAGGGCGTACACGGCGAGGCCGATCAGCAGGGCCACCACGACGCCGCCGATGAACGAGGCCCGGAAGAAGGCCTCGATCCTGTCGACGTCCTCCGGCGGAACGCCGCCCTCGGCCGAGACGGACTCGCGGACCACGCGCATCATGTCGTCGAGTCCGAAGAGCGGGGGGACGTTCGCGAGCAGCCACAGCGCCGCGGACGCGAGGGTGAGCGTCAGCAGGGTGCGGTGCCGGCGGGGCTCGGGGAGGACACCGCCCTGGCCCATCGGTGCGTACGGCTGGGTGCCGTACCGCGTGCCGGGGGCCGTGCCCGGTGCGGCGTCATGGCTGGGCGCGGGGTACTGGCCTGCGGCGGGGTACTGGCCCGGAGTGGAGTACTGGGGCCGGTCGATCGGGTCGGGCTCACCGTAGGGGCTCGGGTTCTGGGGAGGGGTGGTCGTCATGTCGGTTCCTCTCAGGGGATGGTGGACTCAGGCGTGGGCGGGGCCGCTCACTCGTAGCGCAGTGCCTCGATGGGGTCCTTGCGGGCGGCCCGGGCGGCGGGAAGGGTGCCGGCCAGGAACGCGATCGCCAGGATCAGCAGGGCGATCAGCAGCAGGGAGAGCGGCTCGACGGCGTACAGCACCAAGCCGGTGACCCCGCTCAGGGCGCCCTGCGTGAGCAGCGCGTTCGCGGTCAGGCCCACGGCCACGCCCAGCCCGATGCCGATCAGCGACCCCAGCAGGCCGATCATCACGGCCTCCAGGGTGAAGAGCCCGAAGATCCGGCCGCCCGTCATGCCGAGGGCCTTCATGAGGCCGATCTCCCGGGTGCGCTCCTGCACCGCCATGAGGAGGGTGTTGATGATGCCGAAGCTGGCCGCCAGCAGGGCGATCAGGGCGAAGCCGTTGAGCACCCACGTCACCGCGTCGATGATCCCTCGGATCACGCCGAGCTGGTCCTCGAGGGTCTGGGCGGAGTAGCCCTGCTCCGCGAGGGCCGCCTGCACGGCCGCCTCGTTCTCGGGCATGCCCTCCACCGTCACCGTGGCGGAGAAGTAGGTGTCGCGCTGCTCCTCGGGCAGCCCTGCGGTCTGGATCTCGTGCAGGCGGTCCTCGACGGCGCGGGAGGGCACCGGCCCGGCACCCGAGCCCGAGGCGACGGCCTCGGTCACGCCGACCACCTCCGCCTCCATCCCGCTCTGCTCGCCCAGCGGATCCGCGGCCACCAGGGTCACCGTCTGCCCGAGGACGTCCTCAGGCTCCGTGCCGCCCAGCGCCTCGACCCAGTCCGTCGGCACCGTGATCTCGGCCGCGTCCTCGGCGGGCTCGCGCCCGGCGGCCATGGAGAGCGTGCCGATCTCGTACGAGGCTCCCATGAAGGGCACGGCCCACTGGCGGCCGTCCGCGCCCTCGATGAACTCCGGCTCCACGAGGCGGGCGGTCTCCACGGCCGTCACGTGCTCGGCGTCCCGGATCGTCTCGAGGTCCTTCCCCGTGAGCAGGGGCATGCCGAACATCTCCCCGGAGGAGGCCCCCTCGGGGTCGTACTCGGAGGGCGCCCCGCCCATGGAGAACCCGCTGCCCATGTCCGCCTGCTTGGTCACGGTCATCTCGTCCGGGGCGCCGAAGCCCTCCACCATGTTGTCCACGTACTTGTTGATGCCGGCGCCGAGGCCCGTGGTCAGGGTGAGGGTGAACGCGCCGATCACGATCGCGATCACGGTCAGGAAGGTGCGCAGCTTGGAGCGCATCGTGTTGGCGAGCGCGGTGCCCACCAGGTCCGTGGTCCTCATGCGCGCGCCCCCGACTCCTCGTCCACGATCATCCCGTCCTGCATCACGAGCCGACGGTCGCAGCGTGCCGCGAGGTCGTCGTCGTGCGTGACCACCACGAGGGTGATGCCCTGCTCCCGCTGGAGGCCGAAGAGGATGTCCTCCACGGACCGCGAGGTGGCCGAGTCCAGGTTGCCCGTGGGCTCGTCCGCGAAGAGCACCGTGGGGCGGTTGACCAGGGCGCGGGCGATGCACACGCGCTGCTTCTGGCCGCCCGAGAGGTCGGTGGCCCGGTTGCCGGCCTTGTCCGCCATCCCGAGCTGGGCGAGCACGTCCATGCCGCGCTCCCGGCGCTCGCGGCGGGGCACGCCCGCGATCTTGAGCGGCAGCACCACGTTCTCCAGCACGCTCTGGTTCCCGTTGAGGAAGAACTGCTGGAACACGAACCCGAAGGTCGCGTTGCGCAGGCGGGACACCTCGGCAGGGCTCACGCCCGAGACCGGCCGGCCGTCCATCGCGACGACGCCGGAGGTCGGGCGGTCCAGCAGCGCGAGCAGGTGCATCAGGGTGGACTTGCCCGAGCCGGACTTGCCCACGACGGCCACGGACTCCCCCGCGCGCAGCTGGAGGGTGACGCCCTTGAGCGCGTCGAAGCGGGACTCGCCGCGACCGTAGACCTTCACCAGGTTCTCGGTCTCCAGGATCGGCTCGACCCCGCCGAACGGCATCGCATCACCCGGGGGGCGTGCCCCCGCGGTCGTGTGGACGGTGTGGCTCACGTGCTCTCCCTCTGCGCTGAGGCCCGCGTCCCGTGCACGGGGCGGGCGGCGCCCGCCCGTCGCGGGCGCCGGCCCCAGCGTGACACAGGGCCCGGGGCGGGCGCCTCCCCCGCGGGGATGATCCTGCCGCGACGAAGGGAGGAGCGGCCTCAGCCGAGCGGAGGAAGGAAGCCGAGCCGACCGTACACGTCCTGGAGCACCGGGGTGGCCACCTCGCGGGCCTTGGCCGCGCCCACGGCGAGGATCCGGTCCAGCTCGGCGGGGTCGGCGAGCAGCTCGGTGGCGCGCTCCCGGATCGGGCTCAGGCGCTCGACGACGGCGTCCGCCACGTCCACCTTGAGGTGGCCGTACATCTTCCCGACGTAGCGCTCCTCGAGCTGGGCGATCGGGGTGTCCGTGACGGCCGAGAGGATGGTCAGCAGGTTGGAGACGCCGGGCTTGGCGTCGCGGTCGAAGCGGACCTCCGTGCCGTCGTCGGTCACGGCGGACCTGATGCGCTTGGCGATCACCTTCGGCTCGTCGAGGATGTTGATCAGCCCGTTCGGGGACTCCGCGGACTTGGACATCTTCGCGGTCGGGTTCTGCAGGTCGTAGATGCGCGCGCCGGTCTCCGGGTAGAAGCCCGTGGGCACCACGAACGTCTCGCCGTGGTGGTGGTTGAAGCGCTGCGCGAGGACGCGGGTGAGCTCCACGTGCTGGCGCTGGTCGTCGCCCACGGGCACGCCGTGCGGCTGGTAGAGCAGGATGTCCGCGGCCATGAGCATGGGGTAGGCCAGCAGGCCCACGCCGGCGGCGTCGGCGCCCTGCTTGGCGGACTTGTCCTTGAACTGGGTCATCCGCATGGCCTCGCCCATGCCGGTCATGCACGTGAGGACCCACGCGAGCTGCGCGTGCTCGGGGACCTGGGACTGCACGAACAGCGTGGAGCGCTCCGGGTCGATCCCGCCGGCGATGAACTGGGCGGCCGCCACGCGGGTGCGCTGGGCCAGGGCGTCCGGGTCCTGCGGCACCGTGATGGCGTGCAGGTCGGGGATGAAGAAGTAGGCGTCGAAGTCGTCCTGCGTCCTCACCCAGTTCACGAGCGCACCGAGGTAGTTGCCCAGGTGCAGGGAGTCCGCGGAGGGCTGCATGCCGGAGAGCACGCGGTGGCGCGTGGAGGCGCCGGTGAGGTGGGCGGTGGCGGAGACGTCGGTGGCCAGGACGTCCTGCACGGTGTTCTTCTTCTGGGGGGTGTTCACGGCGTGCCTCGATGCTTCGCGTCGGTGGGGGTCAGTACTGGTAGTCGACCACGAGCGGGGCGTGGTCGGAGAAGCGGGTGGCCCAGCTGGGGGCACGGTCCACGACGGCGCCGCTCGCCCTCTCGGCGAGGTCCGGGGTGGCCATGTGGTAGTCGATGCGCCAGCCCGCGTCCGTGTCGAACGCCTTCCCGCGCATGGACCACCACGTGTAGGGGCCGGGCACGTCCCCGGCGAGGGCGCGGTGCACGTCCACCCAGCCGAGCTCGCCGAAGAAGCGGTCGAAGTAGGCGCGCTCCTCGAGGAGGAAGCCGGCCTTCGTCAGGTTGCCCTTCCAGTTCTTGATGTCCCGCTCGGTGTGGCCCACGTTGAGGTCGCCCGTCACGAGGGCCGGGTGGCCGGCGGCGGAGAGCTCGGCCAGGCGGCGGGACATCTCGCCGAGGAAGAGGTACTTGTCGTCCTGCTTGGGGGTGCCGGCCTCGCCCGAGTGCACGTAGGCGGAGACCACGGTCAGGAGCGAGCCGTCCGGCAGGCGCAGGTCCGCCTCGAGCCAGCGGCCGGCGTCGTCGAAGTACCCGCGCTCGTCCCTGATGCCCGCGCGCACGTCCTCGATGGGGAAGCGCGAAGCGATCGCGACGCCGGCGCGGCCCTTCGCGGCGGCCTCGTGGTCCGCGACGTGGACCTCGGTCCACTCGCCGCCCACGATCTCGGGGACGAGCTTCTCCGTGATCGCGCGGGGTGCGCGGACCTCCTGCAGCGTCAGCACGTCCACGCCGCGGCCGGCGAACCACTGGACCATGCCCTTGCGGTGGGAGGCGCGGATGCCGTTGACGTTCACGGTGGCGATGCGCACCGCGCCGTCGGCCTTGGGGGCGCCCGCGTTCGCGTGCACGACGGGCTCGGCCGGCGTCGACTCGCTCATCGCGCGGCCCCGTCGTCCGTCAGCATGTCCCGCGCGTTGGCGGAGGTGATGTGGATGGTCTCGAGGGCGCGGTCCACCATCTCGCGGTCCATGCCGCCCTCCGCGGCGAGCTGCTCCTTCACCACGCGGGCCTGCACCTGGACGATCTTGAAGGAGTGGTCCAGCTTGGTGTCCCGCATCGGGTCGACCACGGGCTCCACGGTCTCGCCCCGCACCATGGGCTTGCCGAGGGCGGCGACGTCGGCGCGCACCGTGTCCACGGTGCGGTCCACCGTGGCCGCCGCCGAGCGCACGCCCGCGCGCAGCTGCAGGAACACGATCACCGCGAAGACCAGCCACCCCGCGGCGATGGCCACCACGAGCCAGCCGATGACGTCGTTCGCGTTGGCCGCGAAGACGATGGCCACCAGGAGCACGATGATCATCACCGTGAAGGCGGTGGAGCCGATGGGCAGTCCCGCGCGGGAGGCGCGGGCGCGACGGCTGGGAGCGGCGGAACCGGTGGGCAGGCTGCTGGACATGGGGATCCTGACGGGAGGCGGACGAGGCTGGCCACCATCATCCCGCACGCGGGCGCCGCGCTCCGAATCGAGCGGCGCACGGGCCCTATCCTTGGGCGGTGACCCCCACCTCCTCTCCCGCGGCCGCGCCCGGCCCCGCAGACGCCCACTTCACCCCGGAGCAGCGGCGCGTGCTCGCGATCCTCCTGATGCCGCTGTTCCTGGCGCTCATGAGCGTGTCCGTGGTGAACGTGGCCCTGCCCGCGATCGAGGCGGGCCTGGGGGCGAGCAGCGCGGACCTCCAGTGGGTGCTCTCGGGCTACACCCTCACGTTCGGCGTCGTCCTCGTGGCGGCCGGACGGGCCGGCGACCTGTGGGGCCGCAAGCCGCTGTTCCTCGCCGGGATCGCGGTGTACGTCCTCGGCTCGCTGCTCGCGGGCCTGGCCTGGAGCCCCGTGGTGCTCAACGGTGCCCGGCTCCTGATGGGCATCGGCGCGGGACTGTTCAACCCGCAGATCATCGGGGTCATCCAGTCCACCTTCTCCGGGCGGGCGCGCGGCACGGCCTACGGGATGTTCGGCACCGTGATCGGCCTGGGCGTGGCGGTGGGGCCGCTCCTGGGCGGGCTGCTCATGGGGCTGCTCGGTCCGGAGGCGGGGTGGCGCGCGTCGTTCCTCGTCAACGCCCCGATCGGGCTGCTCGCCCTGCTCCTGGGCGTGCTGTGGCTGCACCCGCCGACGCGGACCGCCGCCGTCGTCCCGCGCGGGCTGCGCGCCCTGGATCCCGTCGGCGTCGTGCTGCTGGGGGCGGCCACCGTGTCCCTCATGCTCCCGTTCATCCTGCCGGGCACCTGGTGGCTGCTGGCCGTGGCGGCCGCCCTGCTCACCGCGTGGTGGCTGTGGGAGAAGCGGGTGCGGGCCGCCGCCCCGCACACGGGAGTCCACCCCATGGTGGACCCGGCCCTGCTGCGGCGCCCCTCGTTCACGTTCGCCACCCTGCACACCTCCGTCTACATGGGCACCATGCCGGGCGCGTTCGCCGTCATCGCGGTGTTCGTGCAGCAGGGCCTGGGGCACTCCGCCCTCGCGGCGGGCATGATCACCCTGGCCTCCGCCCTCCTGGTGACGGCGTCCTCCACGTGGATCGGCTCGCAGGTGCACCGGTTCGGCCCGTGGTTCGTGTTCACGGGCGCGGCCCTGGGCGTGGCCTCCATGCTCGCCCTCATGCTCGCCTTCGTCCGCGTGGCCGACGGCGCGTGGCCCCTCTGGACGCTCGCCGCGCTGCTCATCCCGCAGGGCGCGTCCCAGGCGCTCATCATGACGAGCGCCCAGGTGCTCATGATGGACGACGTCCTCCCCGAGGAGGCGGGGTCGGCCGGCGGCGTCGCCCAGACCGCGCAGCGCGTGGGCACCTCGATCGGCCTGGCCATGGTCACCGGCGTGTACTTCTCCGCCCTCGCGGGCACGGGCCACGCCCCCACCGCCCACGAGTACGGCGTGGCGGGCGGCAGCGCGCTGGCGGTGGTGGCCGGCAGCTGGGCCCTCGTGCTGGTCTCCGCGGGCGCGGACCTGCTGCGCCGCCGTCGGTCCCGGGCCCGCGCGGCTTGAGCGGCACCACCGACGCGCGGCACCGGGCCGGGCACCCTCAGCGCAGGAACAGCGCGCCCAGCCGCCGCGAGGTGAGCCACACGCCCACGGCGGCCATCGCCACGAAGTAGGCGACGTGCCCGAGCGTGCCCCACGTCATCACACCCACCGCGAGCGCGCGCATCATCTCCACGGCGTGCCACAGCGGGAACACCTGGATGACCCCCTGGATGGCCGGCGGATACACGCTGAGCGGGAAGAACGTGGCGGAGAAGAGGAACATCGGCATGAGGACGATCTGGATCCAGTCCATGTGCTGGAACGTCTTCATGAAGCTGGTGACCGCCATGCCCAGGGAGGCGAAGCCGAGCGCCACCAGCAGCGCGCCCGGGATCATGAGCACGGCCGTCCACGACGTGACCAGGCCGGCGACCGTCATGACGATCAGGAACCCGACCGCGTAGATGAGCCCGCGCAGCAGGGCCATGGCGATCTCGCCGACGGCCACGTCCAGCGGCCCCAGCCGGGTGGCGAGCATGGTCTGGTACGTCTTGGCGTAGCGCAGCTTGAAGAACACGTTCCACGTGGAGTCGTAGATCGCGCCGTTCATCGCGGAGACCGCCAGCAGCGCCGGGGCGATGAACATGCCGTACGGGACGGGCGTGCCGTCGGGCCCCGTGACGTCGCCGACGAGCGTGCCCAGGCCGATGCCCATCGAGGCCAGGTACAGCACCGGCTCGAAGAAGCCGGAGAAGAACACCACCCAGTTGTTGGACTTCAGGGAGAGGAGGGCCCGCTCCATGACGGCCCGCACGTTCCCCGAGTACATGCCGGACAGCGGGCCGCGGCGCACCGTGATGGGCGGCATGGGCGGCACGGCGTCCGCGGCCGACCCCACCGCCGCGGACGACGACGCGCCGGGCCGGGCGGCCGACGCCGCCTCGGCGGGGCTCGGCCTCCCCCCGAGGCGGGAGGCGGTGCGCGTGCGGGGCACGGCGACGGCGTCGCGATCCGGGGCACCCCGCCTCCAGCCGAGCCGGCGCGTGTAGACGCGGACGGCGAGCCACGTGCCGATGCCGGCGAGGGCGAGCAGGACGAGCAGGTGCACGGCCGTGAGCCAGGCGGGCTCGGCCATGCCGTAGGAGAGCACGCGGCCGAGCTGGGCGGCGTGCCACTGCGGGGAGATCCAGCCGATCCACCGCAGCCACACGGGCAGGGCGTCGAGCGGGTAGAACGTGGCCGAGAAGAGGAACAGCGGCATGATCACGAGGCGCTGCAGGGTGGCGAACTGGCCCCTGTCCTCCGTGAGGGACGCCGCGAACGCCA
The DNA here is from genome assembly GCF_040702705.1 of Micrococcus sp. NPDC078436. Lineage (NCBI taxonomy): Bacteria > Bacillati > Actinomycetota > Actinomycetes > Micrococcales > Micrococcaceae > Micrococcus > Micrococcus sp. NPDC078436. The sequence goes on along the minus strand of NZ_JBFBLX010000006.1, from coordinate 7,504 downwards.
TGATCGGCGCGCCCACGGCCAGGCCGCCGAGCGTGGCCGTGAGCACCTGCAGCCAGCCCCACGGGCTCGAGACCACGCCGAAGGCCAGCATGACCGCGAAGAACACGGCCGCCTGGAAGAGGAACCGCAGGCTCACGGCCGCGAGGTGCCCGAGCGCGATCTGCGCCGGGGACAGCGGGGTGGCCTGCGCGGCGTAGTACGTCCTGTGCCACTGGAACCCGCCCATGACGGGGTAGGAGAACTCCACGGAGGCCGTCATCAGGGCGCCCGAGGCCAGCAGCGCGGGGGCGATGAACGCGACGTAGGAGACGCCGCCGAGGACCTCCTGCGGGGCGCCGCCGCCCATGAGCTGGGCGAGCCCGAGGCCCATGGCGAGCAGGTAGAGGAGCGGCTCGCCGAGCGCGCCGACGATCAGGACCGCCCCGTAGCGGCGCATGGTCCGCAACGTGTGCTCGGCGTAGAAGAGCACGCCACGGGCCCGCACGCGCTCGGCGCTCTCGGCCGCGGAGATCGGGGGCCGCAGGGGGCCGGCGGTCGTCGGGGCGGCGGCGGGCGCCGTCGTCGGGGGCGAGTCCGGGGCGGGCGGGGTGGAGGCGGAGGCGGCCACGGCTCAGTCCACCAGGGTGCGGCCGGTGAGGATGAGGAACACGTCCTCGAGGCTCGCGCGGCGGGTGAGGGTGGTGGCGGGGGCGGGCACGGCACCGTCGTCGACGAGTCGCTGGAGCGCGTGCTGGAGGTCGTCCGCGCGCTCGGCGTAGAGGAGGACGCGGTCGGGCAGGACCTCCACGCGGTGCACGACGCCGTCGCCCACATGGGCCTGCAGGGTGCGGGCGGCGGCCTCGTTGCGGTCCGTTCCGAAGCGGGCCTCCAGGACCTCGCGGGAGGCGTGCTCGCGGATGAGCTCCGCGGGCGTGCCGGCGGCCATGATCTCGCCCGCGTCCACCACCACGAGCCGGTCGCACAGCTGCTCTGCCTCGTCCATGTAGTGCGTGGTGAGCAGGAGGGTGGTGCCACGCTCCTTGAGCCGGTAGAGGCGGTCCCACAGGGTGTGGCGGGCCTGGGGGTCCAGGCCCGTGGTGGGCTCGTCCAGGAGGAACAGGGCCGGCTCGTTGACGAGCGCCCGGGCGATCACGAGGCGGCGCTTCATGCCGCCGGAGAGGTCGGTGACCTTGGCGTCGGCCTTCTCGGTGAGCTGGGCGAACTCGAGCAGCTCCTGCGCCTTGGGCTTGAGGTAGGAGTACGGCAGGCCGAAGTAGCGGCCGTAGATGAGGATGTTCTCCCGCGCCGTGAGCTCCTCGTCGAGGTTGTCCTGCTGGGGCACCACGCCCAGGTGCGCACGGACGGCGGGGCCGTCGTCCTCCGGGTCGATGCCCATGATGCTCAGCTCGCCCGCCGTCCGCTGCGACGTGCCGGCGAGCATGCGCATCGTGGTGGACTTGCCCGCGCCGTTGGGCCCGAGCAGGCCGAAGCACTCCCCCGGGCGCACGTCGAGGTCGATGCCCTTGACCGCGTGGAAGTCCCCGTACTGCTTGCGCAGGCCGCGCGCGCGGATGACGGGGGCGGCGGCTCCGGGCGTGAGGGCGGGGCGCCCGGCGGTCTCGGGCGCGTCAGCGGAGGGGGTGGTGTGGCTCACAGGGAGGGATCCTACGCGAGGCCGCCTCCACCACGTTGGCCAGGAGCATGACGCGGGTCATCGGCCCGACGCCGCCCGGGTTCGGCGCCATCCAGGACGCCTTCTCCTTCACGGTCGGGTCGACGTCGCCGAGCACGCGGCTCCTCCCGTCCTCGCCGGTCACGCGGGAGACGCCCACGTCCAGGACGATCACGCCGTCCTTCACCTGCTCGGGCTTCACCATGTGCGCGGAGCCGGCGGCGGCGATCACGACGTCGGCCTGCGCCAGCAGCTCGTCCAGGTTCGTGGTGCCCGTGTGGGCCAGCGTCACGGTGGCGTTGACCTCGCGGCGCGTGAGCACCAGTCCCGCGGGACGGCCGATGGTCACGCCGCGGCCGATCACGAGGACGTGCTTGCCCGCGAGCTCCACGCCGTGGTGCTTCAGCAGCTCGACGCACCCGGCGGGGGTGCACGGCAGCGGCGAGTCCAGCTCCCCGCCCACGGAGGCCACGAGACGCCCGAGGTTCATGGGGTGCAGGCCGTCGGCGTCCTTGTCCGGGTCGATGGCCTCGAGGACCTTCTGCGTGTCCACGTGCTTCGGCAGGGGCAGCTGGACGATGTACCCGGTGCAGGCCGGGTCCTCGTTCAGCTCCCGCACGACCTCGAGGATCTGCTCCTCGGTGGCGTCCGCCGGCAGCTCCTTCTGGATGGACTCGATGCCCACCTCGGCGCAGTCGCGGTGCTTGCCGGCCACGTACTTCTGCGAGCCGGCGTCCTCCCCCACGAGCACCGTGCCGAGCCCCGGGGTGATCCCTCGCTCGGCGAGGGCCTGCACGCGCCCGCGCAGCTCCTGCTTGATGGCGGCCGCCGTCGCCTTGCCGTCCAGCACCTTCGCGGTCATCGCACGCTCCCCTTCGTCGAAATGCACATCGCCGCGGGACAGTCTCTCGCATCCGGAGACCGCCCCGCGGCGCATGTCAGCGGCCCGTGGCCGATGTCACCAGGACTCGAGGCCCTCGTACAGTGGGAAGTCCTCGGTCAGCTTCACCACGCGGGCGCGCAGCGCCTCCACGTCCGGGCTCGGCGTGAGGGCGGCCGCGATGATCTCGGCGACCTCGCGGAACTCGGCCTCGCCGAAGCCGCGGGAGGCCAGGGCCGGGGTGCCGATGCGCAGGCCGGAGGTGGTCATCGGCGGGCGCGGGTCCCACGGCACGGAGTTGCGGTTCACGGTGATGCCGACCTCGTGCAGGATGTCCTCGCCCTGCTTGCCGTCCAGCTGGGACTCGCGCAGGTCCACGAGCACGAGGTGGACGTCCGTGCCGCCGGTGAGCACGGAGATGCCCAGCTCCGCCATGTCCGGGGCGGTGAGTCGCTCGGCGAGGATCTGGGCACCCTGCAGGGTGCGCTCCTGCTTCTCCTTGAAGTCCGCCGAGCCGGCGATCTTGAACGCCACGGCCTTGCCGGCGATCGCGTGCATGAGCGGCCCGCCCTGCTGGCCCGGGAACACGGCGGAGTCGATCTTCTTCTTGAGCTCCTCCTTGGCGAGGATGAAGCCGGAGCGCGGGCCGGCGAGGGTCTTGTGCACCGTCGAGGTGACGACATCGGCATGCGGGACCGGGTTCGGGTGCAGACCGGCGGCCACGAGGCCCGCGAAGTGGGCCATGTCCACCCAGAGCTTGGCGCCGACCTCGTCGGCGATCTCGCGGAACGCCGCGAAGTCCAGCTGACGCGGATAGGCGGACCAGCCGGCGACGATCACCTTCGGCTGCGCGGCCTTCGCGGCCTCGCGCACCGTGTCCATGTCGATCCGGTAGGTGTCCGGCTCCACCTCGTACGCGGCGATCTTGTAGTTCTTGCCGGAGAAGTTGATCTTCATGCCGTGGGTGAGGTGGCCGCCATGGGCGAGGGACAGGCCCATCATGGTGTCCCCGTGGTCCATCAGCGCGGTCATCACGGCCACGTTGGCCTGCGCGCCGGCATGCGGCTGCACGTTGGCGTGCTCGGCGCCGAACAGGTCCTTCGCGCGCTGGATGGCCAGGTTCTCGGCGACGTCCACGAACTCGCAGCCGCCGTAGTAGCGGCGCCCCGGGTAGCCCTCGGCGTACTTGTTGGTCAGCACGGAGCCCTGGGTCTGCAGGATGGCGCGCGGGACGAAGTTCTCCGAGGCGATCATCTCGAGGGTGCCCCGCTGGCGGCCGAGCTCGTCCGCGAGGGCCGCGGCGATCTCCGGATCCACCTCGGAGAGGGGCTGGGTGTTGATGTCGGGCGACTGCGTCACGGGATTTCCCTTCGACTGGGGGCAGCGGGCACCGGAACGGGCCGGTGCCGCCCATCCTAGTGATCCGGCGGACACCGCGCGGCTCCGCCTCCTCCGGACGCGTGCGGGGGCGCGGCGGTGCCGGACGCCCTCGGCCGGACGCGCCCGGACGAGGCGACCCCCGCCACCGTGACCGGTGGCGGGGGTCGCCTCAGGGGTGGGCCGGCACGCCGGCCCCGGGGTCAGCGCTTGCCCCAGCGGCGCTGCTGCGCCTGAGCCAGCTTGTCCTTGAGGGTGGAGGCGGCCTTCTTGGCCAGCGGCACGGCGGAGTCCACGGCCTTCTCCACGATCGGGGCGGCGGTGTGGACCGCCTTCTCGATGAGGGGGGCGGCCTTGTCCTTCAGCGGGGCGGCCTTCTCGGCGAGCGGGGCCGCCTTCTCCTTGAGGGTCTCGGCGGCCCTGCCGAGGATGCCGGACTCGTGCGCGGCCTCGTCCGGGGAGACGGCGACGACCTCGTCGTGGCGGTCCGGGGCGGTGAAGGCCACGCGGCCGGGGACACCGGGGGTGCCGTCCACGACGGGACCGCGCGGAGCGGCCGGGGCCTCCGCGGCGGGGATGGGCGTGGTGGGGTGCGACTCCGCGGTGCCGATCAGGCCGGGGGCCTGGGCGGACGCGCGGGGCGTGGTCGCGGCTGCGGTCGTGGTCGTCGCGGCGGCGGCCGGCGCCACCTGCTCGTCCACGGTCACGCCAGTCCCCCCGGCGACGCCGGCGCTCACGGAGGCCGCGGCGGCACCGGCGGCGGAGATCCCCGCGGCCGAGCCCTGCTTCTCGTCCCGCAGGACCTGCCCGGCCACGGGGGTGACGGGCGTCTGGCTGGAGGACGTCGGCGCGGGGTCGACGGCCGGCGCCAGGACCGGCGGGACCATCGCCTCGGCCGGGGCGTCCTCGGCGTCGTGCTCGGCCGTGACGGCGGGGGCGATGGTCTCGTCCGCAGCGGCGGTCTCAGCAGACTTCACGGCCGGGGCGGGCTTCACCGCGACGGCGGGCTGCGCCGGCTCGGCCTTCACAGCGGGCTCGGCGGGCTTTGCCGGCTCGGCCTTCACAACGGGCTCGGCGGGCTTTGCCGGCTCGGGCAGGTCCACGCCGCCCTGGTTCTCGTCCACCACGACGCCGGTGCCGCCGGCCACGCCCGCCGCGCCGAGGCCGAGGGTGCCCTCGGACGTCGAGGACGCGGAGTCGGTGCGGTCGGTCACGGGCAGCGCGACGGTGGCCGGGGCGGCGGCCGCGGGCTTCGCCACCGCGGAGGTCTCGGCGGCGGGCGCCGCGTCCTCGAGGGCCTCGGCGGCGATCTCGGCGGGAGTCTGCTCCGGCAGCGCCTCGACGGCGGCCGCGAGCGGATCGACGGCCTGCGGGGCGGGGGCGGTCTCGGTGGCCTCGAGCGGGGCCGGCGAGGCGGTGGAGCCGAAGGAGGGCGCGGGCTTCAGGGACGCTGACGGCGCGGGGGCGGACGTCCCAGCGCCCTTCTCGTCGATCGCGGTCGCGTCGAAGGCGCGGAGGGCAGACGCGCCGGCGCCGTCGGCCTTCGAGGCGGTCGCCGTGTCGTCTGCCGGAGCGGCCGCCGCGTCCAGCGAGGAGAGGCGGGTGCGGGACTGCTCGTCCCCGGCGGGGCGCACCGTCGTCGCGGTGGCCTCGGGGCGCGCGGCGGCAGGGCGGACCGGCTCCTCATGGCGGGTCTCCACGACGTCGTCACCGCGCCCGCGGCGGGACATCAGGGTGATCAGGAGGGCGATGGCGATCAGGACGATGATCGCCCCGATGATCCAGTACAGCTGGGCATTCGTCATGAGGGACTCCTCGGTAGCTCGGGGCGGCCGGCCAGCCCGGCGCCACCGTCCGCCCCTCACCGGCGAGGCGGTGTGGCGGACCAGCTCTCAGGGTGTCACACTGACCCGCCCCGGGGCCACGATGCGCGGCCCCGTCATGAAGCAGACGGGCACCGACGCGTGGCTAGCATCGGGGCATGGACCCCGCCCTGCCCTCCCCCGCCGCACCGCTCGAGCCTCCGCCCGGGGAGAACCCGTTCGTCCTCACCGTCGCGTGCCCGGACCGCAAGGGGATCGTGCACGCGGTGTCCGGGGCGCTGCTGGGCGCCAGCGCGGACATCGCGGAGTCGCAGCAGTACGGCTCCCCCGACTCGGGCGACTTCTTCCTGCGGGTGCAGTTCACGACGCCGGAGGCGCGCTCCGCCGTCGAGGCCGCTCTGGCCCCGGTGCGCGCCGAGTTCGGGATGCGCGCCCAGCTGTGGGACGCGGGCCGCCGCATGCGCACGCTCGTGATGTGCTCGAAGGACGGGCACACGCTCAACGACCTGCTGTTCCAGCAGCGCGCGGGCAGCCTGCCGATCGAGGTGCCCGTCGTCGTCTCGAACCATCTCGACCTGCAGCCCCTCGCCGCCTTCTACGGCGTGCCCTTCGTGCACGTGCCGATCTCCACGGACCCGGCGAGCCGCTGCACCAAGGCCGCCGCCGAGGCGCGCCTGCGCGAGCTGATCCGCGAGCACGACATCGACCTCGTGGTCCTCGCCCGCTACATGCAGATCCTCTCGGACGAGCTGTGCCGGGACCTCGAGGGCATGGCCATCAACATCCATCACTCGTTCCTGCCCTCGTTCAAGGGGGCGCGGCCCTACCACCAGGCGCACGAGCGCGGCGTGAAGATCATCGGCGCCACGGCCCACTACGTCACCGCCGACCTCGACGAGGGGCCGATCATCGCCCAGTCCGTCCAGCCCGTGACCCACGCCCAGACCGCGGAGGACTTCGTGGAGCGCGGCCGGGACGTGGAGGGCTCCACGCTCGTCCAGGCCGTGCGCTGGCACGCCGAGCACCGCGTACTGGTGGACGGGAGGCGGACGGTGGTGTTCGCGTGAGGCGGCTCGTCACGCGCCCCTGACGGCGGCCGCCCCGCGTGCGTACGCTCGTGGCATGGCACACATCCTCACCGTCCAGGGCGCCACGCCCCGCATCCACGAGACCGTCTTCCTCGCCCCCACCGCCGCGATCACCGGCGACGTGGAGATGGCCGAGCGCTGCTCCGCGTTCTACGGCGTCTCCGTTCGCGGCGACTCTGCGCCCATCCGCGTCGGCGAGCGCACCAACCTGCAGGACAACGTCGTCCTCCACGCGGACGAGCACGTCCCCTGCACCCTCGGTGCGGGCGTCTCCGTGGGCCACGCCGCCGTGGTGCACGGCGCCACGGTCGGCGACGACTGCCTCATCGGCATGTCCGCCACCGTGATGAACGGCGCCGTGATCGGGGCGGGCACCCTCGTGGCGGCGGGCGCCGTCGTGCTGGAGGGCACGCAGGTGCCGCCGGGCTCCCTCGTGGCCGGCGTCCCCGCCACGGTGCGCCGCCCCCTCACCGACGAGGAGCGCGAGGGACTGAAGGCCAACGCCGCGACGTACCTGGAACTGGCCGCCGCCCACCGCGCCGCGGTCGTGACGGAGGAGATGCCCGGGGAGGAGACCGTCACGCAGTCCTGACCTCCCCCGGAACGCGACGCGGCCCCGACTCGATCGAGTCGGGGCCGGGGGGGGGTGCCGGGGACGGCGAACGGTCGCGGGGCGGCCGCCCCC
>NZ_JBFBLX010000005.1:46116-151643 GCF_040702705.1 Micrococcus sp. NPDC078436 | reverse complement strand
GCCTGGATGGCTGCACTTCTACAATCATCATCGCGTCCACTCCGCGATCGGCGCCGCGCCTGCCACCAGGCTCAACAACCTCCCTGGACATCACACCTAGGCGGGGCGCGGGGGTGGGAGGCCAGACGGCGTGGGAGAGGCACCTGACGGAGGCCGCTCCGGGTTGGCTACGCTGACCACGAACGGCATCCGCATGCGCGGGCGCCATCCGACCCCGACCTGGGAGAGACCATGAGCACCGCCGCCCCCGGCCAGCCCCCCGCCCCGCACTCCGCCCACGCGGCCACCGCCCGCGCCGACCGGAGCGTCGACCTGGGCCGGACCTCCCGCGGCCGTCAGGCGGTCATGCTGCTGGTCGTCCTCGCCTCCCTCGTGGCCGCCTTCCTCGGCTCCGGGGCGTTCCTCCGCGACGCGACCGGCGGCTGGTTCACCGACGACGGCTCCTGGCTCTCCCCGTCCCGCCCCGCCCTGTGGCTGTGGGCCCTGGTGGGACTGGGGCTGCTCGCCTCTGCGCTGTGGCAGTTCCTGCCCGCCGCGCAGACCGTGCGCCACGACCGCCTGCGCCCGTGGATCATGGCGAGCGCCGTGCTCGGCGCCGCGTGGATCTGGACGATCCACGCCGCCTGGCTCCTGGTGAGCGTCGTCGTCGCGCTGCTCCTCGTGGCCGTGCTGTTCCGGATCCTCACGCTCCTGGAGTCGGGCCACCCCCGCACCGTGGCCGAGCGCGTCCTCGTGGACGGCGTGCAGGGGCTGCACCTCGGCTGGGCCACGTTCCTCCTCGTCGCGAGCCTCGCGGCGTGGCTCACCTCCGCCGGCTGGGCCGCGGGGCTCATGCCCACCACGTGGGCGCAGACCCTGATCGTGGTCGCCGCGATCGTGGGCCTCTTCACCGCCGTGTACGACGGCGGCCGGCTGGCCCCGGCGCTCGCCCTCGCCTGGGGGCTCCTCTGGGTGGGCGTGGGCCGCTCGGACGGCGCCGGCCTGTTCTCCGGCGCGGTGGCGGTGACGGCGTGGGGCGCGGCCGTGATCGTCCTGCTCGGGTGGGTCGCCTCCCTCCTGCTGTCCCACGTGTCCGCGACGGGTGAGGCGCGCGACCTCGTCCTCGACGCCATCGACGGCGGCGACGACCCGATCGATGGCCGCCGCTGACTCTGGACCCGACCGGAGACGGCAGGGGCGTGCCACACGAGAATCCGGTGCAATGACCGTGGGAGGATGACTCCGACGGAGGGCCCCGCCGCATGGCGGGGCCCTCGCCCGTCCCCACCACCGTCAGGAGCCCCCGTGACCCCTCTCCGTCCTCTGCGCACCGGACTCGCCGCCGCGTCCGCAGCCCTCGCCCTCGTCGGCTGCACCGCCTCCGATCCGTCGCCCGCGAGCGGTCCGCCGTCCGCCGCGGGCACCAGCGGCGCCGCCGTCCATCCCGCGGCGGAGGTGTCGCCCTCCACCGCGCCCTCCGATGCCGTGGAGGGCGACGCGGCGGTGGTCGTCCGGGTGGTCGACGGCGACACCGTCGACGTGCGCAAGGACGGCGAGGCCGCCGTCACCCGGGTCCGCCTCCTGAACATCGACACCCCCGAGACGAAGCACCCGAGCAAGGCGGTGCAGTGCAGGGGCCCGGAGGCCGCCGCGCTCCTCGAGTCCCTCCTGGAGGAGGGGGACCACGTCACCCTCCAGTACGACGAGGAGCGCTACGACAGGTTCCACCGCACGCTGGCCGGCGTGTTCGAGGGCGCCACGCTCGTGAACGCGGAGATCGCGCGAGCCGGCCTGGGCGTGCCCGTGGTGTTCGAGCCGAACCGTCGCTTCTACGACGAGGTGCTCGCCGCCTGGAACGAGGCGGAGGAGGACGGCGCCGGGCTGAACCAGCCGGGCCTGGACTGCTCCCTGCCGGTCATGGCCGAGCAGGCACCGGCGGGAGCGGAGCCCGCGGAGGGCGTGCTCGAGGAGCTCGCACTGGCGTACGCGGGCGCCGCGTCCGGTGAGCAGGCCTGGATGAGCGCCCTCTACCCGGACGTGCTCTCCCGTGTGAAGCACCTCGTCTCCACAGGCACGTCGAGCGCTGGGGAGGGCGCCGGCGGGGACGAGGCGCCGACGGCGAGCGCGGCTCCGGAGCAGCGGGCCGAGGGTCAGCGTGCCGCGGAGGGCCGTGCCGCCGAGCAGCGGGCCGAGGAGGAGCGGGCAGCCGAGCAGCGGGCGGCACAGGAGCGCGAGGCCGAGCAGCGGGAGGCTGCCCGGAAGCGCGAGGCGGCCGCAGCGTCGGCCCGGGCTGCTGAGGCCGAGGCCGAGGAGAGGGCCGCTGCCGCGCGTCGCGCCGCAGAGGAGAAGGCGGCCGAGACCGCGCCCCGGAACGTCGCGGGCACGTCCGGCGGATCCGGCTCGGGGTCCTCGTCCTCCGGCCGGCCCTCCGGCGGGACGTCCAGCAAGGCGCCGAACCGCTGCTACGCCCCGGGCGGCGAGACCTTCGTCTACTGCGACGAGGAGGGGTCCTCGGGTTCAGGCGGTTCAGGCGGTTCAGGCGGCTCGGGATCGGGGTCGGGGTCGTCGGGCTCCGCAGCGGCCGCCGGCGGTCCGGTGGCCGGCAGCGGCGGCGTCTGCCCGGACGGCTACCCGGTCAAGGTGAGCAGCTCGGGCAAGTACCACGTGCCCGGCGGAGAGCACTACGACCAGACGAGCGCGAAGAACTGCTACGCGTCGACCTCGGCCGCAGCGGCGGCCGGCTTCATCGCCTCCCAGCGCTGAGGCCGTGAGCCTCCTCGCAGAGGAGGCCCCCCGGCCTCGGCCGCGAGGAGACGAACGGGCGCCCACCTCGATGAGGTGGGCGCCCGTTCGTCGTGCCGGGGACGTGAGGCTCAGGACGTGGCGTGGCGGGGGCCGGAGCCGCCGTCAGAGGTGTCCGGGGCGTCCTCGTGGGCGGCCCGCAGCTCGTAGCCCTTCTCCTCCAGCTCCTCCTGCTTCTCCACCTTCTTCACCAGGGCGTCGGTGTCCTTGGGGGGCAGGCGCACGGCCTTCTCGGCGGGCATGCCGGCGGTCAGCTGCTTGGCGCGCTCCACCTCGGTGTCGATCTCCGCGCCGAGCAGCAGCACGATGTTGAAGATCCACAGCGCGAAGAGCAGGGCCATGATGCCGCCGATCGCGCCGTAGGCGCTGTAGCCGGCGAACTGCGTGAGGTACACGGACAGCGCGACGGCGGCGAGGGCCAGGCCGACGAGCGCGAAGACGTTGCCCGGGCCGAACATGTGGAAGCTCGGCTTCTTCACGTTCGGGGTGGTGTAGTACAGGGTCGCGATGAGCAGGAGCAGCAGCACGATGACCACGGGCCACTTCACCCAGGCCCAGATCGGCAGGAAGGTGTCGAGCAGGAAGTCCACCACGCCGCCCAGGCCGAGCGGCTGGGCGATCGGCGCGAGGAAGCCCTCGACGAGCGACTTGTTGAGGGCCAGTGAGATCAGCACGAGCACGATGCCCACGATCAGGATGAGCGTGGTGAGGAGGTTGGTGAGGGTCAGCTTGACGAAGCCGCGCCCCTCCTCGTAGTTGTAGACCTGGTTCATGCTGCGGTTGAACGCCTTCACGTACGCGGAGGCGGACCACAGGGCGGTCAGGATGCCGATCACCAGGGCGATGATGCCGCCGGTCGCCTGGTTGCTCATGGTGGTGATCATGTCCGTCACCATGGGCTCGTACTCGACGGGCACCGCGCCGGCGATCTGGTTGATCAGGTCGTCCACGGCCTGGCGGTTGTTGGAGAGGACGAGGCTGAGGATGGAGAAGATCGCGAGCAGGGACGGGGCCAGCGAGAGCACCATGAAGTAGGTGAGCTTCGCGGCGAGGTCTGTGCCGCCGTCGTTGCCGAACTCCTTGAGGGCACGGGTGAGGGCGTACTTCCAGCCCTTGCCGTCCAGCTTGACGTCCTTCAGGCGCTCCGTGCGCTCCTCCGGGTCGATCCTCGCGCCCTCGAGGGTCGCGTCGACGGGGTGAATGGCCACGGTGGGTCCTTCCGCATGACAGGTCAGGGGTCGCGCCCACAGTAGCCGACCCGGGCCGTCAGGGCCCGGGCCGGGGACCCGTCAGCACTCGGGGACGTTGACGGCGAGCCCGCCGCGCGAGGTCTCCTTGTACTTGGACTTCATGTCCGCACCGGTGTCACGCATCGTCTTGATCGCCTGGTCCAGGCTCACGCGGTGCGTGCCGTCGCCGAGGAGGGCGAGGCGGGCGGCGTTGATGGCCTTCACGGACGCGATGGCGTTGCGCTCGATGCAGGGCACCTGGACGAGGCCGCCCACGGGGTCGCAGGTCAGGCCGAGGTTGTGCTCGATCCCGATCTCCGCCGCGTTCTCCACCTGCTCGGGGGTGCCGCCGAGCACCGCGCACAGCGCGCCGGCCGCCATGGAGCAGGCCGAGCCGACCTCGCCCTGACAGCCGACCTCGGCGCCGGAGATAGACGCGTTGCGCTTGTACAGGATGCCGATGGCCGCGGCGGTGAGGAGGAAGTCCACCACCTTGTCCTCGCGCTCGGCGTCCGTGGCGTCCTCCGACATCTCGAACCGCTTGAAGTAGTGCATCACCGCGGGGATGATGCCGGCGGCGCCGTTGGTGGGGGCCGTGACGATGCGTCCGCCGGAGGCGTTCTCCTCGTTCACCGCCAGGGCGAAGAGGTTCACCCACTCCATGGCCCACATCGGGTCCTTCTCCCCGGTCTGGGCCTCGAGGTGCGCGCGCAGGGCGGGGGCGCGACGGCGGACCTTCAGCCCGCCGGGCAGGATCGGCTCGGTGCGGGTGGTGCCGTTCTCGACGCACTCCTCCATGACGGCCCAGATGGCCAGGAGCTTGCCGCGCAGCTCCCCGAGGTCGTGCTTGACCGCCTCGTTGGCCAGCATCAGCTCGGCGATCGAGATGCCGTTGGCGCGGCAGTGGGCCACCAGCTCGGCGCCCGAGGAGAACGGGTAGGGCTCAGCGCCCTCGGTGGCCTCGTCCTTGCGGTTCACGTCCCGGGCCTCGTCCAGCTCGGCCTCGAGCTCGTCCGAGGTGACCACGAATCCGCCGCCCACGGAGTAGTAGTCGCGCGTGTGCAGCTCCTCGCCGGCCTCGTCGAAGGCGGTCAGGCGCATGCCGTTGGGGTGGCCGGGCAGGTTCTGCCGCATGTGCAGGACCATGTCCTTCCTGCGGTCGAAGTGGATCTCCCGGCGGCCGTCGAGCGGCATGCGGCTGCTGTCCACGATGTCCTTGACGAGCCCCACGCAGGCGTCGGGGTCGATGGTCTCCGGGTCCTGGCCCGCGAGGCCCAGGAGGACGGCGGTGTCGGAGCCGTGGCCGATGCCCGTGGCGGCGAGGGAGCCGTACAGCTCCGCCTTTACGCGGTGGGTGGAGTCGAGCACGTCGTTCTGCTGCAGGCTGGAGGTGAAGCGGCGCGCGGCGCGCATGGGACCCACGGTGTGGGACGACGACGGGCCGATGCCGATCGAGAACAGGTCGAGGACGCTCAGCGACATGCCGGGGACTCCTTGGTTGCCGGGACGGGGCCCGGGATGTGGGGCGCTCCGCGGGAGGCGTCCGGCGCGTCGGTCCGGGCTCACCGGACGACGGGCGCCGTGGTCGACCCTCCCGTGCTGTCCAGCGTAGGGGCAGACCGGGCCTCAGAGCACGTTGTCGGGGCTCTCCTCCACGGTGGCGGCGGCCCGGAAGGCGGCCAGGTCGCGCAGGTAGTCGGCGGCGCCCGTGAAGTCGGGGCGGGGGGCGTTCGCCCTCAGCATGACGGCCCGCAGCGGCTCGAGGCTCCGGCTCAGGGGCACCACGTCCTCGCACCCCTCGGCGTCGGCGAGGGCGCGCAGCTGCCACCACGTCGGGGCCATGAGGTTCACCGCTCCCGCCCGGAAGCGCTCGAGCAGCGCCGCGGGGGTGGCCCAGCCGTGATGGGCGGCCTCGGTCGAGACCCGCTCGGGGGACTGGCCCGCGGGCAGGCGGACCACGAAGAAGAAGGTGTCGTAGCGCCGCGCGCCGCCGGGCGGCGTGATCCAGCGCGACCACGGGACGAGCGCCCCGACGTCGGGGGCGAGGCCCTCGTGCGCCAGGAACGCGCCGAAGTCCACCTCGTGGCGCTCCACCTGCGCGCGCAGCTCAGCAGGGAGCGCGGCCACGCGCTGCGCGTCCACCGGGACGCCGGTGGCCGCGTCCCGGGCCAGGAGCACGCCCACCTCCTCGAAGGTCTCCCGCACGACGGCGGCCAGCAGGCGCCCGGCGGCGCGCTCCGGGGCGAGGTCCCCGAGGGTGCTCCGCGCGCCCTCCGGCTCCCCGGGCAGGCCGAGCCTGTCCGCCCACCCCGCGAGGTCGACCCCGTCCCACAGGGCGGGCGGCAGCTCGTCGGCCGGGTCCACCCGTCCGCCGGGGAAGGCCGTGGCGTGCGCGCTGAAGGCCATGGTGGCGGCGCGCTGGAGGGCGAACACCTCGAGGCCGCCCTCCTCGCCCGGGCGCACCAGGAGGAGGGAGGACGCCGGGCGGGCGGGCGCATCGAGGGGCGGAGTGCCCTCGTGGGGGGCGCGGGGCGGGTGGGAGGCTGTCACCACCGTCACACTAGTCAACCGGGGTTGTGTAGCGTGAGCCCTGCATGCCGTGCGCGCCACGAGCAGGGCCTCATCCCGCTCGGCGCCGCGCGGCCCCGAGCGGAGATTCGAGGAGGAGTCACCCGTGAAGATCGTGGTGCTGGTCAAGCAGGTGCCGGACACGTGGCAGGCGCGTGAGCTGAGCCTGGAGACCGGTTGGGTGGTGCGCGACGGCGCGGCCGAGCCCGTGCCGGACGAGATCAGCGAGCGCGTCATGGAGGTCGCCCTGGGCTGGCGGGACGCCGGAGCTGACGTCGAGATCGTGGCCTTGACGGTGGGCCCCGAGGACTCCTCGAAGACGCTGCGCAAGATGCTGGCCATGGGGGCGGACTCCGCCGTGCAGATCACCGACGACGCCCTCGTCGGCTCGGACGCCGTGGAGACGGCCCGCGTGATCGCGGCGGCCGTCGAGAAGGAAGGCGCCGACCTCGTGCTCGCCGGCACGCTGTCCACGGACGGCGGCACCGGCGTGGTGCCGGCCATGGTCGCCGAGCTCCTGGACCGGCCCTACCTGCCGCATGCTGAGGCCCCCGAGTTGGTCGACGGCGAGCTGACCGGCACCGTGGTGACCTCGGACGCGGACGTGCGCGCCGCCGTCGCCCTGCCCGCCGTGGCGAGCCTGACGGAGAAGACCGCGGAGCCGCGGTTCCCGAACTTCAAGAACATCATGGCGGCCAAGAAGAAGCCGCTCACCGTGCTGTCCCTGGCCGACCTCGGCATCGCCGCGGGCCCGGCCCAGGCCGCCTACCGCTCCGTGATGGTCTCGGCGGACACGCGCCCCGAGCGTGCCGCGGGCGAGAAGATCACCGACGACGGCACCGCCGCCGAGCGGCTGGTGGAGTTCCTCGCGGGTCGGGGGCTCGTGTGAGCGCGAACGTGGAGGAGACCGAGATGACGACGCAGACCGATGCCGCGAACAGCGGTCAGACCGTGCTGGTGCACGCCGAGATCGGCGCGGACGGCGCGCTCCGCCCGGTCGTGGCCGAGCTGCTCGGCGCCGCCGCCACCGTGGGCGTGCCCGAGGCCGTCCTCGTGACCGGCGCGGAGGGCAGGGACGCCGCCGTCGCCCGTCTGGGGGAGTACGGCGCCACGCGCGTCCACGTCCTTGTGGCCGACGACGCCGCCACCACCCTGGGTGACGCGGCCGTGCAGGCCCTGACGGCCGTGACCGCCCGCACCGCTCCCGTGGCCGTGCTGCTCTCCGGCAGCCCGGAGTCCCGCGCGGTGGCCGGCCGTCTGTCCGTTCGGGCCCGCGGCCCCGTGTGCGCGGACGCCGTGGGGCTGCGCTGGGCCGACGACGAGGTCATCGCCCGCCACTCCGTGTTCGGCGGCGACTACCTCAGCGAGTCCACCGGCGAGGGCGGCCCCCGGATCATCACCATGCGCCCCGGCGCCGTCGCGGACCGGGCCCCGGCCGTCGAGGCGCCCGAGGTCGTGGAGCTGGCCGCCGCCGAGCTGGGCCCGGTGACCGCCGGCGCCCGGGTGCTCGAGGTGAGCGCCCGGACGCAGAACTCCGCCCGCCCGCCCCTGCGCGGTGCGAAGACCGTCGTTGCCGGCGGCCGCGGTGTGGGATCCGAGGAGGGCTTCGCGATCGTCGAGCAGCTCGCCGACGAGCTCGGCGCCGCCGTGGGCGCCTCGCGCGCCGCCGTGGACTCCGGCTACACCGCGGCCGACCGCCAGGTGGGTCAGACCGGCGTGATCGTGTCCCCGAACCTGTACATCGCCCTGGGCATCTCCGGAGCCATCCAGCACCTGGCCGGCATGAAGACCGCCAAGACCATCGTGGCGATCGACAAGAACGAGGACGCCGAGATCTTCGAGCACGCCGACTTCGGTGTGGTCGGGGACATCTTCCAGGTGGTCCCGCAGGTCATCGAGCAGCTGCGCACCCGCCGCGGCTGAACCGGTGCGGGCGCGGTCCGCCTCGGACCGCGCCCCTCGGACGAGGAGAAGCATGCCCAAGCAGCGAATGGCCGGATACGTCCCCCTGAAGGGCGCCCCGGCCGAGACCGAGCCCGCCCCCGCCCTGGCGCAGGACACCACGACGGCGGCCCCGGCCCCGGTGGTGGCGCCCGCCGCACCGGCGGCCCCGGCCCCGGTGGCCGCGCCCGCCGTCCCGGTGGCGCCGGCCGCACCGGCGTCGGCTCTGACGCCCCTGTCCGCGCGACGCCGCATGGCCGGATACGTCCCGTTCGCCCGCGAGGCCGAGTGGCTCGGCGGGGCCGCCGCCCCGGCCGCCGGCTCGACCCCAGCCGCCGCCCCGGCGGTGCCCGTCGCGCCTGAGCCGATCGCCGCCTCGGCGTCCCCGACGCGGGCCCCCGCACCCGCGGAGACCGAGCCCGTCGTGCCGGACGTGGCGGCCGCCGTCGCCGCCGCCGCGACCGGTGCGCCCGCCGCTGCCGGGGCGGGCACGCCCGTGGAGTCCGACCTCGTGCCGCTCGCGGAACGGCGACGCATGGCCGGGTACGTGCCGTTCGCCCGCGAGGGGGAGTGGTTCACCGAGCTGGCCGCCGTGGGCGTCCCCACCGCGCCGGAGACGGTGGCGCAGGAGGTCGTCGCACCGAAGTCGGTCACCGCCGAGCCCGCCGCCGCGGCGCCGGCCCGGTCGGTCGTCGCCGAGCCGGCCGATGCGGCACCGGCCGTCGCCGCCCCCGTGGCCGCGGCGTCGGCCGCGGAGCCGGCTCCCACCGCGCCGGACACCCGTTCGGCCCCGCCGGCCTCCGCCGCGCAGCCGCCCCAGGCCGCCCCCGGTGCCGCCACCGGCATGCCCGCTCGGGCCGCGGAGACGGACGCCGCCGAGTCCGCCGCCCCGTCCCGTCTGCGCAAGGCGCTGCCGGCGCTGGCCGGCGTCGTGGTGCTGGCGCTGCTCGCGGTGCTGGCCGGACGCTGGCTGCGGAGCCTGGACCCGGTGGCGGACTTCATCGCGACCTACGACGGGCACCCGGTCCTGCCCGAGGGCACCCCCGAGGGGATGCCCTGGTGGATGGGCTGGCAGCACTTCCTGAACATGTTCCTGATGGTGCTGATCATCCGGACGGGCCTGCAGATCCGTCACGAGACGCGGCCTCCGGCCAACTTCACTCCGACGAAGGACGGCCTGTTCTCCGCGCGGGGCAACACCCCGAAGAAGTTCTCGCTCACCATCTGGATGCACCAGGCCCTCGACGCGCTGTGGCTGCTCAACGGCGTGATCTTCGTGGTGCTGCTGATCGTCACCGGCCACTGGGCGCGGATCGTGCCCACGGACCCGCACGTGTTCCAGCACGCCGTGTCCGCCGGCATCCAGTACCTGTCCCTGGACTGGCCCACCGAGAACGGCTGGGTGCACTACAACGCGCTGCAGATGCTCTCCTACGCGCTGGTGGTGTTCGTGGCCGCCCCGCTCGCCGCCCTCACGGGCTGGCGCATGTCCTCGTGGTTCCCCACGGAGGCCACGGGACTGAACAAGGCGTTCCCCATGGAGGTGGCCCGCAAGGTGCACTTCCCGGTGATGGTCTTCTTCGTGGCGTTCATCCTGGTGCACGTGTTCCTCGTGGCCTTCACGGGCCTGCTGACGAACCTGAACCACATGTACACCTCGCGCGGCGGGGCCACCGACGCGTGGGGCCTCGTGGTCTTCCTCGTGAGCGTGGCGGTCACCGCCGCCGCCTGGTTCTTCCTGAAGCCCGCCTTCACGGCCCCCGTGGCCTCCCGGTTCGGCACCGTGGGCCGCTGAGCCGGCCCCACGACGACGGCCCCTCCTCCCGGGACTTTCGAACGTGACTTCGGGGGAATGAGCGCTTTCGAACGTGGGATAGGCCCTATCTCACGTTCGAAAGCGCTCGGGGGCTCGGGCGTGCGGGGCGTCAGCTCCGGGTCGCGCGGAAGGTGACCTGCACCTGGACCATCGGCTTGTCCGCCACGGGGTCGCCGTCGGCGCCGACCGGCACGAGATCGACGTCCACGAGGCGCAGGGACCGGCCGGCGTGCCGCACCCGCGTGAGGGCGACCATCTCGCCGTGACCCGGGCGCACGAACACCACGCGCACGGCCTGGACGTCGTAGCGCTCGCGGTCCGGCATGGCCGCCTGCGCGGCGGTGACCGCCCGCAGCGTCATGGCCCCGCCGTGGACCGCGCCCGACGGGTTGGCCAGCTCAGGCTTGGGGGCGAAGCGGGCACCCGGGGTCCCCGCGGCGGCGACGGCGGGGCGTACGTCCGGAGCGGCCGTCGGCAGTGACTCGGGGCGGGCGGCCAGCAGCCTCGGCATGGGCATGCGGGTCTCGGCTCCGCGGGGCAGCCGTCCGGCGGCGACGAACTCGGCCATCCGCTCCGGTGCTCCGGCGGGCACCGACTGGAACCAGCCGGTCGCCTCGACCACGCGGCGTCCGCCTGCGTCCTCGAGCCAGGCCCGGGCCACGCCACCCCCCGCATCCCAGCTCAGCGGGCGGGTCCAGCACTCCAGCAGCGGGCCGTCGTCGTCCCCGGCCGTGACGGCCGCGGCGTCGAAGGCGGGCAGCGGGCCGAGCACGTTGACCTGCAGCTCGGTGGTGACCACGGCCTCGATGTCCCGGGCCGCGTGGTGCACGGCCACTGCGGTGGCGTTGTCCATGATCACGGTGGCGGCCGCGCCGGTGGGCCGTCCGTCCAGGTCGAGGCACCAGGGTCCGACCTCGAACGCTGCCGGGTTGAGGGCGCCGTCCCGCGCGCTCATCAGGGCATGACGACGGATGCCGAACAGCTGCTCCGTGCGTCCGGAGGCGTGGGAGCGGGGGCCGGTGGGCGAGTCTGCGGTGGGGCTGGTGGTGGTCTGCACGGGCAGAACGCTAGCCCACGGCCCGGTGGTGAGGCGGAGAATCGTTGGATGTCCTATTATCGTGGTGACGACAGTCACACCATGGCGCCGCCCACGCCGTCACCCGCCCCACCCCGTCGTGGACCGCCCGCGCGGCCGGACCGAGCCCCAGGAGGACGAACCCATGTTCCCCCTCACCGACGACCAGAAGGCCCTGGTCGACGCCGTCCGCGACTTCGCCGAGCAGCGCGTCACCCCGCACGCTCTCGACTGGGACACCGAGAAGCACTTCCCGGTGGACGTGCTCGCCGAGGCCGGCGAGCTCGGCCTGGGCGGCATCTACGTGGGGGAGGAGTACGGCGGCACCGGCCTGGAGCGCACGGACGCGATCCTGATCTTCGAGGAGCTCGCCAAGGCGGACCCGGCCTTCGCCGCCTACATCTCCATCCACAACATGGTGGCCTGGATGATCGACTCCTTCGGCAGCGACGAGCAGCGCGCACGCTGGATCCCCGAGCTCGCGAGCATGGAGCACCTGGCCAGCTACTGCCTCACCGAACCCGGTGCCGGCTCGGACGCGGCCGCGCTGAAGACCCGCGCCGTCCGCGACGGCGACCACTACGTCCTCAACGGCGTCAAGCAGTTCATCTCCGGCGCCGGCGCCTCCGACTACTACGTGGTGATGTGCCGGACCGCGGACACGGGCGCTCGGGGGATCTCCGCCGTCGTGGTCCACAAGGACACCCCCGGCCTGTCCTTCGGCCCCAACGAGAAGAAGATGGGCTGGCACACCCAGCCCACGCGCCAGGTGATCTTCGAGGACGTCCGCGTGCCCGTGGCCGACCGTCTCGGCGAGGAGGGCGACGGCTTCCGCATCGCCATGAAGGGCCTCAACGGCGGCCGTCTGAACATCGGCGCCTGCTCGATCGGCGGCGGCCTGGCCGCGCTGGACAAGGCCACCCGCTACCTCAAGGAGCGCAGCGCGTTCGGCGAGCCGCTCGCCACCAAGCAGGCCCTCGTCTTCGAGCTTGCGGACATGTCCGTGAAGCTTGAGACCGCCCACACGATGCTCATGCGCGCCGCGGACGCCCTGGATCGCAACGATCCGGACACCGTGCGCCTGTGCGCCATGGCCAAGCTCGTGGCCACCGAGTCCGGCTACGAGGCCGCCGACACCGCCCTGCAGCTGCACGGCGGCTACGGCTACCTGCACGAGTACGGCGTGGAGAAGCTCGTCCGGGACCTGCGCGTGCACCGGATCCTCGAGGGCTCCAACGAGATCATGCGCATGATCGTGGGTCGCGGCCTGATCGGCTGAGACCGGGGGGCCCGCCCGGTCGCCCCACTCAGCACGGCGCCCCGCGGTCACCACACGTGACCACGGGGCGCCGTCCGTCGGGGCGGGCTCAGCCGAGCTGCAGCGGGTCCACCCCGGGCACGGGCTCGAAGTGGCCGGCCACGTCCTCGGCCGAGACGTCCTCGAGTCGGGCCGGGCTCCACGTCGGATCCTTGTCCTTGTCCACGAGCAGCGCGCGGATGCCCTCGGCCATGTCCGGCTCGCGCATCAGGTGGGTGCCGATCGTGAACTCCTGGCGCAGCGCGTCGGCCACGGTCAGGTCCGCCCCGCGTGCGGCCAGCCGGCGCTGGGCCTCGTGGGCGACGGCGACGGCGGTCGGGGACTTGGTGCGGATGGCCTCGGCGGCCCTCCCCGCGGCCTCGGCGTGCTCCCCGCCCGCGGCGGCGCGCTCGTCCAGGGCGGCGAGGGCCTCGGCGGCCGTCTCCCGGCCGTAGGCGTCCTCGATCCACTCCCGGCCGGCCACCAGCGCGGACGCGGGCCGTGCGTCCTCGGCCACCGCGAACCGGGCCAGCACCTCGTCGGCGGCGGCGAAGGCGGCCTCGTCGCGCGCGCCCGCGTCCGCGGCCGAGCCGAGGGCGCCGAACGCCGCGGCGAGGTCCTGCTCGAGCTCGTCCAGCCGGGCGGACTCCACGAAGACGTCCGCCAGGCCCAGGGCCACCGCGTCGGAGCCGGAGGCGTGCGCCGAGGTCGCGGCCAGGTGCCGGCCCGCCTGGAAGGGTGCGCGGGCGAGGTGGAAGGAGCCGCCGACGTCGGGGGTGAATCCGATCGCCGTCTCGGGCATGCCGGCGCGGGTCCGCTCGGTGGCCACGCGGTGCGAGCCGTGCGCGGACACGCCCATGCCGCCGCCCAGGACGATGCCGTCCATGAAGGCCACGTACGGCTTGGGGTAGGTGGCGATGCGCTCGTTCATCGCGTACTCGTCGCGGAAGAACTCCTCGGCCTCCGCGAACCGCCCGGCCAGGAGCGAGGAGCGCAGGGAGACGACGTCACCGCCGGCGCACAGTCCCTTCTCCCCGGCGCCGCGGATCAGCACGCCGCGCACGGCGGGGTCCGCGGCCCAGTCGGTCAGGGCCGCGTCGATCGCTCGGACCATGTCCTGCGTCAGCGCGTTCAGGGCGCGGGGACGGTTCAGCGTGATGCGGCCGAGGCCGTCGCGGACCTCGAGGAGCACCTCGTCCGCCGCCCCGTCCCGTGCGGCCGCGGGGGCCGTCGTCGCCGTGGTCTGCGCGTCGCTCATCGGTGCTGCCACCCCGCCTCGCGCTTGGCCGCGAACGCGTCCATGCCCTCCTTCTGGTCCGCAGTGGCGAACGCGGCGTGGAACACGCGGCGCTCGAAGGCGATGCCCTGGGCGAGCGTGGTCTCGAACGCGGCGTTGACGGCCTCCTTGGCCATCCAGGAGGCCGACTTGGACTTGGACGCGATGGTCGCGGCCACCTCCAGCGCCTCCTCGAGGGCCTTCTCGTCGGCCACCACGCGGGAGACGAGCCCGATGCGCTCGGCCTCCTCCGCCCCGATCATGCGGCCGGTGAGGATCATGTCCATGGCCTTCGCCTTGCCCACGGCGCGGGTCAGGCGCTGGGAGCCGCCCATGCCGGGGATGACGCCGAGGTTGATCTCGGGCTGGCCGAACTTCGCGCCCTCGCCGGCCACGAGCACATCGGCCATCATGGCCAGCTCGCAGCCGCCGCCGAGGGCGTAGCCGGTCACGCACGCCACGATGGGGGTGCGGGCACGGGTGAGCCCGTCCCAGCCGGCGAACCAGTCGGCCGCGTACATCTCGGAGAACTCCTTGGTGGCCATCTCCTTGATGTCCGCGCCGGCGGCGAACGCCTTGGGGGAGCCGGAGAGCAGGATCGCCCCGATCTCCGGGTCGGTGTCCAGCTCCTGCACCGCCGCGACGACGGCACGCATCGTCGCCTCGTTCAGCGCGTTCAGGGCCTTCGGTCGGTTCAGCCGGATGTGGCCGACCCGGCCCTGCCGCTCCACGATGATCGGCGACTCGGCGCCGTCCGGGGTGGTCTGCTCGCTCATGCCTCGCTCCTGTCCGTGTGTGATGCTCGGATGTCCTCGATGATGCCGGAAAAGTCGCGGGCGGCGCCTTCTCCGGCGGCGTACTCGGCGTATTTGGCCTGCGCGAGGCGGCCCAGGTCGGCCGCCACGCCCTGCTCGTCCAGGGCCGCGAGTGCGAGCCCGAGGTCCTTGGCCATCAGGGCGCCGGCGAAGCCGGGCTGGAAGTCCCGGTTCGCGGGGGAGCCGGGGACGGGGCCGGGCACCGGGCAGTTGGTGGTCAGGGACCAGCACTGCCCGGAGGCCTGGCTCATCACGTCGTAGAGGGCCTGGTGGTCCAGGCCGAGGCGCTCGCCGAGCACGAAGGCCTCGGCCACGGCGATCTGCGTGACGCCCAGGACCATGTTGTTGCAGATCTTCGCCGCCTGGCCCAGCCCGGACCCGCCGCAGTGCACGATCCGCCCGCCCATCACCTCGAGCAGCGGCAGCACCTCGGCGTACACGTCGTCGTCGGCGCCCACCATGAACGCGAGCGTCCCGGCCTCGGCGCCCACCTGGCCGCCCGAGACGGGCGCGTCGGCGGCCCGCATGCCCGCGGCCACGGCCGCCTCGGCGGCCTCGCGGGCCTCCGCCACGTCGATCGTGGAGCAGTCCAGGAACACGGTGCCCGGGCGGGCGGCGCCGAGGAGCCCCGGCGCGTCGCCCCGGCCCCGGTACACGTCCAGCACGAGGCGCCCGTTGGGCAGCATGGTGAGCACGACGTCGGCCTCGGCGGCCGCCGCGGCGGTGTCCGAGACGGTCTCGACGCCGGCCGCGCGGGCCTTCTCGAGCGCTGCGGGGACGAGGTCGAAGCCGAGCACGCGGTGGCCCGCGGCGGCGAGGTTGGCGGCCATGGGGCCGCCCATGTGGCCGAGGCCGAGGAACAGGACGGTGGTCATGGGGATCCTCCGGGTCGGGGTGGGTGCGTGAGGGGCGGGTCAGGACCCGGCGGGCATCACGAAGCTGGCGCCCTCGCGGTTGCCCGAGGGCCAGCGCGTGGTGATCGTCTTGGTCTTGGTGTAGAACTTCAGCCCGTCCGTGCCGTGCTGGTTGAGGTCGCCGAAGCCGGACGCCTTCCAGCCGCCGAACGTGTAGTACGCGATCGGCACGGGGATCGGCACGTTCACGCCGACCATGCCGACCTCCGCGCGGGTGGTGAAGTCGCGGGCCGTGTCTCCGTCGCGGGTGAAGATGGCCACGCCGTTGCCGTACTCGTGCTCGTTCGGCAGGGCGAGGGCGTCCTCGTAGTCCTTCGCGCGGACCACGCAGAGCACGGGGCCGAAGATCTCCTCGCGGTAGATCCGCATGTCCGGGCTCACGCGGTCGAACAGGGTGGCGCCCACGTAGAAGCCGTCCTCGTGGCCCTCGACGACGACGCCGCGGCCGTCCTCGACCAGCTCGGCGCCCTCCTCGACGCCCGAGGCGATGCACTCCTCGATGCGGCGCTGCGCGTCCTTCGAGACGACGGGCCCGAAGTCCGAGGACTCCTCCAGCGACGGACCGACCCTCAGGCCCTCCATGCGCTCGCGGAGCAGGGCCACGAGGCGGTCGGCGGTCTCCTCCCCGACGGGGACGGCCACGGACAGGGCCATGCAGCGCTCGCCGGCGGAGCCGAACGCGGCGCCGATCAGGGCGTCCGCGGCCATCTCGAGGTCCGCGTCCGGCATGATCACGGCGTGGTTCTTGGCCCCGCCGAAGCACTGGGCGCGCTTGCCCATGCGGGCGGCGTGCTCGTAGATGGACTGGGCGATCGGGGTGGAGCCCACGAAGCCCACGGCCTTCACGCGCGGGTCCTCGATGAGGGTGTCCACCGCGAGCTTGTCCCCGTGCACCACGTTGAGGGTGCCCTCGGGCATGCCGGCCTCGAGGGCCAGCTCGGCCAGGCGCACCGGCACGGAGGGGTCGCGCTCGGAGGGCTTGAGGATGAACGCGTTGCCCGCGGCCAGCGCGATGCCGGCCTTCCACAGGGGGATCATCGCGGGGAAGTTGAAGGGGGTGATGCCCACGACCACGCCGAGGGGCTGGCGGATGGAGTGCACGTCCACGCCGCGGCCGACCTCGGAGGAGAACTCGCCCTTGAGCAGGTGCGGCGCGCCGGCGGCGAACTCGACCACCTCGACGCCGCGCTGGATGTCGCCGCGGGCGTCCGGGACGGTCTTGCCGTGCTCCTGGGCCAGGGTCCGGGCCAGCTCGTCCGCGTGCGCGTTGATCAGGTCCACCCAGCGCAGCAGGATGCGGGCGCGGCGCTGCGGGTTGAGGCGGGACCAGGCCTGGAACCCCTGCTCCGCGGAGGCGACGGCGGCCTCCACCTCCTCCTTCGTGGCCAGCGGCACGCGTCCGGCCACCTGCCCGAGGGCCGGGTGGTACACGTCGCCGAAGCGGCCGGACTCGCCGTCGGTGCGGCGTCCGTGCACGAAGTGGGGGATCACGGGGGTGGAGGTCTCGAGGGACATGGTGGCGGCTCCTGAAGCGATGGTCGAGGCGGTGGAGGTCGGTCCCGGGAGCCCGGAGCTGGCGCTGCCGCGGGGCCGTGCGGTGTGATCTGGATGACGTCGCCGCTAATCTATGGCGAGAACGTAGGACATGCAACTATCGAGCGCCGGGAGTAATCCCCGGCCCGAGGTGAGGAGCCCTCATGGACCTGAAGAACGCCAGCGCCATCGTCACGGGAGGCGCCTCCGGCCTCGGCCACGCCACGGCGCGCCGGCTCGCGGAGGCGGGCGTCGCCGTCGTGGTGGTGGACCTGCCGGACCGTGAGGGGGAGACCCTCCGCGCCGACGCCGTGGCCTCCCTGGGCGAGCGGGCGCGGTTCGTCCCCGGCGACGTCACCCAGGAGGCGGCGGCGGAGGCCGCCGTCGCTGCGGCCGCCGAGCTCGCGCCCCTGCGCGTCCTGGTCAACTGCGCCGGCGTGGCCACCCCCGGCAAGCTCGTGGGCCGCGAGGGCCCGCTGCCGGCCGAGACGCTGGCGCGCGTCCTCGCGATCAACACCGTGGGCACCGTGAACTTCATGGCCCGTGCCGCGCAGGCGATGCAGGGGCAGGAGCTGTGGGGCGAGGACCGCGGCGTGATCGTCAACACCGCCTCCGTGGCCGCCTACGACGGCCAGATCGGGCAGATCGCCTACGCCGCGTCGAAGGGCGCCGTGGTCTCGATGACCCTCCCTGCCGCGCGCGAGCTCGCCCAGAGCGCGATCCGCGTGGTGACGATCGCGCCGGGCCTGATGGAGACTCCGATGATGGCCGGCCTGCCCGAGGCCGCGCGCGAGGCGCTCGCCACGAAGACCCCGCATCCCGCCCGCCTGGGCCGCCCGGACGACTACGCCCTGCTCGTGGAGCAGATCGTGGCCAACCCGTTCCTCAACGGCGAGGTCATCCGCCTCGACGGCGCCGTGCGCCTCGAGCCCCGCTGAGCCGTCCGGCGGGGCTTGGCTGCCCGGGCGGACAACGGGGCGGGCCCGTTCACGAGAAGCGGACGAAGCCGCGCATGCCGCCGTGCGGGACGTCTCGGATCTCCCGGAACCCCAGGGACTCGTAGAAGGCGCGCTGCCTCTCCTCGGCGTCCGTCATGAGGACGTGCTGACGGACGGACGCGAACGGCGCGAACGCCCTGCCGACCAGCTCGGAGGCGATCCCGCGGCGCTGGTGCTCCGGATCGACCAGCACGTCCTGCAGGTACGCGATGGTGTGGCCGTCCGAGATCACGCGGGCCAGGCCCACGAGGCGCTCGTCCCTCCACGCCGTCACCACGTGCGCCGAGCCGGCGAGCCCGCGCATCAGGGAGTCGAGGTCGTCGGTGTAGGCGGACCAGCCGACGGAGTCGTAGAGCGCCCGCACGTCCTTCGCGCCGGGGATCCTGCCGGCGGAGCAGCGGACGTCCGCGGGCGTCCCGCTCATCGGTCCCGCCCGGCCGGGCTCTCCGCGCCGTCCCCGGCCTCGAAGTCCCCCGCCTGGGCCCGGAAGCGGGCGAGGATCTCGTTGAGCTGCGCGACGTCGCCGTCCTCGAAGCCCGTCTGCCCGAACACCTCCGCGTTGAGCGCCTCCGTGGCCTCCGCGGCCACCCTCGTGCCCTCGTCCGTGAGCACCAGCACGAGGGCCCGACGGTCGGACTCGTGCGGCCGGCGCTCCACGAGGCCCGCGGCCTCGAGGCGGTCCACCGCGTTGGTCACGGACGTGGGGTGCACCTGCAGGAGCGCGCTCGCCTTGGACATGAGCAGCCGCTTCTCCCGGGAGAAGTTCAGGAGGGCGAGCAGCTCGTAGCGGGCGAACGTCAGGCTGAACGGCTTGAGCACCGTCTGCGTGCGCGCCAGGAAGATCTGCTGGGCGCGCATGATCGAGGTGACCGCCGCCATCGGGGCCGCGACCTCGCCCCATCCGTGGCGCTCCCAGTTCAGGGCGGCCTCCGCGATGGGGTCCTTGGTCAGGGGCGTGCTGTTGACGGTCATGGATCCCAGCCTAGTCAGCGCTGCAGGTCCAGGTCCTCCTCGCGGTACTCGGCGCCGTAGCCCTCGGGGGCCTCGCCGGTCTCGGACCGGGAGACCTCCGCCTTGCGCAGCTCCACGCGGCGGATCTTGCCCGAGATGGTCTTGGGCAGCTCGAGGAACTCGATGCGGCGGATCCGCTTGTACGGGGGCAGCTGCGTGAGCGTGTACTGCAGGATCGCCCGGGCCGTCTCCGCCGTGGGCTCGTGGCCGGGGGCGAGGGTCACGAACGCCTTGGGCACGGCCAGGCGCACCTCGTCCGGGGTCGGCACGATGGCCGCCTCCATGACGGCCGCGTGCTGCACGAGCACCGACTCGAGCTCGAACGGGGAGACCTTGTAGTCGGAGGACTTGAACACGTCGTCGGCGCGGCCCACATAGGTCAGCACGCCGTTCTCGTCGCGGGAGGCGATGTCGCCGGTGTGGAAGACGCCGTCGCGGAAGACGTCGTCGGTCTTCTCCTGGTTGCCGTAGTAGGACTTCAGCAGGCCCACGGGGCGCGGGTCCAGGCGGAGGCAGATCTCGCCCTCCGCGGCCTCCGCGCCGGTCAGCGGGTCGATGAGGACCACGTCCATGCCGGGCAGGGGGCGGCCCATGGAACCGATGACGACCTTCTGCCCCGGCGTGTTGGCCACCTGGAGGGTGGTCTCGGTCATCCCGAACCCGTCGCGGATCGTGGCGCCCCAGGCCTTCTGGACCTGGTCGATGACCTCGGCGTTCAGGGGCTCGCCGGCGGAGATCGCCTTCGTCGGCGGGGTGGCCAGCTGGGTCATGTCCGCCTTGATCAGCATGCGCCACACGGTGGGCGGGGCGCAGAAGCTCGTGACCCCGTAGCGGGCCATGTTCGCCATGAGGGAGGCGGGGTCGAACTTGCGGGCGTTGTGCACGAAGATCGTGGCCTCCGCGATCCACGGGGCGAAGACGTTGGACCACGCGTGCTTGGCCCACCCCGGCGAGGCCACGTTCAGGTGCACGTCGCCGGGCTCGAGGCCGATCCAGTACACCGTGGTCAGGTGGCCCACGGGGTAGGAGGTGTGGGTGTGCTCCACGAGCTTGGGCTTCGAGGTGGTGCCGGACGTGAAGTAGAACAGCAGCGTCTCCTCGGCCGGCGTCGGCTCGTCCGGGGCCAGCTCCGAGGAGGAGGAGGCGGCGTCGTCGTAGGAGAGCACCGTGTGGCCGGCGACTCGAGGGGCCGTGCGGTCCGCACCCTCGGCGAAGACGCCGGGGACGTGCACGAGGCGCAGGCCCTCGCCCACCCCCGCGAACTTGGCGAGGTCCTCGGCGCCGGCCACGGCCCACGAGGCCTCGGCGCGCTCGACGCGGTCCTCGAGGTCGGCCGACGTCATCTGCGTGGTGGTGGGGATCATGACGACGCGCAGCTTGATGCACGCGAGCATGAACTCCCACAGCTCCACCTGGTTGTTCAGCATGAGGATCAGGCGCTCGCCACGGCGCAGGCCCTGCTCGGTGAGCCAGGTGGCCACGCGGTTCGAGGCGGCGGAGAGCTCCGCGAAGGTCCGCTCGGTGCTGCGCCCGTCGTCCTCCGCGATGATCAGGGCGGGCACGTCCGCGCGGGCGGGGTCCTTCGCCAGCTGGTCGAACCAGTCGAATCCGAAGTTGAAGTGCTCGAAGCGGGGCCACGCGAACTCGGCGCGGGCCCGGGCATAGTCGGTCTGGCACTCGACGAGGAGGTCGCGGGCGGCGCGGAACGCCGCGGTGACCTCGCTCTGGTCTGTGGTGGCGGGGGCCTGGGGAGTGGTGTCCGGGGTGGTCAAGGGAGTCCTCCTCGTCGGGGCGGGCGGCAGGGGCGCGGGCCGCCCGTGGCCGATGTCCGCTGTGATCTGCAACACTACTCACAGACATGGATAGTCGGAAGTCCTACAGTCGGACTGACGCGAAGACGTCGGCGGCCGCCGGCTCGTGCGTCCGCCGCGCCCGAAGGAGACACCGTTGACCAGCCCCGCCACCCCCTCGCCCTCCGCCCTGCCGCACGTGGACCTGCTCCGTCTGCGGGACGGCCTCGACGAGGCCGAGCGCGCGCGACTCGAGGCGATCGAGGAGCACCTGCAGACGCAGGTCCGCCCGCGCCTGGCCCCGTACTGGGATGCCGAGGAGTTCCCCTTCGACCTCCTGCCCGGGCTGGCCGCGCTCGGCCTGGGGCGGCTGCTCACGGACGGCTCGTCGTCGCTCTTCCAGCACCTCGTGCACGCGGAGATCGCGCGCGTGGACCTCTCCCTCTCCGCGCTCGTGGGCATCCACAACGAGCTGAACCTCGGGATGATCGTGCAGCTGGGCTCGGACGAGCAGAAGGCCCGCTGGCAGGGGCCGCTCGAGCGGTTCGAGGCGATCGGCGCCTTCTGCCTGACCGAGCCGGAGCACGGCTCGGACATCGCGGGCGGGCTGGAGACGACCGCGACGCGGGAGGGGGACGAGTGGGTCATCCGCGGCGCCAAGCGCTGGATCGGCGCGGGGACCATCGCGCAGGTGGCGCTCGTGTGGGCGCGTGACACGGCCGACGGCGAGATCAAGGGCTTCGTGGTCCCCACGGACACCCCCGGCTACGAGGCCTCGAAGATCGCCGGGAAGATGGGCCTGCGCATCATGCAGAACGCGGACATCACGCTGGACGTGCGCCTGCCGCTGGACGCTCAGCTGCCCGGCGCGGCCACCTTCGACGCCACGCGCGACCTCCTGCGGGACTCGCGCATGTGGGTGGGCTGGCAGGGGGTGGGCGTGCAGATGGGCCTGCTCGACGTGCTGCGGGCGTATGCGCTGGAGCGCCGGCAGTTCGGCCGCCCGCTCGCCAAGTTCCAGATGATCCAGTCCCAGATCGCCGAGGTGGCAGGCAACCTGG
Organism: Micrococcus sp. NPDC078436; assembly: GCF_040702705.1. Lineage (NCBI taxonomy): Bacteria > Bacillati > Actinomycetota > Actinomycetes > Micrococcales > Micrococcaceae > Micrococcus > Micrococcus sp. NPDC078436. The sequence goes on along the minus strand of NZ_JBFBLX010000005.1, from coordinate 129,538 downwards.
CGGCGGCCTCCGGGATGATGATGCAGGTGCACCGGCTCAACGAGGCGGGGACGATGGACATGATGCACGCGGCCATGGGCAAGGCCACGTCCACGCGCCTGGCGCGCTCCTCCGCGGCCCTCGCCCGGGACGCCTTCGGCGGCAACGGCCTGCTCAGCGAGTACGAGGTCTCCCGGATGATGGGCGACATCGAGGCCATCTACAGCTACGAGGGCTCCTACGGCATCAACGCGCTGATCGTGGGCCGCGCCCTGACGGGCGTCTCGGCCTTCGTCTGAGCCACGCCTCCCTCAGGTCCTGGACGAGGGGCCGGTGGGCGATCAGCAGGAGCACCGCGGCCACGGGCACCACCACCTCGAAGCCGAGCCAGAGGTACCCCAGGGCGCCCGCCATGCCTCCCAGGAAGAACAGGGCCACGAGCCCGGCCAGGGCGGCGATGCGCCGCGGCTCCCCGACGACCGGGTCCGCGGCGTCCGCGGGACTGCGGTAGAGGGCCTTCCCGATCTCGACGCCGATGTCCGTGACCATGCCCGTGATGTGGGTGGTGCACACGGGCCACTCGCCGATCCGTGTGATGAGCGCGTTCCGGAGGCCCATGGTGAAGCAGAGGACACCCACCACGACCACGGACCGGTGGGCGTCCTGCAGGCGCTCGGCGAGCAGCCCGAAGAGCAGCATCCCCATGCCCTCGAGCAGCAGGATGTTGGCGTAGCGCGAGTGCAGTCCCCGGACCCGCCCCCAGTTGAAGACGAGCGCGCAGGCCACCGCCCCCAGCACGAAGGCCGTCAGCGCGAGTGCTCCCACGGCCACCAGGTCCGGCAGGCCCAGGGCGATCGCGTCCGCCATCGAGGCGACGATGCCGGTCATGTGCGAGGTGTACCGGGCCACGGCGACGAACCCGACGGAGTTGAGGATCCCCGCCACCACCGTGAGGACGCAGGCGAGGTGGAGGTTGCGGCGCACGGTGCGCTCGGGGCTGCACAGGTTGAGCACGTCGTCACCCTAGGTCGCTCTCGCAGAGGACGCGGGCGGGTTGCGCCGCCGGTCGTCGACGCGGCCTGCTCCGGAGCTCCCGTTTCGCACACGGAAGCGGGCGCCCTCACGCCAGCAGGGCCGCGCCCGCTCCGCCCACGGCGACCGCGACGGCGGTGCTCCCCGCGCCGAGCACGAGCGGCCTCGGGCCCACGGCGGCGATCGAGCGCAGGTGCACGTTCAGGCCCAGCGCCACCATGGCGGCGGCCAGCAGCACCTGCTGCAGCACGGCGACGGCGTCCAGGACTCCGGCGGGCAGCACGCCGGTCGCCCGGATCGCGACGGCGGCCAGGAACCCGAGCACGAACCACGGCACGAGCGGTGGCCGGGTGACGCTCGCGGCCGGATCCGCGCCCGGGACGGCGGCGTCCTCGCCCGTGGCCGACCCGGCCGGACGGCGCCGCTCCCACCAGGCCAGGCCCGTCATGACCGGCGCGAGCAGGACGACGCGCGCGAGCTTCACGGTGACCGCCACGGAGAGCGCCGTCGGGCCGACGAGCCCGCCGGCCGCCACCACCTGGGCGACCTCGTGCGTGGACGCGCCGATCCACAGCCCGGCCACCCGCTCGTCGAGCCCGAGCGCACCGATGAGCAGCGGCATCACCGGGATCATGAGCGTCCCGAACAGCACCACGAGGCCGATCGCCGTGGCCGCCATCTCGCGGCGCGCGCGCACCACGGAGTCCGCGCCGGCGACGGCCGCCGCGCCGCAGATCGAGAACCCCGAGGCCACGAGGGCCGTCAGGTCCCACGGCAGCCCCAGCGCGCGCCCCAGCGCCACGGTCGCCGCGAACGTGAGGCCGACGGCGGCCACCACCAGCGCGATCACGCCCGGGCCCAGCGCGAGCACGTCGGCGAGCACCAGCTGCAGCCCGAGCAGGACGATGCCCGCGCGCAGCACCGGCTTCGCCGCGACCGCGATGCCCGGGGCGAGGGTCGCCGGCACGCGGGCGAGGTTCCGCCACGCCAGGCCCACGAGGATGGCGAGCAGCAGCGGGCTGAGCGCGGGCACCCAGGGGCGCGCCGTCGCCGCGATCAGGACGCAGACGACGCCGAGCACCGTGCAGACCGCGAGGCCGGGCAGCCAGGCGGAGCGGGCGGGGCCGGCCGTCGGCCGCGGGGCGGACCTGGGGGTGGAGGAGGGTGATGCGCGCACGGGGCCACCCTAGGGGAGGCCGCGCGACACGGCTGCGCCGGTGCGCCCACCCTGAGGTCCGTGCCGCAACGCCCTCGACGTCGCGGCACGGACCTCAGGGTCGGCGAAGGGGACCGGTGTCCGTCAGCGGCGCGGCTTCGGCACGCCGCTGCGGTCGAAGCGGACCACCTGGACGTCGTCGTACGCGCGGCGCTCCGTGCGCACCAGCCGGTACTGGGCGTCCAGGATCGGGAACACGTACATCGGCGTCAGCGTCATCTCGGCCTCCTGGCCGCGGCGCCTCAGGTCGATCTGCAGGTGGCCGTAGTGCATGCCGCCGTCCACGAGCTGGCGCACGCCGTCCACGTCGGCCCAGGTCTCGGGCTCGTGCGTGTTGGCGGTCCACTCCATGTGGGTGTTGAAGCGCACCGGAACGTACTCGCCCGCCGCGTTCTTGGCGTACTGCTCGCCGCGCAGGCCGTCCGCGGCCACGCCCACGTCGTAGGCGTGGAAGCCGACGCCGTCGCCGTCCTCGTCCACCCACGAGCGCTGGAACATCTCGTCGTGGCCCGAGATCACGACGGCGACCCCGTACTTCTCCAGCAGCGGCGTGTACACGCGCATCGCGACGCCGGACTGGTCGTCCGGGAACTCGTGGTTCGGCGGGGTGCCGTGCACGCCCACGGAGTAGGGCGCGTGGTGGAACTCGACCATGATGATCTGCCCCTTCGCCCGCGCGTCGGCGAGCTGGCGCTCCGCCCAGGCCCACTGGTCGTGGCCGGGGTTGAACACGGGGAGGTCGGCGTCCGCGGCGGTGGTGCCGGGGAAGACCTCCGTGAAGGCCTCCTCGTAGGCGGCCTGGGTGAACGAGCCCTGCGTGTCGGTCGGCATGCGCTCGGCCGTGAGGTTGCGGTCGTCGCCCGAGAACGTCTCGCCGGAGAGCAGGCCCGCGCCCACGGACTCGTCCGGCACGCCGTTCGTGGAGTCCAGCGTGATGATCGTCAGCGGCCCGTGGTCGGTGCGGTAGTAGGAGCCGCGGTACTGCGGGTTCTCCTGGTCCGTGCCGGCGCCGGTGCGCTCGAAGTAGGCGTGGTACTTGTTGCGCGAGCGGACCACGGGGGAGCGGTCCTCGAGGGTGCCGTAGCCGCCGTTGATCGAGGCGAAGGTCTCCCAGTTGCCCAGCGAGGTGATGAGCGGGACATGCGAGGCGATGTCCGAGAGCTCGCCCGCGAAGTGGCGGAAGAACTCGTCCCAGCCCGGCTGGTAGCCGCCGCCCTGGCCGAGGTCGCCGGCCACGAGCAGCAGGTCCGGGTCCGCGGCCTCGATGTGGCGGACGTTCTCGGTGAGCGCGACGTCCTGGGTCAGGGGGTATTTCAGCGTGAACTGGCCGTAGCGCGTCGTGGAGCCGAAGGTGTGGTGCCACAGCGAGCCCTCGCCCGGGCGGGGCAGCGAGCCCTTGGTGTAGGGGGTGACCTGGTTGAGCTCCCACTCGCGGTTCTCGACGCGCCCGAAGGGCTCGGTCTCGGTGTCCGAGAAGGCGATCACGCGCAGGTCGTGCCAGCCGTTGCCGGCGTCGGCCGTGCGGAACGTGGCGGTGTGGCGCTGCCCGCCCTGGGTGACGGTGTAGGTGTACTCCTTGCCGGGCTTCAGGCCGGTGAGGGAGACGCGGTGCTTCCAGTTCTGCGCGCCCAGCAGCCACGAGCCCTGGGCGAGGCCCTCGATGCTCTGGGCCAGCTCCGCCTCGGTGTAGTCGAGCAGGGGCTGGTGCTCGGGGGCGGAGACGCGCGTGCCCGCCGGGCGGGTGCGGCCCTTGCCGTGGTTGTTGCCCAGGCCCGGGCCGGAGACGACGACGGTGCCGGCCACGCCGCGCTCGGAGAACCACACGAGGTCCATCGAGGTGGCGGTGGGCTCCATGAGGTAGGGCAGGACGCGGAAGCCGTCGCCCCCGGCGGGGGCGGCCGAGGCGCCGGCGGCGGTCTTCGCCAGGGCGACGGGGGCCGCGGTGGACACGGTGCCCGCGACGACGGCGGCGGCCAGGGTGCGCAGGCCGGTGCGGCGGGAGAAGGTCGGGTTCAGGGCGTTCACGGTGGCCTCCGGGAGGGTGGGTGGCGAGGGTACGGCTCCGATCCTGCGCCCCGGAGTCGGCGGGCGGCTCAGCGTCAGGTGGACGGCCGGCGTCGGGCGGGTGAACTCGGGTCGCCCGCCGTCGTCCTGCCCCCGTCCGGCCGGGCGACCGTCCACCCGGCCTCTGTGTCCCGCGCGACACCGTGTGGGATACTCGAGCCACGCCGCATGCCCCCCGCGGGAGAGCGTCGACGCGCCCCGTGCCCTGCCGGGCCCGGAGCGCCGGTCGGCCGCCGAAGGAGCAAGTCCTCCCCGGGAATCTCTCAGGCACCCGTACCGCGAGGGGTCAGGCGCTCTGGAAAGCGTCCTTGTCGCGCCCGCACCCGCGGCCGTGCAGGGGCCACCGACGGTGCAAGCCGGCCCCTCAGGCCGGCGGAAACTCTCAGGTCCATGACAGAGCGGGGAGGAGCAGACCACGCCGTGACCGGCAGGATCCCCCGGAGGTAGCTCGTGACCAGCCCCCAGACCGCAGCCCAGACGACGGCGGACACGCCCGCCACGGACGGCCTCGAGCCGCGCGACGGCGCGTCCGCCCCGTTCGTCGCCCGGCACATCGGCGCCCGTGACGAGGACGTCCGCCACATGCTCGAGACGCTGGGCTACGACTCGCTGGACGCCCTCGTGGACGCCGCCGTGCCCGCCGGCATCCGCCAGCCCAGGCCGCTGGACCTGCCCGCCCCCCTCACCGAGGCGGCGGTGCTGGAGCGCCTGCGCGAGATCGCCGGCCGCAACGTCATGAAGACCCAGATGATCGGCCAGGGCTTCTCGGACACCGTGACCCCGGGCGTGATCCTGCGCAAGGTCCTCGAGAACCCGGCCTGGTACACGGCCTACACGCCGTACCAGCCGGAGATCTCCCAGGGCCGCCTCGAGTCGCTCCTGAACTACCAGACGATGGTGCAGGACCTCACCGCCCTGCCGATCGCCAACGCGTCCCTGCTGGACGAGGCCTCCGCGGCCGCTGAGGCCGTGCTGCTGATGCACCGCGCCAACCGCAAGAAGGGCGACGGCGTCACCCTCCTCGACGCGGACCTCTTCCCGCAGACGCTCTCCGTCGTCCGGATGCGCGCCGAGGCCGTGGGCATCGACGTGCGCGTCGCGGACCTCTCCGCCGGCATCCCTGAGGACGTCCGCGCCGAGGTCGAGGAGAAGGGCCTGTGCGGCGTCGTGCTGCAGCAGCCCGGCGACTCCGGCCGCCTCCACGACCACGCCGCCGTGATCGCGCAGGCCAAGGAGGCCGGCGCCCTCGTCACCGTGGCCGCGGACATCCTCTCCCTCGCCCTCATCACGCCTCCCGGCGAGCAGGGCGCGGACATCGCGGTCGGCTCCACGCAGCGCTTCGGCGTCCCGCTGTTCTTCGGCGGCCCCCACGCCGCCTACATGGCGGTCAAGGACGGCCTGCAGCGCTCCATGCCGGGCCGCCTCGTGGGCGTCTCGCACGACGACGCCGGCAAGCCCGCCTACCGCCTGGCCCTGCAGACCCGCGAGCAGCACATCCGCCGCGAGAAGGCCACCTCCAACATCTGCACCGCGCAGGCGCTGCTGGCCATCGTCGCCTCCATGTACGCCGTCTACCACGGCCCCCAGGGCATCGCCGCGATCGCCCGCCACGCCCACCGCCAGGCCGTGCGCCTCGCGGAGGCGCTGCGCTCCGGCAGCGTCGAGGTCGCCCACGAGGCCTTCTTCGACACCCTCACGGTGAACGTGCCCGGCCGCGCCGAGGAGATCCTGCGCGCCGCCGAGGAGAACGGCGTGAACCTGCGCCTCGTGGACGCGGACACCCTGCGCATCGCCGCGGACGAGACCACCGTGGACGCGGACCTGGCCGCCGTGCTCACCGCCTTCGGCCTCGACGCGGGGACGCTGCCCGCCGGCGCGCACGACGGCGCCGTGGCCACCCCGGCCATCCCGCGGGAGCTGCGCCGCACCTCCGCGTTCCTGACGCACCCGGTGTTCAACAGCCACCACTCCGAGACGCAGATGCTGCGCTACCTGCGCCGCCTCTCCGGCTACGACCTGGCGCTGGACCGCACCATGATCCCGCTGGGCTCGTGCACGATGAAGCTCAACGCCACCGCGGAGATGGAGGCCATCTCCTGGCCCGAGTTCTGCTCGATCCACCCGTACGCCCCGGACCACCAGACCGAGGGCTGGCGCTTCCTCATCGAGGACCTCGAGGACAAGCTCGCCGAGATCACCGGCTACGCGGGCGTCTCGGTGTCGCCGAACGCCGGCTCGCAGGGCGAGTTCGCGGGCCTGTGGGCCATCCGCCAGTTCCACCTGGCCAACGGCGAGGGCGAGCGCGACGTCTGCCTCATCCCCGCCTCGGCGCACGGCACCAACGCGGCCTCCGCGGTGCTCGCCGGGCTGAAGGTGGTCGTGGTGGCCACCGCGCAGGACGGCACGATCGACGCCGCCGACCTCGACGCCAAGATCGCGGCGAACGAGGGCCGGATCGCCGCCATCATGATCACCTACCCCTCCACGCACGGCGTGTACGACGCGGACGTGAAGGACGTGTGCGCGACGGTGCACGCGGCCGGCGGCCAGGTGTACATCGACGGCGCCAACCTCAACGCGCTCGTGGGCCTCGCCCAGCCGGGCGAGTTCGGCGGCGACGTCTCCCACCTGAACCTGCACAAGACCTTCTGCATCCCGCACGGCGGCGGCGGCCCCGGCGTCGGGCCCGTGGCGGTGGGCGAGCACCTCAAGCCCTACCTCCCGAGCCGCGACGTGCTGATGACGGCGGCCCCGCACGGCTCCGCCGGCGTGCTTCCCATCTCCTGGGCGTACATCCACCTCATGGGCGCCGAGGGGCTGAAGGACGCCACCGAGCACGCGCTGCTGGGGGCGAACTACATCTCGCGCCGCCTGGCGGACCTCTACCCCACGCTGTACACGGGCAACGACGGGCTCGTGGCGCACGAGTGCATCCTCGACCTGCGCGAGCTCACGGCCAAGACCGGCGTGACCGCGGAGGACGTGTGCAAGCGCCTCATCGACTACGGCTTCCACGCGCCGACCCTCGCCTTCCCGGTGGCCGGCACCCTGATGGTGGAGCCCACGGAGTCGGAGGACCTCGGCGAGATCGAGCGCTTCATCGAGGCCATGACGGCCATCCACGCCGAGATGCTCGAGACGACGCCGGAGACGGTCGAGGACTCGGTGCTGCGCCGGGCCCCGCACACGGCCACCACGCTCATCACCTCGTCGTGGGACCGCGCCTACTCCCCGGAGAAGGCCGCGTTCCCCGTGCCGAGCCTGCGCATGGACAAGTACTTCCCGCCGGTGGGCCGCATCGACGGCGCGTACGGCGACCGCAACCTGATCTGCTCGTGCCCGCCGCCGGAGGCCTTCGAGGAGGCCGCCGCCGACTCGGCCGCCGCGACCGGCACCCCGGACGCACCCGTCTCCACCGCCACCGCGTCCCTGGGCCACTGAGAGAGGAACCTGACATGACCGACTCCCTGCGCAACTCCCCGCTCCATCCGGTCCACGAGGCCGCCGGGGCCTCCTTCACCGACTTCGGCGGCTGGAACATGCCCCTGAAGTACGGGTCCGAGCTGGCCGAGCACAAGGCCGTCCGCGGCTCGGCGGGCCTGTTCGACCTCTCCCACATGGGCGAGGTCCGCGTGAGCGGCCGCGAGGCCGGCGCCATGCTGGACCACGCCCTCTCCAGCACGCTCTCCGTGCTGAAGCCGGGCCGCGCCAAGTACGCGCTCTGCCTCACGGACGCCGGCACGATCCTGGACGACCTGATCGTCTACCGCAGGGACGACGGCGCCGCGGGCTCCGAGCCCGACTTCCTCGTGGTCCCCAACGCCGGCAACATCGCCGCGGTGCACACGGCCCTGAACCAGCGCGCCTCCGGGTGGGACGCGACAGTCGAGGACGAGTCCGCCTCCACGGCCCTCGTGGCGGTGCAGGGCCCGCGCGCCGAGGCGATCCTGGCCCACGCCATGCCCGCGCAGGCCGAGCAGCTGGCGGGCCTGAAGTACTACGGCCACCTCACGCTGAGCCTCCCCACCGACGCCGGCGAGGTCACCGTGCTCGTGGCCCGCACGGGGTACACGGGCGAGGACGGCTTCGAGCTGTTCGTGCCCGCGGACTCCCGCCAGGAGGCAGGCGACCGCGGCTCCGCCGTGTGGAACGCGATGCTGCAGGCGGCCGAGGCCGCCGACGTCGAGCTCACCCCGTGCGGCCTCGCCTCCCGCGACTCGCTGCGCCTCGAAGCCGGCATGCCGCTGTACGGCAACGAGCTGGACACCGCGCACCAGCCCCACGCCTCCGGTGTGAGCTTCGCGGTGCCGGCGGTCAAGGAGGCGGACTTCGTGGGCAAGGCCGCCCTCGTGGGCGCCGACGACGTCCAGGAGGTCCTCGTGGGCCTGCGCGGCGAGGGCCGCCGGGCCGCCCGCCACGGCTATCCCGTCCTCGACGCCGAGGGCAACCGGGTCGGCGAGGTCACCTCGGGCGCCCCGAGCCCCACGCTCGGCTTCCCGATCGCGATGGCCCGCGTGGCCCGCGAGCACGCCGCCGAGGGCACCTCCCTCCAGGTGGACCTGCGCGGCAAGGGCGAGCCCTTCACCGTGGTGCCGCTGCCGTTCTACCGACGCGAGCGCTGACCGCGGGGCGCCCTCGCGCGCACCCGGCGCCGCAGCGCCCCGGACCCGCCGCACGGCAGGTCCGGGGCGCTTCGCTAGACTCGGCCTCCGGGCCCGACGGCCCCGCCCGCGGGGCGGTCGTCGTCCCCCACCCTCCATCGCCCACCTGCAGGAAGTCCGCATGACTCACGTCGCCGCTCAAGCCCGGGTGCCCAAGAAGGGCTTGCTCATCTTCCTCGGGGTGGCGGGCCTGCTCCTGCTCCTCGGGGTGCTCTCCGTGCTCAAGGGCATCGTGGACGAGCGCTCCCGCGTGGACATCGTCTCCGTGGTGGACGGCAACACCGTGGTGGTGAACGCGGGCGGGGAGCAGAAGACCCTGGTCATGGCCGGTGTGACCGCGGCCCCGCGCAATCCGGACGGCCTGCGCGTCGGCACCGAGTTCTGCCTGGGCGAGGAGTCGTACGCGTGGCTGCGCGACCGCCTGCCGCAGGGCGCCGTGGCCACCGTCAAGACGAGCCGTCACGGGGCGCCCGAGGGCACCGAGTCGGCGGTGTTCACGCTCGCCGGCTCCACCGTGAACGTGGACATGGCGGAGGCGGGCATGGCGGCCCCCACCGGCGAGGGCGTGGGCCGTGGTCTCCGGGAGGAGATCGCCCAGGCCAACGAGACGGCGCGGAAGAGCGCGAACGGCCGGGGGTCGGGGCTCTACGACGTCGAGGAGAACTGCACGCTCAACCACGAGCTCTACGAGTCCTCCTACGCCCTCGAGCACGCGCCGACGAGCGCCGAGGCCACCGTGGACGCGATCGACCAGCGCTCCGTGGAGTACGCCGACACGCTGGACGAGGTGCGGCTCGTGCGCCAGGACATCGCCGAGCTCGACGCTTCGCGTGGCACCTTCACGGACCTCGCGTGGGCCCCGGCCAAGGAGGACCTCCAGAAGAAGGCGGACGCCGTCGTCTCCGAGGGCCTGCAGGTGCTGCGGGACCTCAACGCGAAGCGCAACGAGCTGGTCGCGCAGGGCTGATCACGCCGCGGCGGGATCCTCGGCGCCCGGCGTCACGACGTCCACGAGCGGCCGGGCGGCCATGCGGCCCAGGCCCATGAGCACGCCGGCCGGGAACCCGATCACCGGGATGAGCATCGGCAGCACGCCCCCGGCGCCCTGCGTGAGCACCACGAGCCCGTAGAGCATGCCCACGAGGGCGTAGGCCAGCACGTGGACCCACTGGTTGGTGACGTGGCGGAAGGCCACGTTGACGAGCAGGCACAGCGGCAGGCCCACCACGAGGCCCGCGATCCCGACCACGCTCAGCAGCGGCGTGAGGCTGCCGAACTCCTGGAGCCCCGGGATGAGGGAGAGCGCCGCCACGATCGCCGCCATCACCAGGTTCGGCGCGAGCCAGGCGACGAGGAACCCGTTGAGGCCCATCCGCAGGCGCGGACGCGGGCCCGCGGCGGCGCGCTGGGCCGCGCGGCGGGCGCGAGCGGTGGACTTGACCGGGGCGGGGGTGGTCATGGGGCACTCCGTGGTTGGACGGCGTCGGGCGACTCCCCACTCTAGTGGGGAGTCGCCCGACGCCGGTCGTTCAGGGTGTCAGCGGCGCTCGCCGTCCACCTCGAAGGACAGCTGGTGCACGCCCGGCCAGGTCTGCACCGTGGGGATCTCGTCCCACACGAGGCGGCCGGACTCCTCATCGGGGGAGACGGTCAGGGCGCCCAGCTCACCGTCGATCACCAGGAGGGTGAGCTCGAACGGCTGGCCCTCATGGGTGAAGTGGCCGCGCACGGGCCAGGTGAAGTCGTGGGGCACGGCGCGCTCCACGTCCTCCTCCGCCTCCACCACGAGGGGGAGCCAGTCGATGCCCTCGGCGTCGCCGTCGGCGGGGATGCGGACAGCGTCGGCGACGGTGCGCATGTGCGGCAGCTGGGCGCGCAGGGCGGCCGCGCCGGGCAGGTCACGGCCCTCGAAGAGCGTGGGGTCCAGCAGCGTCTCCACCAGGACGCGCGCCTCCACCGGCACGGGCGCGGTCTCCACCGCGTCGTCGGCCTCGTCCGTGACGTCCGTGGCGAGGGGCACGTAGGCGTCCTCCACGGCGGGGCGACGGTCCGTCTCCGCGGTGGCCACGAGGGGGGCGTAGGAGTACACGCCCTCGGCCTCGTCCTCACGGCGGCGGGAGCGCGCGGAGCGGGTGAGCCCGACGGCGGCGGCGACCGTGGCCGCGAGGGCCGCGAGGGCGGGGCCGTAGGCCTCGGGTCGCAGGAGGCGCTCCATGGGGGTGGGCTCCGGGGTGCGGGCGTGACGCATGGCCGCGGTGACCGCCGTGGCGAGGGCGCCGGTGGCGATGGCGCCGCCGCCGAGCAGCCAGGGGAGGCGAGAGGACTCCGAGGACTCTTCCACGCGGCGGGTCGGGGCGTCGGTGCCGGTCACCACGGTGCGCACGACCGGGGGCTCGGGCGTGGTGGTGCGCACGTCCACGGTGCGCTCGACGCGTTCCTGGGCGGGGACGCGGGTCTCCACCACGACCGGCGGGGCCGGGGTGGTGCGGGTGGCCATGACGTCGGCAGGGGCGGTCAGGCCGAGGTCGTCGGCCGGGGGGACGGGGGCGCCGGACGTGGCGGGGCGATGAGTGTCCATGACCCCAGTCTGTGCCATGACCCCGCGGGGTGTCCCGGGTTGGCGGCTCCGTCGTCGCGCCCGCGGCGGCACCGGTCCCGCCCGCCCGGCTCAGCGGCCGAGCACGTGTAGGATCCCGGCGAGGGCGGCGTGGACGCCCGTGGTCAGGGTCGGCTCCAGCACGGGGGCGAACTGCGGGGTGTGGTTGGCGGGGTTGTCCTCGAGCTCGTCGCCCTCGAATCCGCCCAGGAACCAGTAGACCAGCGGGACGCCGAGCGCGTCGGCGAGGGCCCCGACGTCCTCCGAGCCCATCAGCGGCGGCATCTCGGTGACGGCCTCGGCCCCCAGCTCCGCGCGCAGCGCGTCCATCACGGACGGGGTGAGCTCGACGTCGTTGTGGGTGCGGGGGAACGAGTTGTACCGGACGATCTCGGGTTCGGGGGCGCCGGAGGCCAGCGCCTCGGCCGTGAGGATCCGGTGGATCGCCGCGGAGACCTTCGCGCGGACCTCGGGCGTGGGCGTGCGCACGTTCAGCGCGATCTCCGCGGTGTCCGGGATGACGTTCTCCTTGAGCCCGGCGTGGAAGGTCCCCACCGTGACGACCGCGCGATCGGACGGGGCCACCTCGCGGGAGACGACCCCCTGCAGCCGCGTCACCGCGTGGGCGGCCAGGAGGATGGGGTCGATCGAGCGCTCCGGCATGGACCCGTGCGCCCCCCGGCCGCGGTTGGTCACGCGGAAGGAGTCGGCGAGGGACATCGCGTCGCCGGTGACGTAGCGGACGGTGCCCGCCCGCGCCGGCATGACGTGCTGGCCCAGCACGGCGGCGGGGCGGGGCACCCGGTCCCACAGTCCGTCCTCGAGCAGCGCGGCGGCGCCGGCATCCCGGCCACCTGCACCGTTCCGGACTCCAGCAGCGCCGCCCCGTGGCGGGCCACCGTGCGCTCCGGGGCGCCGAGCACCGTGGCGATCCGTCGCAAGCTGGCGCGGGGGTCCACCTGCAGGGCCGTCGCGACCGCCAGGTCCAGACCTGCGAGCGGGGTGGGGGATGCGCCCACGCTCACGCGTGCGACCGCCCGCTCACGCGCGCCCGCCGCCCGGTGCCACAGTCGGGCGCACGGGGTCGTGCGCCCTCCGCAGGCCGCCCTGCCACAGCGCGGCGAACGGGGTGGCCCCCTCCACGGCCTGGGCGATGCCCGCGGCCACGAACTCCTTCGCGCGACGGGCGGCCTCGAGGGGGGTGGCGCCCTTGGCGAGCTCGGCGGTGACGGCGGCGGCCAGCGAGCAGCCGGCGCCGGAGACGCCGGCCTCCCCGATCTTCGGGTGGACGAGCACCTCCACGGTGTCCCCGTCCACGAACACGTCCACGGCGTCCGGGCCCGCGATGTGCATGCCGCCCTTGGCGAGCACGGCCGCGCCGGAGATCTCGTGGATTCGCTCGGCGGCGGCGGTCAGGTCCTCCACGGTGCGCACGGTCATGCCGGAGAGCTGCTCGGTCTCGAAGTGGTTCGGGGTGGTGAAGGTGGCCAGCGGGAGCAGCTCGTCCCTCAGGGCCCGGTCCGTGTCCAGCGCGTGGCCCGGCTCCTGGCCCTTGCAGATCAGCACCGGGTCCAGCAGGACGTGGTCCCACTCCTGGCGCTTCAGCGCCTCGGCGGTGGTGCGGACGGTCTCCGGGGAGCCCATCATGCCGAGCTTCACGGTGCGCAGACGGCCGGCGTAGTCCGCCTGCACCGCCTCCAGCTGATCCGCGAGCACCGCGGTGGGCACGGGGAAGAAGCGGTGGCTCCACTCGTCCTGCGGGTTGAAGGAGACGATGCACGTCAGGCTGACGACGCCGAAGACTCCGAGCTCCTGGAACGTCTTCAGGTCGGCCTGCGCACCGGCGCCGCCGGTGGCCTCCGATCCGGCGATGGCCAGGGCGAGCGCGGGGGCGGACGCGGAGTGCTGGGGGGAGTGCGCGGTCTGGGGCATGCGCCCATGGTAGGACCGACCCCGGACGGGAAGCGCCCGACGGCCGGCGGTGTTCACTGGGGAGCGAGGGTCCTCGGACCCGGAGCGTCCGCCCGGGCGCCCCGAGCGACCCGCGAAGGAAGGGGACGGACGTGCTCGAGTTCCTCACCGGCACGGGCCTGGCCACCTCGGCCGGGCTCAACGCCTACATCCCCCTGTTCGCCCTGGGTCTGCTGGACCGGTTCACGGGGCTCGTCGACCTGCCCGCGGGCTGGACGTGGCTGTCCGCCGACGCCTCCCTCTGGATCCTCGGCGTCCTGCTCGCGCTCGAGCTCGTCGCGGACAAGATCCCCGGGGTGGACGCGGTCAACGACGTCGTCCAGACGGTCGTGCGTCCCGCGGCCGGCGGCATCGTGTTCGCCTCCGGCGTCGGCGCCGAGACGACGGCGGTCCACGACCCCGGCACCCTCTTCGCCGGGTCCGGCTGGGTGCCGGTGATCATCGGCGCAGGCATCGCGCTCGCGGTGCACCTGGCCAAGGCCGGCACGCGCGTGGGCGCCAACACGGTCACGGTGGGGGCCGCCGCGCCCGTGCTCTCGGCGGCCGAGGACGTCTCGGCCGCCGGCCTCGTCGCGGCCGCGCTGTTCCTGCCGGTGCTGGTCGCCGTGCTGGTGGTCGCCGTCGTCGTGGGCCTGTGGCTGCTGGCCCGGCGGTTCCGCGCCCGGCGGACGCGAGGCCGTGCCGCGGCCGTCCCGGGTGGGCCAGAATGGACGGCATGATCCTCATCAACCTGAAGTTCACCGTCCAGCCCGAGCGTGCTGGCGAGTGGATGGACGCCGTCGCGAAGTACACCGCGGACGTGCGCTCCGAGCCCGGCAACCTGTTCTTCGAGTGGTACCGCCCGGTGGAGGGCGGCCCGAACGAGTACTTCCTGCTGGAGGGGTTCACGGACGAGGGTGCGCAGGCCCACGTCGCGTCCCCGCACTTCCAGGAGGGCCTGGACGCGATGCGGCCGCTGCTGGCGAGCACGCCCCAGATCATCTCCGAGCAGGTCGGTGCGGAGGGCTTCGGCCCGATGGGCGAGCTGCAGATCGACTGAGCCCGCCCCGGCCGGAGGAGGCGATGGCGCCCGCGTCACGAGCGTGACGCAGGGCGCCGTCTCTGTATCCGGGGTCACACCCTGGCTACGGTGAGCGCATGAGCGCCGAGCAGAACAGCACCCAGACCCCCGGCCACCGCGCCGCCCACGTCCCTGCCGGCCAGGATCTCGGCCACCGCTGGTCCACCCGCGAGGCCGATCACGACGATCCGGCCGACCGCCGCGCCGTCCGCCAGATCGCCGAGCTCGCCTTCGCGTCCACGGCCGAGGCCGACCTCGTCGAGGAGCTCGCCGGCGGCGCGGAGGGCTGGCTGCCCCAGTACTCCCTCGTGGCCATGACCGCCGCGATCCCCGGCACGGACCTGCAGTCGGACCCGATGGGCTACGGCACCCTGGTCCGGGCCCACATCGACGACGCCGAGGTGCTCGCCCTCGCCCCGCACGGCATCCTGCCCGAGCATCAGGGCGAGGGCGCCGGCACCGCGCTCGTCAACGCCCTGCTGCAGAAGGCGCAGGCCGACGGCGAGGAGGTCGTGGTGGTCTACGGCTGGCCCGAGTACTACGCGAAGTTCGGCTTCCACCGGGCCTCCGAGCACGGCGTGCGCGCGGCCTTCGCCCGGCAGCCCGAGGCGCTGCAGGTCCTCACGCTCCAGGACGGGGCCGAGGTGCCGGCCGGCGAGTTCCGCTACCCGCCCGCGTTCGGGGCGGAGAACGCGCAGGTCGCCGGCCGCTGAGAGCCCGGTCTCAGCCCAGGAGCCGGCGCACGGCGGCGAGCGTCCGTTCGGCCTCGGCCGGCTCGGCCGTGAGCCGCGCGATGACCTCCGCGAGGTCCGTGCGCAGGCCGGCCTCGGCGTCGTCGGCCGGGGCGTGGAGCCACGCCCGCAGGGCGCGGTTGTGGACGGCCACCACGGCCGCCGCCAGCCCGACGGCGACCCCGCCGCGCGCGTGCGTGTCCGGCAGGGCCGAGGCGAGCCAGCCGGAGAACAGCTCCGTGTAGCGGTGCGAGGTGAGCAGCTCGCGCGTGCGCAGCGCCTGGGAGCCGCGCAGCAGGCGAGAGCGCGCCCGGGCGCGGTCCGGATCGGCGGTGTGGTGCCGGAAGACCTGGAGGACCGCCTCCTCGAGGGCCTCCCGCACGCCGAGGGAGGTGCCGCGCAGGAAGTCGTCCAGGCGGGCGAGCAGCGCTGCGTGGTCGGCGAAGACCACCTCCTCCTTCCCGCCGAGGTGTCGGAAGAAGCTGGCCCGACTCATGCCGGCCTGGCGGGCGAGCTGGTCGGCCGTGACGGCGTCGTAGCCCTCGCGGTCCAGCAGGTGGATCAGGGCGGTGAGGGTGTCCTCGGCGGGCGTCGTCATGCGGGCCATGGTGCCACGGACGCGGAGAGGGGGTGAGACTGCGTCTGATTCTGTGAGATGGCGTGTCAGTCGGTGTAGGGTGATGACAGACACACCCATCTCTCCGACCCCGCCCGGGAGGCCACCATGACCGAGACCCTGCCCACCGTCGAGCCCGAGTACGACGTCGCCACGCCGCTGGACACCGACTTCTACCTGGCGCTCGCGGACGTCTCCGACGCCGAGAAGGACGTGTGGCGTCGGGCCCGCGCCTTCGCGCTCGAGCCGGACGTGCTGCCCCGGATCCGGGATGCATGGGACCGCCACGAGTACCCGCTGGACCTCGTGGCCCGCCTGGGGCAGGCCGACCTGCTGCGCGACGGCGTGCCCGTCGCCGGGCTGCCCGACGTGTCCCGCGTGGCCGCGGGCCTGGCCATGATGGAGCTCTCGCGGCTGGACGGCTCGATCGCCACGATGACGGGCGTGCAGGGCGGTCTGGCCATGCGCTCGATCCAGCTGTGCGGCAGCGAGGAGCAGCGTGCCGAGCACCTGCCGGCCATGGCGCGCGGCGAGCTCTACGGCGCCTTCGCGCTCACGGAGCCGACCCACGGCTCCGACTCCGTCTCGCTGGAGACCCGCGCCGAGCGCGTCGACGGCGGCTGGCGGCTGCACGGGCACAAGAAGTGGATCGGCAACGGGGCCGCCGGCGGTGTGACCGTGGTGTGGGCGCGCAGCGCCGAGGACGAGAAGGTCCGCGGGTTCATCGTGCGCCAGGAGTCCGAGGGCTACACGGCCGAGGTCATCAAGGGCAAGGTCGCGCTGCGGGCCATCGACCAGGCCCACATCACCCTCGACGGCGTGTTCGTGCCCGACGCCGACGTCCTGCCCGAGGCCCGCTCCTTCAAGGACACCTCCCGCGTCCTCTTCGCCACGCGCGTGGGGGTCGCGTGGTCCGCCCTCGGGAAGGCCGTGGGCTGCTACGAGGCGGCGGTGCAGTACGCGGGGCAGCGCATCCAGTTCGGCCGGCCGCTGGCCGCCGCCCAGAGCGTGCAGACCCGTCTGGCCGAGATGCTCTCCCAGCTCACCCAGGTGCAGCTGCTCGTGCTCCGTGCGACCCGGCTCGAGGACGAGGGCCGGCTCACCGGTCCGATGGCGTCCCTGGCCAAGTACTCGGCGACGCGCGCCGCGCGGTCCATCGCCGCGAACGCGCGCGACCTGCTCGGTGGCAACGGCATCCTCATCCAGAACGAGGTGGCCCGCCACTTCGCGGACATCGAGGCGATCCACACCTACGAGGGCACCGAGACCGTGCAGGGGCTGATCATCGGCCGCGAGATCACGGGGGTCGGCGCGTTCGTGTGAGATGACGCGAGCGGGGGGCGGCGTGAGCCAGAGATTCCTGCTGGTACGCACGCCCCCCTGCCGCCGATTCGTCTGGCTCGGCGGCCGATTCGTCTGGCTCATGCAGGCAGAGGGAGCCGCAGGTGGGCGGCGAGGTCGCGCAACAGGGCGTCGAGGCCGCGCCGAGTGAAGACGCTGGCGGCCACGCGCAGCACGATCCACCCCTCGGCCTGCATCCGGCGGTCACGCTCGATGTCCCGCCGCCACTGCTCCGGGTCCGTTCGGTGATGATCGCCCTCGTACTGCACGCAGACGCGGGCCTCCCGCCACACCAGGTCCGGCCGGACGGTGGACCCGTCGCTCAGCATCAGCAGCGGATTCACCTCCGGCTCCGGCACACCCGCGTCGGTCAGCGCCAGTCGCAGGAGCGTCTCGGCCCTCGAATCCGCGCCGTTCCTGAGCAGCGGCAGGGCCGCTCGCAGGGTCCGCGTCCCTCGCCTGCCGCGCACCCGGAGCACCTCCGCCTCCAGATCACGCACGGTGCACCGCGGATGCTCGCCGGGGCGACGCCGGCCCGCCGGGCCGTCAGCCCGTTGCAGCAGGCTGTCCCCGGCGGCGACGACGTCGGCCAACGGCAGACCCAGCTGCGCCAGCGCCGCCCAGGTGGCGGCCGGCGTCGTGATCCGCACCCCGGCACGCACCAGCATGGGGTCCTGCGGGTGCAGCTCATGCCCGACGACGCCGCTGCGGCGCGGCGCCCCGCCCTCGGCCCGCGTGCGCGCCAGATGGATGGGGCCGCGCTCCCACTGCCGCGGCAGCCACATCCCCCAGAGGCGAGCGGCGGTGGCGTGGGTGGCCGCGGTGCCGGGGTTCGTCCGCTGGAGGGCGCGGACGACGTCGGCCAGTGAGGGCTGACCCCCGGCGGTGTGCCGCAGCCCGTGGTGCGGGGCGTCGAACCGGGGGCCGCGCAGCTGCGAGGCCGTCAGACCGGCCTGCAGCCCCGCGGCGACCGGGAAGACGGGGCTGAGGGTGGCGTCGTCGTGCGGAGGAGGGGCGACCATGCCGCCAGCCTCCCCTTCCATGGGCGGACCCGGCGCCGCGACGGCGAGGGCCGTGGAGGGCGAGCCGAGCCGGCGGCTCTGTGCAGGAGCCGCTGAATCGTCTGGCTCACGTCTCCCACGCGTCCGAGCGTCGCCGAGCCAGACGAATCGGTCGTGACAGCCCCCTCAGAACAGCAGAAACGTCTGGCTCGCGCCCGCCGCAGCGTGCTGGCTCGCGCCCGCCGCAGCGTGCTGGCTCGCGCCCGCCGCAGCGTGCTGGCTCGCGCCGTCGCAGCGTGCCGGCGCACCCGGCACCCCTCAGCCCTTCGGGGCGTAGTACCGGCCGAGGGTCTCGGCCTTGAGATCGGGCAGCGTCCCGTCCTGCATGGCCGCGCGGATGCGGTCCACGAGGGAGACCGTGAACCGCTCGTTGTGAATCGAGACGAGTGTGTGCGCCACCATCTCCTTGGCCTTCATGAGGTGGCGGATGTAGGCCCGCGAGTAGTTCGCGCACACGTAGCAGTCGCACTCGGCGTCGAGCGGCCCGAAGTCCCGCTTGTACTTCGCGCCCGGCAGGTTGAACCGGCCGTCGCGCGTGTAGAACGCGCCGGTGCGGGCCACGCGGGTGGGGGAGACGCAGTCGAACGTGTCCGCGCCGTTCTCCACGGCCGTGAAGAGGTCGTCCGGCTCGGAGATCCCGAGCAGGTGCCGCGGCTTGTCCTCGGGCAGCTCCTGCGCGCACCAGCCGACGATGGTCCCGAGGTTCTCCTTCTCGAGCGCCCCGCCCACGCCGTAGCCGTCGAAGCCGTTCGACGCGGCGTCCAGCTCCCCGGCCGCGGGGAACTCCGTGCGCATCGCGGAGAGGTCCCGGCAGGCCTTGCGGCGCAGGTCCTCGTATTGCGCGCCCTGGATCACGCCGAACAGCGCCTGGTACGGCCGGTCGGCACGGACCCCGGTGAGGCGGGCGTGCTCGTCAAGGCAGCGCTGGGCCCACCGGCGGGTCCGCTCGAGGGCCTCCTCCTGGTAGCCGCGGGAGTTGTGCAGGGTGGTCAACTCGTCGAAGGCGAACATGATGTCCGCCCCGAGGTTGTGCTGGATCTGCAGTGACACCTCGGGCGTGAACCGGTGCTTGTCGCCGGTGAGGTGGGACGTGAACCACACGCCGTCGTCGTCCACGTTGGCCAGGCGCTCCTTGCCGGGGGCGACGGCGTCGTCCGCGCCCTGGCCGGCCGGGGCGTCCGGGCCCTTCATGTCGATGACCTTCTTGAACCCGGAGCCCAAGGACATCACCTGGAAGCCGCCGGAGTCCGTGAACGTGGGGCCGGGCCAGTTCATGAACGCGCCCAGCCCGCCGGCCTCGTCGAGGAGGTCGTCACCGGGCTGGAGGTACAGGTGGTAGGCATTGGCCAGCAGGGCCTGCGCGCCGAGCTCCTTCATGGACTCCGGCAGCACTGCCTTGACCGTGGCCTGCGTGGCCACCGGGATGAACGCCGGGGTCTGGATCTGCCCGTGCGGGGTGCTGATCACGCCGGTGCGGCCCAGCGGGGCGCCGTCGACGCCCCCGGACTCCAGGCGCGAGGTCACCTCGAACCCGAAGTGCGTGGGATGGGCGGGGGCGCTCGCGGCGGCGGGCGACGACGGCGCGCGGCGCCCTCGGGAGGCAGATGCGGGGGTGACGGACATGCGTCTCAGCGTAGTGGCGGCGTGCGGCGCGGGCGGCTGCTCAGGCCCCCGCGCGCTCGGCCACGGCGACGGCCACCGCGAGGTCCTGCCACGGCATGCCCGTGGTCACGAACACGCCGGGCCTGCCCGTCGGCCGACGCGCCGTCCCCGCCGCGAGCTCGGCGAGCGTGGCCACGTCTCCGATCCCGCGGAGCGCGCCGGCCTCGATCGCCAGGAGCACGTCCCCGGCCTCCCGCAGGGCGGAGTCCCGGGACTCCACGGCCACGAAGCCGCGCCCCATGAGGACGTCGTCCAGCTCTCGGGCGTCCGGGGTGTGGGCGCCCATCGCGACGACGACGGCGTCGTCCCGCACGAGGTCGCCGTCGAAGAAGGGCTGGGTCGCGGATGTGGCGCACACCACCGCGTCGCCCTCGGCGGCGGCCTCCGCGCCGCCGGTGTCCGCGTCGACGCCCAGCTCCCGTTCGATCCGTGCGGCCATGGCCTCGGCCTTGAGACGGTTCCGCCCGGCCACCGTGATCCGCTCCAGCGTGAACACGTCCGCGAACGCCACGGCGTGCTCCCACGCCTGCACCCCGGTGCCGAACACTGCGAGGTGACGTGGCGCCGTCGTCCCCATCAGCCGGACACCCAGCGCGGAGACCGCCGCGGTGCGCAGGTTGGTGAGCTCGAGCCCGTTGATCACCGCGCGCGGGGACTGCTCCTCGCCGCCGAAGAGGACGTAGACGCCCTGGATGAGCGGCCGGTCCCGCGCGGGATTGTCCGGGGAGACGGTCAGCAGCTTCGTGCCGGTGTCCGTGCCCGCCGTCGAGGGCATCTGCAGCAGCTGGCCGTGCGCGGTGTCCAGGCGGGTGCGCGGGGCGTCGTGCTCCGGATCGACGCCGGAGCGCAGCGCCGCCTCGAGGGCGTCCACGGCCTGCGTGGGGGTCAGCGCCGCGCGGACGGCGGGGCCGGGGACGTAGGGCAGGGAGGACGGGGGGACGTCGTTCGCGGTCATGGCCTCCACGGTACGGAAGGGATGGCACGGAAGAGGCGGCCCCCGTCAGGGGGCCGCCTCGTCTCCGGGGGTCCCGCTCGGCTCTCGCCGGCGGGCCCGCCTCATCCGCGCATCACTGCACGCGCACGGTGGTGGTGTCCACCACCCTGCCGTCGTGCAGGATGTCCACGGTGCCCATGTAGGGGCTGACCCCGTCGGTCTCCAGGGTGCCGTGGAAGACGTGCGTCTCTCCGGGCTTCACCGCGGCGGAGGCCGGATCGAAGGTCAGCACGCCGTTGTCGCCGCCGCCCTCCTGCGGGAAGAACACCCGCAGCGTGTAGTCGATCGGCGCGTCGGAGGGCAGGCCGTCCGCGCCCGGCTTCGCGACCACGTGGACCTGGTGCTCGGGGGCCGAGCTGTAGATCCGGCCCTGGTAGACCTCCGTGCCGGTGCCGCGCGTCGTGGAGCGGGCCACGGGGTAGCCGGACCACGAGCTCGTCACGTAGACGTCCAGGTCCACGTCGGGCGCGGCGGTCTCGGCCTCGATCCGCACGGTGGGGTAGCCGCGCGGGTACGCGAAGTCGTGAGCGGTCAGGGCCGCGTCGGCCTTGTCGAAGAACGGGCGGCGCACCGTGGTGCCGGTGTGCTCCTCGCCGCGGGTCAGCCCGTTCACGCGGGTGGTGAAGGTCCCGTCCACGCCGGAGACGACCGGCAGCTCGAGCGAGTCGGCGTCCCGCTCCACGGTCACGGTGGCCGGGGCGTCGGCGACGCCGGGGCGCACGACCACGGGGATCCGCACCCGCTGCTCGGCCGGGCCGGTCCACACGATGTGGCCGGTGGCCCACTCGCCCGCGGGAGCGCCCGCGGCGGTGACGGAGATGTCCACGTCCGCGTCGGCCCCGCGGCGCGGCTTGATGACCTGTGGGGAGACGGAGACGTCGAGGCCCTCGAGGCCCTCCACGTGCGCGGTCCACTCGCCGTTGGAGCGACCCACGTTGGTGAGCGTGCGGGTCACGGTCTGCGAGCCGTAGAGCTCGCCCATCGCGATCGAGGGGACGTTGAGGTCCGAGGCGTCGATCGGGTTCTCGGAGACCGGCTCGCCGGTGGCCGCGAACGTGATGCCCTGGCCGGCGAGGTAGTCGAACCAGTCCTCTCGGTCCGAGTCGAACACGAGCCCCGGGTCCATCATCGTCGTGGGGTCCACGAAGCCCGCGCCGCCCGCGAACGGGGACGTCTCGGACGCGTGGTCGCGCGCCGTCGTCATCATGGCGGACTTGATCTCCATGGGGCTGAACTCGGGGCGTCCCTGCTTCACGAGCGCGGCGAGGCCCGCGATGTGCGGGGAGGACATCGAGGTGCCCGAGACGTAGGCGAAGTCCTCGCCCGCCTCCTCCGGCGAGTATGCGGCGAGCACGTCCACGCCGGGGGCGGAGATGTCCGGCTTCAGCAGGTCCGACTCGGCGGCCAGGGACGGGCCGCGCGAGGAGAAGCCCGCGACCTCGGGGACCAGGGTGGTGGTGCCCTCGTTCGTGGCCAGGATCTGGCCGGTGGCGTTCCCGGCCCGCACGTAGGCCAGCAGGGCATCGCGGTTCGTGTGGTCCAGGTGCACGGAGGGGATCGCGTGCAGGTCGGCGTTGAGGCCGGCGTCGGTGACGTTCACGAGCACCATGCCGACGCCGCCGGCGTCCTTGACCACGGTGGACTTCTGGGCGCGGGCGTTCTCGCCGCGGTCGCAGACCACGATCTTCCCGGCCGCCTTCGCGGAGTCGAGGGTGCCCGGCAGGCACAGGGCGGCCTTCGCGGGGTCCGCGCCCGCGGCGGCGATGTCGCCGGCGTAGACCAGGGCAGTGGAGGCGGGCAGCGGGGCGGTGACGGAGGAGCCGATGAAGCGCTGGCCGTCGCCGGTCACGAGCGTGTGCTCGTAGACCGCGTGGCTCGAGGCCGCCACGGTGGTGATCCACGGCGAGGGGTGCGCCGTCGTCGAGACCGTGGGGCCGGAGTTGCCGGACGAGGCCGCGACGAACACACCGGCGGTGGCGGCGTTCATGAAGGCCACCTCCACCGGGTCCACGACGTTGGTGCTCGTGCCGGAGATCGAGAAGTTCACGACGTCCACGCCGTCGGCCACGGCCGCGTCGATCGCGGCCACGGTGTCCGAGGTGGCGCAGCCGCCGCCGGTGACGCCCTCCCAGCAGGCCTTGTAGGCGGCCACGTGGGCGCCCGGGGCCATGCCGGAGACGGTGCCGCGCTCGAGGCCGTCCACCGTGGCGGTCACGTCCTTGTTGCCGGCCGCCGTGGAGGCGGTGTGGGTGCCGTGGCCGCCGGCGTCCAGCGGGGAGAGGGTCTCGACCTCGGCCAGGCGGGCGGCGCCGAAGCCCTGCACGAAGTACTTGGCGCCGATCAGCTTGTCGTTGCACGAGTCGGCGGGGAATGCCTCCGCGTCACCGGTCTCGCAGCCGCCGGCCCAGTCCGCGGGGGCGGCGGGGTGGCCGCGGTCCTGGAAGGAGGCGGCCTCCGGGCGGATGCCGCTGTCGATCACGCCGACGACGACGCCGCGGCCGGCCTGCGCCTGATCGCCCTTCTTGCCCAGGAGCCCCGCCCACACGCCCTTCTTGCCTGTGAGGCCGAGGAAGTCGGGGGAGGAGACGGTGTCCATCTGGCGGATCTCGTCCGGCACGACGGCGAGCACGGCCGGGTCGGCGGCGAGGGCCGCAGCCTCCTGCGCGGTGAACGTGCCGGAGAATCCGTTGAGGGCGGTGGTGTACCGGGTGTGCGGGGCGCCGGCGCCGGTGCGCTCGAGGACCGTGTCCTGCTTCTTCGTCAGGTGCTTGGCGTAGGCCCGGGCGTTCGCGCTCTTGGGGTTGAAGCCGTTGTCCCGGCCCTTGCCCTTGCCGGGGCGGGTGGGGGCGTACCCCTCGGTGCCGCCGTCGTAGGAGGCCACGGGGGCCTCCGCCAGGACGACGACGTAGGCGCCGTCCTCGAAGGTCTCGGGGGCGGGCGCGGTGCGGGACGTGTCCGCCGCGGCCCCGGTGACGGCGGTGACCGCGTCGGGATCGGGGGCGGCCCCGGCGGCGGCGGCGCCGGAGAGGACCAGGGCGAGGGCCGAGGTCACCCCGAGGGCGCGGTGGCGACGAGTGGGCGAGTGGGTCATGAGGATCCTCCGTGAGTGACGGGACGGCGCCTGGGCGACGTTCCCGCCATCCCACCACCGTGAGGTGCATCACGCACCCCTGTGAGGTAGCGTCAACGTGCCATGACGCCCTTGCGCCACGCCGCTCCCCCCGCCCTCGACCCCGAGGAGCTCGCCGCCTTCCGCGCGCTCCTCGCGCGGCCCGAGACCCGGACCGATGACGTGGACGCCGCCGCGCTCGCGCACCTGGAGGCGCTCGGGCTCGTCCGGCGGCACGACGACGGGTCCCTTGCGGTCCAGTCGCCGCACCGGCCGCTGACGGCCGAGGCGAACCGAGCGCAGGCCCGGGCCGACGCCCTGCGCGAGGCGGCCGAGTCCCTGCACGCCGAGTTCCGACGTCGTGCCGGCGCGGGGCGCGAGTCGCTGGACGTGGTGGTGGGGGCCGCGGAGATCGTGGAGGCCGCCGTCGGGATCGCGCGCACGGCGCGGCACACCGTGCGCGGCTTCGACCGCGGGCCCTACTTCCACGCCGACCCGCTGCCCGAGTCCGCGCAGTCCCGCTCCTCCGCGCGGGGCGTGGAGTGGCGCGTGATCTACGAGGGCGACTCGCTCCGCGGCGAACCGCCCGAGCGATGGGAGCTGATCGGGTCCACGCCGGGCGAGACGGGGCGCGTCATGCCGCACCTGCCCTTCAAGCTCCTGATCGCGGACGACGCCGTCGCGCTCGTGGGACTCGTCGGCCCCAGCCCCGGCTCCGGGGAGGGTCTCGTGGTGCGCGGCGCCCTGCTCGTGGACGCCCTCGTCCGCCTGTTCGAGCAGCAGTGGGAGCTGGCCCTCCCGGTCTCCTCGGGGGACCACGGCGCGCTCGACCCCCACGACCGCCGCCTGCTCGCGATGCTCAGCACTGGGATGACGGACGAGGGCATGGCCCGATCGCTCGAGGTCTCCCGCCGCACCGTGCAGCGGCGCGTCTCTGAGCTCGCACGGCGCATGGGCGCCGAGGGGCGCTTCCAGCTCGGGGTGCAGGCCGCCCGTCGCGGCTGGGTGTGACCCGGCCGTCCCGACGTCGGGCCCGTCAGCCCTCGTAGGCGCGCCGGAAGTTCTCCAGGATCCGCGGCGGCTCGGGCGCGGTCGTCGCGGCGATGCGCGCGAACGTGGCATCGGACTCCTCGGGGGCGAAGTACCCGTGGTGCGCGTAGATCCGCAGGCGCTCCAGGAGCCCGGCCTGGTCGAGCTCGGGGTGGAACTGCGTGGCGTACTGGTGCTCGCCGAGGCGGAACATCTGCACCGGGCACGCGACGCCGGACGCCAGCACGACGGCGCCCTCCGGCAGCTGCGTCACGGCCTCCTTGTGGCCCACGTAGGCGGTGAAGTCGGCCGGCATCCCCGCGAGGAGGGGGTCTGCCGCGCCCTCGTCCGTGAGGGTGACCGTGACGGGCCCTGCGGACTCGCCGTACGTGCCGTCCACGAGCGCTCCCACGTGACGCCCGAGCGTGCCGACTCCGTAGCAGCAGCCCAAGAACGGACGGTCCCCGGCGAGCACCACCTCGAGCATCCGGGCGAGCTCCGACTCCACGCGCCACTGCAGCGCGGACTTCGTGTCCTCGGGGTCGGAGGTGGTGTAGGGGCTGCCGGGCAGGATGACGCCGGCGTGCCGGGCCAGGAGGTCACCCCAGTCGGGGCGGGCGTCGGGTGCGGCGCCGAGATCGCGGCCCAGCTGCATCGCGGTCAGCTGTCCGTCCGCGAAGCCCCCGAGGCGCTGCACGGCCTCGGCCTCGGCCAGCGCGGCGTCCACCTCGGGGCGCGTCTGGACCAGGAGGAAGGGGCGCTGCGGGGTGGAGGTCATCGGAGCAGACTAACCGGCCGCGGGCGGGTCTGCGCCGGGTCGTCGTCATGGGACGCCGCGCGTGTCCCTCTGCCTCGCGGGCCGCGTCCCGTGGCCGGGCACGCCCCGCTCAGCGTCCCGCCGCCGCCTTGGACTCCACCGTGCGGGCCAGCTCACGGAGCGTCCCGAGCTCCCGGGAGATCCGCGAGTCCAGGTCCGCGTCCGTGAGGGTCTCGGAGCCGCCGCGCGCCCGCAGGTAGAGCAGCTGGGCGAACCGGGCCTTGCGCCACTGGAACTCGGCGGCGGCGTCCCGGGCCTGCAGGGCCTTGGAGATCTCCCGCTCGTACAGCGGCGGGGCGTTGAGCTGGCGCTGGCGCACCTCGAGCACGCGGGCGGCGCGGCCGGGCTCGCTGGGCACCTCGTCGGCCTCCAGGAGGCGCTTGCCGAGGTTGGCGGCGGTGATGTGCTCGTCCTCCTCCCGCAGGATCTGCGCGGCCAGGGCGAGGGCGGCCTGGATGGACTTCCAGCGGCCCACGGCCCCGTCCCACGGCAGGTTCGTCAGCAGGCCGAGCGTGGCCAGCGTGCCCTCCACGTCCTCGTGCAGCAGGTACATGCGCGCGGCCATGTCGAAGAGGTCCTCGAGCTGGGATCCGGAGCGCAGGTTCAGCCCGTGGGAGAGGCGGGCGGCCGTGGCCACGAGCTCCGGGTCGTCCAGGTGGCGCTGGCCGACGGCCACGATCCGGGACTCGGGGGAGCCCGCGTCCACGGGGGAGAAGGCCGTGTCCGCCGCGGCCTTGCGCTCCTCGGGGCGCTCGGTGCGCACCCGGATCACGGAGCCGTGGGCGATCCTCACCTCGCGGCCGCCCTCCAGGGTGGCGATCACGAGTGCGGGCGTGCCGAAGTCGTCCCGCACCGTGCGCACGGAGGCCACGGCCGGGGCGGGCTCGCCGCGGCGGGTGAGGAAGGAGTCGCCCGGCTGGACCTCCTGGGCCTTGAGGTGACGGAGGTAGCCGCCGCTGACCGGTGCCACGCTCATCGCCCCCAGCCCACGTGGGCGAGCGCCTGGCGAAGCAGGTTCCCGCGGCCGCCGATGAACTCGGCCTGCACGTCCTCGCTCAGCGCCTCGTCCGGCGTGAGCCACGTCAGCTCCAGCGCGTCCTGGCGCGGGCTGCACTCGCCCGTCACCGGCACCACGTAGACCATCGAGACGGCGTGCTGCCGGTCGTCGGTCAGCCCCGTCTCGGACGGCGCAGGGAAGTACTCGGCCACGGTGCACGGCACGATCGACGGCGGCAGCTGTGGGAACACGAGCGGGCCCAGGTCCTTCTCGAGGTGGCGCATGAGCGCGGCGCGGATCGTCTCGCGGTACATCACGCGGCCGGAGACGATGGTGCGCTGGAAGCGGCCCTCGTCGTCGGCCACGTAGAGCAGGCCGATCTCGGAGACGTAGCCGAGCGCGTCGAGGCGCACCGGGATCGCCTCCACGTAGACCATGGGCAGCCGCCGGCGGGCCTCGTAGAGGTCCTCCTCGGACAGCCATCCCGGATTCGGGTCGGGGGTGCGCACGCTCATGGCTCTGTTCTACCGGAGTTCCGGGCTCGGGGCACGTCGGGCCGGCGCGTTCCGCCCTCGGCGAGGGGCGCGACGACGGCGCGGCTCAGTGCGCACCCGGGCCCCACGTCGCGCGGAAGTACTGCCGGGCCATGGGGGCCTGCTCCGCGCTCGCCCCCAGCTCGAGGGCCGCCTCGACCGGCCAGTTCGGGTTCGCGAGGGCCGCCCGCCCCACGCACACGGCGTCCGCCGCGCCGGAGGCGAGCACCTCCTCCACCTCCTGCGGCGTGGTCAGGGAGCCGACGGCGGACACCACCATCCGCTGCGTCCCCTCCTTCACCGCCCGCGCCAGGGGCACCTGGTAGCCCGGGCCCTTGGGGCCGTGGTACCGGTCGCCCAGGCCCGCGGAGGAGACGTCCATCCAGTGCACGCCCTCCTCCTCGAGGATCCGGGCCAGGCGCACCGTCTCCTCGATGCCCCAGCCCTCCTCCACCCAGTCGGAGCCGGAGATCCGCACGCCCAGGATCTTGTCCGCGGGCCACACCTCGCGCACGGCCGCCACGATCTCGCGCAGGAACCGCGTGCGCCCCTCGAAGTCTCCGCCGTACCCGTCCGTGCGGGTGTTGGTCAGCGGGGAGAGGAACTGGTGGATGAGGTAGCCGTGGGCGGCGTGCAGCTGCACGGCGCCGAACCCGGCCTCGTCCGCGCGACGGGCGGCGTCCGCGAAGGCGCGCACGGTGCCCGCGACGTCCTGCTCGGTCATGGCGCGCACGTTCGCCGGCATCGAGGTGGCGGGCACGCCAGAGGGGGAGAGGGTCTCCCACGCGTCGGGGCCCTCCAGGATCGGCTCGCCCGCGGGCACGCCCGGGTGCATGGGCACGGTGGAGGCCTTCGCTCCGGCGTGGCCCAGCTGGACCGCGGGCACCGCGCCCTCGGCGGCGACGTACGCGGCGATCGGCGCCCACGCGTCCCGCTGCTCGTCGTTCCACAGGCCGGTGTCCCACGCGGAGATGCGCCCCTCGGGCGTCACCGCCGTCGCCTCCGCCACCACGATCCCGAAGCCGCCCGCGGCCCGTGCCCCCAGGTGCTGGAAGTGCCAGCCGTGGGGGACGCCGTCGCGGGCCTCGCACGCGTACATGCACATGGGCGGCAGGATCAGGCGGTTGCGCACCTCGACGCCGTTGATCGTCAGCGGCTCGAGGATCGCGGGCAGGGCGGGAGAGGTCGCGTCGGTCATGGCCCCACCTTACGAGGGCCCCCGGACCCCGGAGGCCGTGCGGCGCCGCCTCGCTACCCTGGCGGCATGCCCTCCTACCGCGCCCGTCTGCAGATCGGCGACCTCCGCCCCGGCCATCGCCCCGAGGAGGTCATGGACCTCGCCGAGGCCGCCGTGCAGGCCACGCACGTGCTCGCCGCGAAGGACGTCGAGGTCGTCTCCCGGGTGCCGCGCATCGTGCTGCGCTTCACCGTCCCCGCCTCGCACCGCGCGGGGGAGGACGCCGAGGCCGCGGGCGTCGGCGCGCGGATGGCGGAGGCGGTGTCCGGCGTCGCCGTCACGGGGCGCCTGGACGTCCTGCGGCGCGACGGCGGCCGCTGGGTCCCGGTGCACGCCGCGCCGTGAGGGTGACGCGCCCTGAGCACACGGGGGACACCGCGCTGCGCCGTCGACCGGCCGCGCGACGCCGGTCGGGGCTCAGGGGGTGAGGCCCGCGTCCCGCTCCACCTGGCGCACCCACGAGCGGCGCACGGCGACGGCGAGCACGAGGGCGAGGGCCCCGAACACCGCGGTGAGGCCGACCCAGGCGCTCTGCTCGGCACCGAGCGGGGGCGGCAGCAGGCGCGGGAGGCCGAGGTTCAGCAGGGTCCAGCCCATGCCCAGCGCGACCCCCATGCGGCCGCGATCCGTCAGCGCCAGGTGCAGGCCGAGGACCAGCACGGCCAGCAGCAGGAGGGTGGCGAAGAGCTCAGTGGGGAACCACGGCAGGGCCACGCCCCACGCGTTCAGCGCCGAGCCCAGCGTGGTGGGCAGGCCCGCCAGCAGGACACCGGCGAGCAGACCGGCGGCGCCGTCGGTGACCACCCGCTCCGCGCCCGTGCGCGCGGGCCGGTCCGTGAGACGCCGGATCACGCGCACCATCAGCGCCAGGGCCACCAGCCACACCAGCACCTCGAGCCCCCACGGGACGAGCACGGCGAGCGGGAACCACGTGCTGACGGCCAGGAGCGCGCCGGCCAGGGGCCAGCCGACCTCCCGCTGCCGTGAGGAGGCCGCCTGCCCGGGGGCCCACTGGTGGAGCACGTGCACGCCCACCGCCGCCCACAGCCCCGGCCACACGAGCGGGTGCAGCGGATACAGGGAGAAGACGGTGGTGGTGAAGCCGTAGCGGCCGTCGTGTGCGGCGCGGTAGGAGCCGAAGTCCAGGGCGTCCAGCCCGGGGAGGCGGCCGAACAGGCCCAGGCCCCACACGCCGGCGAGCACGAACACCAGCCACGCGAGCGTCAGGCCGGCCTGCCGCCGGCGGTCCTTGGCCGTCGCCGCGCGGCGCGGCTCGGG
Source organism: Micrococcus sp. NPDC078436 (assembly GCF_040702705.1). NCBI lineage: Bacteria > Bacillati > Actinomycetota > Actinomycetes > Micrococcales > Micrococcaceae > Micrococcus > Micrococcus sp. NPDC078436. The sequence goes on along the minus strand of NZ_JBFBLX010000005.1, from coordinate 99,554 downwards.
CGCACCCAGGGGCGCAGTGTAGGACGGGATCAGGGGGATCGCCGCGGTCGTGGGGCCGTCGGGTGCCGGCGCAGGAGCGGCCGCCGAGCGGATGGCCTCGGCCTTCGTGCTCAGGCGGTCCCGGCGGCGCCACTCGGGCAGCGCGACGCGGGCGCGGGCGAACAGCTCCTCGTCCGTCACGTCCTCGTCCGGGTGGGCGAGGAAGGGCCGCTGGGACGCCACGGGGATGATCTCCGGGCCCTCGAGCTCGCGCGCCGCCCGGTAGAGGGCCTGCGACTCCCGGTCCTGGTGGGCGCGCAGCCGGCTCGCCTCCTCGAGGGCCTGCTGGTCGCCCAGGTGGCGCTCGCGGTCGGCGAGCAGGCGAGCCTGGCTCAGGGCGCGGTCCGCGGAGTGCCCGGCGTAGCGGCGCGCGCGCTCGATCCAGCGCCGGCGCGCCTCCTCCGCCTCCCGGCGCAGACGCTCCTCCTCCGTGCGGCGGCGGCGGCGCTCGGCCTCCTCGGCGGCCGCGGCCTCCTGGCGGGCGCGCTCGCGCTCCTCGGCCTCGCGGCGCAGGCGTTCGGCCTCCACGCGTGCCGCGTGGCGCCGGCGCTCCTCCTCCGCCAGGAGCCGGGCGTGCTCGGCCTCGGCGCGCCGGCGCTCACGCTCGGCGGCCTCCGCCTCCTCCCGGGCGCGACGCTCGGCCTGGACGCGGGCGCGCTCGGCGGCCACCTCCGCCTCGCGGCGGCGCCTCTCCTCCCGCTCCTGGCGGTGGCGGGCGGCCTCCTCGGCCTGGCGGGCCTTCTGCTCGGCGCTCGCGCGGCGCTGGCGCTCGGCCTCCCGCTGCCGGCGGGCCCGCTGCTCCCCCTTGCGGCGGCGGGCGAGCTCGGCGGCGCGGCGACGGCGCTCCTGCTCCTCGGCCTTCTCCAGCGCCAGGGCCTCGGCCGCGCGCCCGGGGTCGACCGTCGGGGCCGCCTCGGGCTCCACCGGGCGGTGGCCGAGGGTCCCCACGAGGGGCGTGGTGAAGCGGGCGAGGTCCTGGCCGCCGATCCGGTCGAGGATGGCGCGCAGGTCTCCGTGGGAGCGCTGGCCCGCCGGCGAGCCCTCCGCGCGCAGGCTGTCCATGGCGGCGTTGACGTCCGCGCGGCGGCCTTCACGAGTGGTGCGCTGGGCGGGCGTCTCCGGGCGCGTCGGCGTGCCGCGCAGGGCACGCGCGTGGCGCTTGATCTGCCGGCGGGAGATCTCCCCGGGGGCGGCGAGCGCGTGCCGCGGGCGCGAGCGAGGGCTCTCGGAGGACTCCGCGGGCTCGGGAGACGCGCCGGTCATGCTGCCCCCTTCCCGGATCGTCGGCGCCATGCCACGATCCCCGCGATGATCATCCCTGCAAGGGTACCCAACGCCACCCCCACCAGTGCCGACGCCCACCAGGGGAGCCCGGTGGTCTGACCGGACACCCACCCGAGCCCCACCATGTAGACGCTCCAGGTCAGCGAGCCGAGGCCGGAGAGCCACAGGAACACGGGCCACCGGATGCCCGCGACCCCCGCCGCGGCCATGGAGGCGGTGCGCCCGCCGGAGACGAACCGCAGCACGAACAGCCCCGCGAGGCCCGTGGCCGGCCCGGCCTTGACCAGCAGGGAGCGGATCCCGCGGTGCACCCAGCGGCCCCACGCCCAGCGGTCGAGGCGCCTGGCCAGCCCGTGCCGGAAGAGCGCGTACAGGCCGATGTCGCCCGCCCAGCAGCCGAGCCACGCGGCGAGGACGGACGCCCACAGGCTGACCCGGCCCGCCAGCGCGAGCGAGCCCGAGCCGATCACCAGGATCTCCGACGGCACCGGCGGGACGGGCGCGTCGAGGGCCACGAGCAGCGCCGTGAGCGGGTGGAACCACGCGCCGAGGCGGTCCAGGAGGTCCGCGGGTCCGGTCTCCGTGGAGGCCGCCGCCAGGGCGGTCATGGCCGTCATCGCGGACGCTCCTGGAGCTGTGCCGGGGAGGCGAAGGTGCGCGGCTCGCCCGTGACCGGGTCGGTGAAGCTCAGGGACCGAGAGAGCAGCTGGAGCGGGCGGGCGAGGTCGTCCGGCGCGGCGTCCAGCAGCTCGGGGTAGAACGGGTCGAAGGCGATGCCCAGGCCCAGCGACGCGAGGTGGATCCGCAGCTGGTGCGTCCGCCCCGTGCGCGGGGTGAGCCCGAGGTGCACCACACGCCGCCCCGCGAGCATGCCCGCCGAGCGTCCGACGCCCAGCACCTCCACGCGCGTCTCCGCGTTGGCCCCGGCGTGGGCCACGTTCGACTTCTTCGTGCGCACCGGCGCCCCGGCGGCCCGGCCCGAGGCCGCCGCCGGGATCTCCTCGACCACCGACCGCAGGATCCCCCTGTCTTTGCGGATGCGGCTGCGGATGGTCAGGGGGAACCGCGTGAGGCGGGGGTCGTCGTCGGGGCGGGCCGCGTCGTCGTCGGGGTCCGCGGGCGACTCCGGGAGCACGGCGACCGCCTCGTACCGCTTGGCCACCGCGCGCCGCTCGAAGTGCAGGTGGTAGGCGCCGCGCGTGGCGGGGTTGGCGGAGAACATGACGACGCCGGCCGTCGCCCGGTCGAGGCGGTGCAGGGGCACGAGGTCGTCGAGGCCGAGCTCGTTGCGCAGGCGGACCAGCGCGGTCTCCTGGATGAAGCGCCCGCCCGGCGTGGTGGGCAGGAAGTGGGGCTTGTGGACCACCACGAGGTGCTCGTCCGCGTGGAGGATCTCGTGGGCGACCGGCAGGGGCTGCTCGTCCGGCAGATCGCGGTAGTACCAGAGGTCCTCGTGCGCGCCGAGCGGGGTGTCCGCGGGGATGGGCGCGCCGTCCACGGCCACGACCTCGCCCGCCGCGAAGCGCCGCCGGATGCCGTCCGGGTCCACGTGGCCGAAGCGGTCCAGCACGTACTCCTGCACGCTCGCCCAGGGCCCGGAGGAGGGCAGGCGCAGTCGGGTCGCGTTGACGCCGTCGCGCAGGGGAAGGGGGGAGGTCACGGCCACGGCCCCATCATTCCAGGCCGGGTGGACGGGCCCGCGCAGTCAGCCCTTCACGGGGGAGCCGGTGCCGGTGGTCTCGTCGCCGCTCTCGGGGGAGCGGTCGCGCGGGCCCAGCACCACGACCTCGTCGGCCGGCTCAGCCTTTCCGAACACCTCGCGCGCCGGGACGTGCCCGCCGACGTCGACGATGACCGTGTCCAGCACCGCGCCGGAGGGGACCGTGGCGTCGCCGAGGAGAAGGGATCCGCGCACCGTGGCGCCGGCCTCGACCACCACGCCCGGGCCGACCACGGAGTCCACGACCTCGCCCGCGATGCGGCAGCCCGGGCCGAGCAGTGAGCCGGTGACTCGCGCGTCGGGGGCCACCCACGCCGGGGGCGACTGGCGTGCGTTGGTGAGCAACGGCCAGCCCTCGGCGGTGAGGTCCAGCCCGGTGCCGTCGAGGATCTCGCGGTGGGCCCGGAAGAACGCGTCGAGCGTGCCGATGTCCCGCCAGTAGCCCTCGAGGCGGTGCTCGCGGACCCGCCCGCGGTCCACGAACGCGGGGATGATGCTCTCCCCGTAGTCGCCGAGCGAGCCGCCGACCGGATCGCCGTCCTCGTCGGTCTCGCCGTCCTCCTTGGTGCCGGCCTCGTCCTCGTCGGCCAGGAGCTCGCCCACCACCTCGGAGAGCGCCGCGACGTCGAACACGAACACCTCCGTGGCCACGAGCGAGCCCTCGGGGTCCTCGGGCTTGTAGTCGTAGGCGGTGACGGCGCCGTCGTCGTCGGCCTGGACCACGCCGAAGCGGGAGGGGTCCTCGTCCGTCCGGGTGGTCACGACGGTGAGCTCCGCGCCCGAGGCCGCGTGCTCGGCCAGCACGGGGCGCAGGTCCAGCTGGTAGAGGTGGTCCGCGGACATCACGACGACGGTGCTCGCCCCGAACTGCTCGAGGACGGGCACCTGCTGGGCGATCGCGTGGCCGTTGCCGCGGGAGAAGCCCTCTTCGGCGCGGCCCTGCGCGGGAGGCAGGATCCGCAGGCCGTGGCGCGTGCCGTCGAGGTCCCAGGGGCGGCCGCCGGCCAGGTGCTGGTTCAGCGTGAACGGGCGGTACTGCTCCACGATCCACACGTCCTGCAGCCCCGAGTGCGCGAGGTTGGACAGCGCGACGTCGATCAGCCGGTACTGGCCCGCGAGCGGGACCATCGGCTTGGCACGGGCCTGCGTCAGCGGCATGAGACGCCCGCCGGTGCCGCCGGCGAGCACGAGCGCGACCGTGGCACCCTCCGGGTCCTGGGGAAACGGGTCAGCCATGTGACCACCGTAGTCACCACTGGCAGTTCGGGCACCACCACAGCTGCCGCTCGGCGTCCTCGGGGGAACCGTAGTCCTCCTTGCGCACGCGCCCGCCGCAGCGCAGGCACGGGAAGCGATCGTGGCCGTAGACCCAGTAGCTCGGCTGCCGGCCGCGAGGCGGTCCGTCGAGGACCTCGATCGCGAACGGCCGGGACTCGTTGCGGCGGACATGCGTCGTGGCCCGCTGTGAACCGATCACCGGCGACGCCGGCGGGACGTTGGCGCGCAGCAGGTCCCCGGCCAGCAGGACGAGTCCCGGGACGTCGTCGACCTCGCCGATCGGGCGGTGGGGGTCGATCCCGGCGAGCAGCAGCGTCTCGCAGCGGTAGATGTTGCCGATCCCGGAGACGAGGCGCTGGTCCAGCAGGGCCAGCCCCACGGGACGCCCGGGCCGCTCGGTCAGGCGGCGCACGCCCTCGGTGAGCAGTGCCGCGGCGGTGGCGGGGTCGGCCCACCCGGGGTCGAGCAGGTCGGGGCCCAGGTGACCCACCACCGTGTGCTCGCGATCCGTGCGGACGAGCTCGAGCAGGCCCAGCTGCGCGCCGATCACGCGGTGCTCGTCCGTCTCCAGCACGCACCGCACCTGCCACGCGGGCGCGCCCCAGGGCGCGTCGAGGCCGGAGTCGAGCCAGCGCCCCTCCATCTTCAGGTGGGAGATCAGCGTGAGGGGCGCGGCGCCGTCGTCCTCGGCGGGTGGCGTGAGCCGCATCAGCAGGTACTTGGCCAGCGGCCGCACCTCGGCCACCGTCCACTCCTCGAGGCGCGCGGTGGCGTGCCGGGGCACGCGCAGGTCAGCATGCCGCAGCACCCGTCCCGCGAGCAGGGGGCGCAGGCGGTGCGCGGCGCGGACGAGCGAGTCGCCCTCGGGCATGTCAGGCCACCGCCACGACGGCGGCGCTCACACCGCGTTGAGCTGCCACGTCACGCCGAAGCGGTCGGCCACCCACGCGAAGCGGCGGGAGAAGCCGTAGTCGTCCGGGGGCATGAGGTCGGCGCCGCCGCCGGAGACGAGGGCGTCGTGGATCGCGTCCACCGCCGTGGGGTCCGGCAGCTCCACGAAGAGGCTGATCGAGGGGGTGAAGGAGAAGCCGTGCGGGGTGAACGAGTCGAAGAAGCGCAGCCGCTGGCCCGCGATCTCGAGCTCGCCGTGCGAGACCTTGCCCGCCCACTCGGCGCCGCGGGGCGTCGAGTCGTCGAACAGGTCGCGGCGGACCTCGGTGACTGGCAGGTGCTCCACGAACGCGGTGAGGTAGGCGTCCATGGCGGCGCCGGCGTCGCCCTCGAACATGAGGAACGGCGTCACGGAGGGCTCGGAGGGGTGCGGCATGGACTCGCCGAGGAGCTCGGCCTCGGGGTCGGCGCCGAACGGGCCGTCCGGCTCGGACGGGGCCACGGGATCCGTGCCGGCCAGTCCGCTCGCGGGGTCGTGCGTCAGGGTGTCCTCGGCGGTGCTCGGGTTCTCGCTCATGGGCGCGAACCTACCCGGCGCCGCCCGGTGCTGTCGTGCGCCCGCCGCCCGAGCCGCCACGCCTCCCGCGTGACGCCATGATGACGCGCCGCGGCTGCGGTGGGGCCTCCCCACGACGGCCTGCCTCAGCTGCGGTACCGGATGCCCGACGGCGACGAGTAGAACCCCGCGTCGAGCATCGCCCCGGAGAGGGGCGTCCCGAGGATGGGCGCGCCGTTGACCTTCTCGAGGCTCAGCCGCTCCGTCCTCCCGGTGCGCAGCGCCCACACGAGCGCCGCCGCGGCGGCCCGCAACTCCGCGGCGTGCTCCGTGAAGCACAGCAGGGTCTTGCCGCCGCGCTCCATGTACAGCACCAGCCGGCCGCGGATCAGCACGACGACGGCGCCCGCCTTCCGGCCCGGCCGGTGCCCCGTGGGGACCACCCCGCCCGGGCCCGGCGGCACCGAGGGCCAGTCGAGGGCCGCGCCGTAGGGGTTCGCGGGATCGGTGGCCGCGAGCGCCAGCGCCGGTGGGTCCGGCTCCTCCGGCCGGGCATGGGGGTTGACGGCCGGGCGGCCGGGCGGCGGTCCGAGCGGGCTGACCCAGCCAGAGGGCGGACCGCCGATCGCGCCGGGACCGTCCGCGCCCTCGCCGTCCTCGGTGCCCTCCTCCTGCGCGCGCTGGAAGCCGCGCAGCCGGTCCACCACGGCGCCCGTGGAGAACTGGGCGCCGCCGAGGCCCTCCACGAAGTGGCCGCGGCGCACCTGGCCGGCGTCCTCCATGCGGGTGAGCAGCTGGTACTGCCCCGCGAAGCCGCCGGGCACCTCCTCGGCCACCACGGAGCCGCGCGTGATCACGCCGTAGCGGTCCAGCAGCAGCTCGGCGGTGGCGTGGGCGCGCACGGTGGGATCCTGCTCCGCGGCGGGCAGTAGGGCCCAGCGCCCCGCCGCGCGCGCCTGCTCCGCGGCGGAGAGCCCGCCCACGCCGGGGGCGATGCCCGCGCTCGCCGACCCCGCCGCGCCGTCGCCGGCTGCGAGGCCCGCGTACCGGCCGCGCCCGCGCACCCCCGCCAGCCGACTGCCCAGCCCGCGGCCCGCACCGCCCGTGCGAGCGGTCCGCGCCCGCGGGGACTTCCTCCCCGTGCGGTGGGCCGTCTTGCCGAGCGAGAGCAGTCCGCGCACGGGCGCGAAGGTGTCGTTGCCGACGCGCCCGGCCCACACAAGCCCCCACAGCGCCTCGAGGACCGCGGGGCCGCGGACCGGGTCGGCGCCCTGCTCGGCCCCGAGGGCCACCACCCGCTCCACGAGCTGCGGGAAGAACCACGCGCCGCCCGAGCCGAGCACCGCGAGGATCCGCTCGCGCAGCGCGGCGTCCGCGGGGGCGGGCCCCTGCTGGGCCTCGGGCAGGCGGAGCGTGAGGTCGACGGCGTCGGCAGGGTGGATCGCCACCCAGCCGTCGTTGCCGGCGGCCTCCGCGGTCCCGGACCACACGTACTCGCCCGTGGAGAGCAGCTCGTCGAGCATCGTGGGCGCGTAGTCCCGCACGCGCGCCGGCAGCACGAGGGACTCCCACGCGCTCGCGGGCAGGGGCATGCCGGCCAGCTGGTCCAGGGCGACGGCCACGCCGTCCACGCCCTCGAGCGACGCCGGGGACGGGTGCCCGGGGCGGGGGCGCAGGTGCTGCCAGTCGGCGAGGAACCGGCCGTAGGCGGCCTGCTCCACCGGCTCCACCTCGGCGCGCAGGGCGGCGAGGGAGCGGCGGCGGATGCGGCGCAGCACCTCGGACTCGCACCACTCGGCGTCCAGGCCCGTCGCGCCGGGCGCGCCGTCCGGGCGGAACGCGCCGGTGCTGACCCGGCGCTCGGAGGCCAGGCGCTGCAGCACCCCCAGCACGACGGCGCCGCCCAGTCCGAGCGCCGCGCCCGCCTCGGCGGCCGTGAAGGGCCCGTGGGTGCGGGCGTAGCGGCCCACGAGGTCGCCGAGGGGATCCTCGACCGGCTCGAGGAACGTGACCGGCACGCCCATGGGGATCGGCACGCCGAGGGCGTCGCGCAGGCGGGCCGCGTCCTCGACCGCCGCGTAGACCTCCCCGCCTTCGCGGCGCAGGCGGAACGCCCGGTTGGCGCGGACGAGCTCGTCCAGCATCCCGGCGACGGCGGCCTCGTGCGCGGCGGGGTCCGGCTCAGACGCGGGTGTCTCACCGGCGGCCGGCTCAGGGTCCGCCGCCCCTGCCTCGACCTCCGGCTGTGTCCGCCGCGCCGCCTCCACCACGGTGAGCGGGCCCACGAGCCGCAGCAGGTCAGCGATGCCTTCGGCCCCGCGCACGCGCCGGTCCGGGGCGAGCCGCTGCAGCTCCGCCTCGACGCCGGCGACGACGTCCGCGTCCAGGAGCTCCCGCAGCTCCTCCGTGCCGAGCAGCTCGGACAGCAGCGCCGGATCGAGGGAGAGGGCCGCCGCGCGGCGCTCGGCCAGGGGGGAGTCGCCCTCGTAGATGAACTGGGCGACGTACCCGAAGAGGATGGACTGCGCGAAGGGCGAGGGCGCCGTCGTCGTGACCTCGACCATGCGGATCGCGCGCGAGGCCACCCGCCCGGTGACGTCCATGAGCGCGGGCAGGTCGTAGACGTCCTGGAGGACCTCACGGACCGTCTCGAGGATCACGGGGAACTGCGGGAACTTGCGGGCCACGTCCAGCAGCTGGGCGGCGCGCTGGCGCTGCTGCCACAGGGGCGAGCGCTTGCCCGGGTGGCGGCGCGGGAGCAGGAGGGAGCGTGCGGCGTTCTCCCGGAAGCGGGCCGCGAACAGCGCGGAGCCGCCCACCTCGGCGGTGACGACCTCGTCGAGCTCCTCGGCCGTGAACTCGAACAGCTCGGCGCCGGGCGGCTCCGTGTCCATGAGGGGGATCCGCAGGACGATGCCGTCATCGGCGGCCATCGCGGCGCCGGAGCCGGTCTCCAGGCCGTACCGCTGGGCCAGGCGCGCGCCCACCGCGAGCGCCCACGGGGCGTGCACCGCCATGCCGAAGGGGGAGTGCAGCACCACGCGCCAGTCGCCGAGCTCGTCCGTGAACCGCTCCACCACGAGGGTCTGCTCGGTGGGCAGGGTGCCCGTGGCCTCACGCTGCGCCTTGAGGTAGGCCACCAGGTTGTCCCGCGCCCACGGGTCCAGGCCCGCGGCCTCGAGGCGGGCGGGCGCGGACTCCGGGTCCGCGTCCACCTCGCGGCGGAAGCGCCCGACGGCGGCGCCGAGCTCGGCCGGCCTCCCGGCCGCGTCGCCGCGCCAGAAGGGGAGCTTGCCGGGTTGGCCGTACGCGGGGAGCACGAGCACGCGGTCGGCGGTGATGTCCACGATCCGCCAGGACGTGGCCCCGAGCAGGATCACGTCCCCCACGCGGGACTCGTAGACCATCTCCTCGTCCAGCTCGCCGACGCGACGCCCGCCCGAGCGCGCGGAGCCGGCCGAGGACTTCGCCGCGGTCTCGCCCGTGTCGCCTCCCGCCGCGCCGTCCGGGCCGCCGCCCGCGCCGGCGTCCGTGGCGAGGAAGACGCCGAACAGGCCGCGGTCCGGGATGGTGCCGCCCGAGGTGACGGCGAGGCGCTGGGCGCCGGGGCGGCCGGAGAGCGTGCCCTCCTCGCGGTCCCACAGGATGCGCGGGCGCAGCTCGGCGAACTCGTCCGAGGGGTAGCGGCCGGCGAGCAGGTCCAGCACAGACTCGTAGGCCGAGTGCGGCAGAGCCGAGAACGGGGCGGAGCGGCGCACGAGGTCGAACCAGGCCTCGGCCTCCACGTCCTCGATCGCGACGGCGGCCACCGTCTGCTGGGCCAGGATGTCCAGCGGGTTGGCGGGGACGCGCAGGGACTCGATGCACCCGGCCACCATGCGTTCGGCGACCACGGCGGTGTCGACGAGGTCCCCGCGGTGCTTGGGGAAGAACACGCCGCGGGAGACCTCTCCCACCTGGTGGCCCGCGCGGCCCACGCGCTGCAGGCCCGAGGCCACCGACGGCGGCGACTCCACCTGGATCACCTGGTCCACCGCGCCCATGTCGATGCCGAGCTCGAGCGAGCTCGTGGCCACGACGCAGCGGATCTGCCCGGTCTTCAGCGCCTCCTCCACGATGGCGCGCTGCTCCTTGGAGACGGAGCCGTGGTGGGCGCGGGCGAAGTCGGAGACCGTCCCCGAGCCGGTGCCGGTCTGCCCGGCCACCTGGGCGGGTCCGTGGACCGGGGTGCGCGGCGTCGCGGGGGCCGCGTCCCGCTGCGCCAGCCATCCGGCGACGACGTCGCCCGCCTGGGCCGGCTCGCGGAAGCCCGGGACGGCGTCGGGCAGGTCCGCGGCGGCGGCCGCCTCCTGGCGGGCCTCCCAGATCTCGTTGAGGCGGCCCGTGAGACGTTCGGCGAGGCGGCGGGAGTTGGCGAACACCAGGGTGGAGCGGCGCTCGGACACCAGGTCCACGATCCGCTCCTCCACGTGCGGCCAGATGGAGCCGCCCATCGCCGCGCCCCCGTCGGCCCCGCCCGGGGCGCCCGCCGGAGAGGATCCCGGACCCGTGTCCTGGGCACCCGAGGGGGCGGAGAGGTCGGTCATGTCCGGGATGGGGACGCTCACCGTGAGGTCCCACTGCTTGGCCGAGGCGGGCCGCACGATGGTGACCGGCTGCACGCCGCCGAGGAAGCGGGCGACCTCGGAGGCCGGCTCCACCGTGGCGGAGAGGCCGATGCGCTGCACGGGCCTCTCGAGCAGCGCATCGAGGCGCTCGAGGGACACGGCCAGGTGGGCGCCGCGCTTCGTGCCGGCGACGGCGTGCACCTCGTCCACGATCACGGTGCGCACGCCGGCCAGGGCCGAGCGACCCTTCGAGGTGAGCATCAGGAAGAGGGACTCGGGCGTGGTGATGAGGATGTCCGGCGGGTCCTGCAGCAGACGGCGCCGCTCTGCCGCGGGGGTGTCCCCGGACCGCACGCCCACGCGCACCCGCGGCACTGCCCGGCCGAGGGTGCGTGCGGTTTGCGTGATGCCGATCAGCGGGGCACGCAGGTTGCGCTCCACGTCCACGCCGAGCGCCTTGAGCGGGGAGATGTAGAGGACGCGGGTGGCGGAGACCTCCGGGTCCGCGGGCTCGCGCACGAACGAGTCCAGCGCCCAGAGGAAGGAGGAGAGGGTCTTGCCGGAGCCCGTCGGGGCGATCACGAGGGCGTGGCGGCCCGAGGAGATCGCGTCCCACGCGCCCACCTGCGCCGGCGTCGGCCCCTCGAAGGCACCCGTGAACCACGCGCGGGTGGGCTCGCTGAAGCGGGAGAGGACGGCGGCGGCGCTCGGGGCGGGCGTCCCGGCCCCCTCGGTGCCGCTCATGCGTGGTGGTACGGCCGGCCGGCGGAGATCTCCTGCGCGCGGTAGACCTGCTCTGCCAGGATGAGGCGCACGAGCTGGTGCGGGAAGACGAGGCCGGAGAGGGACCACACGCGGTCGGACCGCGCGTGGACGCGCTGGTCCACCCCGTACGCGCCGCCGATCACGAGCGTGACGGGTGCGCCGACGTCGAACTGCGCCCGCAGGTGCCGGGCCAGGCCGGGGGAGTCGAAGCCATTGCCGCGCTCGTCCAGGAGGATCATGTGCTCGTCCCCGCCGACCTTGGCCAGGATGCGGTCCGACTCCTCGGTCCGGGCCGCGTCCTCCTGCCGCGCGGAGTGGGGGAGGAGCTGCCACGTGAGATCGTAGGGCCTCTTGAGGCGCCGCTCGTAGCGTGCGATCCCGTCCGAGACCCACGCTTCATGCTTCTTGCCGACGGCGAGCACCTTCACTGACATGGGGTCCATGATGGCACCGGGCCCGGACGCGCCAGGCACCCGACCCCGGTCGTACGACCCGGTGACGTCAGTCGACGCGCTGCGTGACCTTCGCCCGCTCGCCGGGTGTGCCGCCCCTGCGGGCCAAGAACATCAGGACGCCGGCGGCCGCGAGCGCGAGGCCGGCCAGGCCCATGAGCACCAGGCCGATGCCGGGGCTGGCGCCGTGGCCGGCCACCCTCCCGATGTTCGCGAAGCCGTCCACCATCAGGAACAGGCCGGTGAGGACAGCCAGGACGCCGGCGGCGATGCGCGCCCACGCCGCTGAGACCAGGAAGGCCGCCACGCACAGGGCGATGGTGAGCAGCAGCAGGGCCAGGATGATCCCGGCCTCGTCCGAGCTCGCCTCCAGGAAGCTCTGGCTGATCCGGCCGCCGAAGAGGCTCACGCTCGCGGCCGGCAGGAAGAGGGCGAGCAGGGACACGAGGGCGGAGGCGACCGCTGCGAGCGGCGCCCACGGGAAGCGCAGGTGAGGGGCACGGCGGGCCAGGGATGAGGCGTTCGCCGGCGGGGTGGGGCCCGCGGCGGGATCGGTGGTGGGGGACAAGGGGGGCCTCCAGGGCGGTGAGGGAGCGGCGGTGACGCCGCGCACTCTAGTGGAGGGCGGGGAACGGCCCGTGAACAGGCTGTGCGCCCGATGTGGGTGCATGACGAAGGCCCCGGTCAGCGCAGGATCACGCGGGACTCGGGGCCTTCACATCTGGCGGTGACGGTGGGATTTGAACCCACGGTACGGGGTTACCGTACACAGCATTTCGAGTGCTGCACCTTCGGCCGCTCGGACACGTCACCAGACTGGGACACTCTACCCGAGCGGCCACGACGCGCCCAAACCGGCCGCGGGCCGTCGTCGTCGTCGGCCCCGGAGCCGGCCGTGCCCGGCCGTCCGCTCATTCCCGGTGCGCGGCGAAGAACCCCCGCAGCAGCGCCGCGCTCTCCTCGGAACGGACGCCGGCGCGGACCTGCACCTGGTGGTTGAAGCGGGGGTCGCGGACCACATCCAGCACCGATCCGCACGCGCCCGCCTTCGGGTCCCACGCCCCGAACACGACGCGCGGGATCCGGGCCAGCAGCAGCGCACCGGCGCACATGGGGCAGGGCTCGAGGGTCACCACGAGGGTGCAGTCCGTCAGGCGCCAGCCGTCGCCCGCTCCGGCGGCGGCCCGCAGCTCCGCCCCGCGGCGCAGCGCCAGGACCTCGGCGTGGGCGGTGGGGTCGTGGTGCTGCTCGCGCTCGTTGCCCTCCGCCGCGAGGACGGTCCCGTCCCCGGCCACGAGGACCGCGCCGATCGGGACGTCTCCGGCCTCGCCGGCGGCGCGGGCGACCCCGAGGGCCAGGCCCATCCAGGCGTGCTCCTGCGCAGAGGTGGGCGCGGGGGCAGACACGGAGGACACGGAGGAGGGCACGGCTCCAGCGTACGGGGGACGGTAGCGTGGGAGCATGCGCGTTCACGTCGTCGACCACCCCCTCGTCGCCCACAAGCTCACCGTCCTGCGGAAGCGGGAGACCCCCTCGATGATCTTCCGCCAGCTCACCGAGGAGCTGGTGATGCTCCTGGGCTATGAGGCGACGCGCGACGTCGCGGTGGAGCCCGTGACGATCGAGACGCCCGTGACCACGACGACGGGCACCCGCCTGGCCCGCCCGCGTCCCCTCGTGGTGCCCATCCTGCGCGCGGGCCTCGGCATGCTCGAGGGCATGGTCAAGATGGCGCCCTCCGCGGAGGTCGGCTTCCTGGGCATGGCGCGCAACGAGGAGACCCTCGACATCGTCACGTACGCCGAGCGCCTGCCCGCCGACCTGACCGGACGCCACGTCTTCCTCCTGGACCCGATGCTCGCCACGGGCGGGACCCTGGTCGAGGCCATCCGCTTCCTCTACGAGCGCGGTGCGGCACGGGTGACATGCCTCTGCCTGCTCGCGGCGCCGGAGGGCATCGCGCGCCTCGAGGAGTCCCTGGGCGACATGGAGGTGGACCTCTACCTCGCGGCCCTCGACGAGCGGCTCAACGAGCGCTCCTACATCGTCCCGGGACTCGGCGACGCGGGAGACCGCCTCTACGGCCTGGCCGAGTGAACCGGCTGCACCGCCGGTCCCGGCCCTGGAGCCCGCTCCCCGAGACCCCCGCTCCGGCGGGGGTCTCGTGCTTTCGGTGACCACCGTGTCGAATGTGTCGTCCACCAGATGGACGGGCGGGGGGCGACGTCGGAGGCAATCCGGCGTGGGAGATCTCAACTGGGACTCGGCTGGGAGAAGATGCGGCATACATATGCGATGCCCTCGATGGGGGCGGCGTCGGGTCGAAAATGACACGGCGGGGTTATGCAGGGCGACGAATGGTGATCTTAGACACAAATGGATCCAGAGCGTCCGATATGCGAGACGAATCACTCAGTGTTACTTGCCAGATCGCCGGGCGACGTCACATAGTCGTCATATGACGATCCCGCCCGCGTTCTCGCGAGCAGGCGGGGAACCGACTGAGGAGTGACGGTCATGAGTGAGTCCGCCGGATACGTGCATGTCTCGGTGCGCAACGCGCAGCGCCGGACCCCGGGCCACCGGGTGCGGGGCGCGGCAGGCCGCGGCGACCTCCGCCTCGCCGGGACGCCCGCGCCGGGCCCGCTCCCCGCACAGACCGATCCGACTCCCGTGCTCGCGCCCAACGGCGTCCCCGGTCCCCAGGCGGTGGCCCGGGAGAACGAGGCCCGCGGCTTCGTGATCTACGTGGGCATGGACGAGCTCGCGGCCTCGGCCGCCGGCACCTCGCTCACCCGCCTCGCCAACGAGCTGCGCCACTACGTCGAGTCGCTCGTCCCGGGCTCCCAGTCCCACGCCGCCGTCGCCCTGGCCCCGGCCGGCGCTGAGGGCGACGACCTCGAGGTGGTCCGCCAGGTGCTGGGCGACCCCACCGTGCAGGGCGCCTTGCGCCCCGACCTGGCCCAGGCGCCCGCCCCGGTGTCCACGCGGCAGCCCGGCGTGCTGATCGACCTGTCCCGTCGCGAGGTGCAGCTGGACGGGGAGCCGCTGAACCTCACGTTCAAGGAGTTCGAGCTGCTCAACTACCTCGTGGAGAACGGGGAGCGCACGGTGGGCCGCGACGAGCTGCTCGAGGCGCTGTGGCGCACCTCGGACGAGGTCCCCAACGAGCGCACGATCGACGTCCACATCCGCCGCCTCCGCGCCAAGCTCGGCCGCCTGGCCAACACCGTGCGCACCGTGCGCGGCCAGGGCTACCGCTTCTACCGGCACCCCGAGGTCGTCGTGTGGGCCGCTCCCGAGTACTCCATCTGACCGCGGCGCCATGAGCGGCTCCGACGCGAAGACCCTGATCGTCCTGCGGCATGCCAAGGCCGGCTGGCCCGAGGGGGCGGACGACCACGACCGCCCGCTCGCCGCGCGCGGGCACGATCAGGCGCCCGCCGCCGGCCGCTGGCTCCGGGAGAACGGGCTCGTCCCGGACGGCATCGTCTGCTCGGACGCGTTGCGCACCCGGCAGACCTGCGTGTGGGTGTGCGAGCAGCTCGGCGAGCTCGCCCCCACCCCCTATCTGGACCGACGGCTCTACGAGGCCGACGCCGCCCGCGCGCTCTCGATCGTCAACGAGACCGAGGAGGGCGTCCGCCGCCTCCTGGTGGTGGGTCACATGCCGTGGGTGCAGAACCTCGGCATGCGCCTCATGAGCCTCGACTCGGACCAGGACGCAGCGCTGGCCATGACGGAGCACTACCCCACGCTGGGGCTGCAGGTCTTCCGGGTCGACAAGCCGTGGGCCGAGCTCGACGGGCGCGACGCCGCCCTCACCCACTTCGTGGTGCCGGGCCGCTGACGCCGCCGGAGCGGGCCCCGACGTCGCTGGACCTCTCGGGGACGACGAAGGCCCCCGCTCTCCGAGGAGCGGGGGCCTTCCCTGTGGTGCGCCCAAAGGGATTCGAACCCCTGACCTTCTGTTCCGTAGACAGACGCTCTATCCAGCTGAGCTATGGGCGCATCTTCCGTTCCGCCGGAGCGGATCGAACTCGTAGAACTATACACACCTTCCCCCGCACGTGCAAAACGGGCCCCGTGGGCGGCCGGGCCGCCCTCGGGTGAGGCCGCCCTGGGCGGCCTCGCCGCAGGCCCCTCGGGTACCATGGCCCCAAGACCGTGCGACCACAACGGCGTGGCGCACCATGATCGGTGTGCACGTCTGTGGTGGGACGGAACGGTACAGGACCCCTACGGGAGGACTCTCCATGGCTGACAACGCCACCCCCACCTTCGCGGAGCGTGCTGTGCAGGACGCGCCCACGGACTACGCCCAGCTGCGCGACTGGGTCGCCGAGATCGCCGAGCTGACGCAGCCGAACGAGGTCCACTGGGTGGACGGTTCCGAGGAGGAGTACGACCGCCTCGCCGCCGGGCTCGTCGAGGCCGGAACCCTGACGAAGCTGAACGACGACCTCTTCCCGCACTCGTTCGCCGCGTTCTCCGACCCGGCCGACGTCGCCCGCGTGGAGGACCGCACGTTCATCTGCTCCGAGAAGGAGGAGGACGCGGGCTTCACCAACAACTGGAAGGCCCCCGCCGAGATGCACGGCATCCTCGACGACGCCTTCCGCGGCTCCATGCGCGGCCGCACCATGTACGTGATCCCGTTCGTCATGGGCCACCTCGACGCCGAGGACCCCAAGTACGGCGTGGAGATCACCGACTCCGCCTACGTCGTGATGTCCATGCGCATCATGGCCCGCATCGGCACCGACGTGCTGGAGAAGATGTCCCGCGAGCAGGCCTTCTACGTGCCCGCCGTGCACTCCGTGGGCGCCCCCCTCGCCCCCGGCGAGCAGGACGTGCCGTGGCCGTGCAACGCCACCAAGTGGATCGTGCACTTCCCCGAGGAGCGCTCCATCTGGTCGTACGGCTCGGGCTACGGCGGCAACGCCCTGCTGGGCAAGAAGTGCTACGCGCTGCGCATCGCCTCCGTGATGGCGCGGGACGAGGGCTGGCTGGCCGAGCACATGCTGATCCTCAAGCTCACCAACCCCGAGGGCCGTGCCTTCCACATCACGGGCGCCTTCCCCTCCGCGTGCGGCAAGACCAACCTCGCGCTGATCGACCCCACGATCGAGGGCTGGAAGGCCGAGACCCTGGGCGACGACATCACGTGGATCCGCGCCGGCCACGACGGCGAGCTGCGCGTGATCAACCCCGAGACCGGCTACTTCGGCGTGGCCCCCGGCACGGGCTGGTCCACCAACCCGAACGCCATGCGCGCGATCGCCCGCGGCAACTCCATCTTCACCAACGTCGCCCTCACGGACGACGGCGGCGTGTGGTGGGAGGGCATGACGGACGAGGTGCCCGCGCACCTGACCGACTGGCGCGGGAACGACTGGACGCCCGAGTCCGACACCCCGGCAGCCCACCCCAACTCGCGCTTCTGCACCCCGATCGAGCAGACCGACATGCTCGCGGACGAGTACCGGGACCCGGCCGGCGTGAAGCTGGACGCGATCCTCTTCGGCGGCCGCCGCAAGACCACCGTCCCCCTCGTGACGGAGGCCTTCGACTGGGAGGACGGCATCCTCAAGGGCGCCACCCTCTCCTCGGAGACCACCGCGGCCGCCGCCGGCGCTGTGGGCGTGGTGCGCCGCGACCCGATGGCCATGCTGCCGTTCCTCGGCTACGACGCCGGCGACTACCTGGCCCACTGGATCGAGGAGTCCGGCAAGGCCGACGCGGAGAAGCTGCCGCGCATCTACCTCGTGAACTGGTTCCGCCGCAACCGCGACGGCGGCTTCGCGTGGCCCGGCTTCGGTGAGAACTCCCGCGTGCTCAAGTGGGTCGCGGAGCGTCTCGAGGGCAAGGCCGACGCCGTGGAGACCCCGATCGGCTTCACCCCCACCCCCGAGTCCCTCGACCTGACCGGCCTGGACGTGTCCGACGCGGACCTCGAGGACGCCCTCAAGGTCGACCGTGAGGAGTGGGCCAAGGAGTCCGAGCTCATCGAGGAGTGGCTGGAGCGCTTCGGCGACTCGCTGCCCGCCTCCATCCGCGAGCGCTACGAGGCCCAGAAGGCACGCTTCGCGCTCTGAGCCCCGCCACCGACGTCGTCCTGCGGGCGGCTCCGCTCAGACGGCGAGCCAGAGGTCCGGGCCGAAGATCTCGTAGCGGATCCCGGTCGCCGGCACGCCGGCGTCGATCAGCGCGGAGCGGGTGGCCTGCATGAAGGCCAGCGGGCCGCAGAGGATGACCTCGGCGCCGGCGGGGAGCTCGATCTCGGAGGGGTCCATGCGGCCCTCGTGGACGGTGACGCCCTCGGGCGCCTGCTCCGGGGCCACGCCGAGCCACAGGTGGGCCTGGGCGTTCGGCAGCGCGGAGAGCGACTCCGTGAGCTGCCCGAGCAGGGCCACGGACTCCAGGGAGGCATCGGCGTGCAGGACGACGACCTCGCGGTCGGACCCCTGTTCGGCCAGCGAGCTCAGGATGGAGGCGGCCGGCGTGATGCCGATGCCCGCGGTGGCGAGCATGAGGGGCGCCGAGTCGTCCTTCGGGGTGATCTCGCCGTAGGGGTTGGACAGCTCGACGACGTCCCCGACCTCCACCGCGTTGATGAGCGTGGGGGAGACCTCGCCGGCCTCGTCCAGCTTCACGGTGATCACGCGCTCGGTGGTGGAGGCGGCGTGGTCCGAGAGCGAGTACTGCCGGGCCTGGCGCAGGCCGTCGGCCACCTTGACGCGCACCGAGACGAAGCCGCCGGCCTCGCCGGGGGTCTGCGGGGTGTCGTCGGCCGGCTCGAAGCGGAAGGTCACGGCGGCGTTGCCGGTGGGCTCCTTGGAGACGACCTTCCAGTCGAGCCACATCTTGTCGTTGGCCTGCTTGGCGTAGAGGCCGTTCTCGAGCTTGATCAGGGCGTCGGCCATGAGCCAGTACACCTCGGTCCAGGCCTCGGCGACCTCGGGGGTCACGGCGTCGCCGAGGACGTCGGCGATGGCCCAGAAGAGGTTCTCGTAGACGATCTGGTACTGGTCCTCGGTGATGCCGAGGGCGGTGTGCTTGTGCGCGATCCGCGCGAGCACGGCCTCGGGCAGGGAGTCGGGGTGCTCGAGCTGGTGCACCGCGAAGCGCACGATCGAGCCGGCCAGGGCCTGGGCCTGCTCGCCGCTGCGCTGGTTGGCGCGGGAGAACAGCCCGTCCAGCAGCTCCGGATGGGCCTCGAACATGTGGGCGTAGAACTTCGGCGTGATCTCCGGCATGTGCTCGGCGACGACGGCGGCGGTGGCCTCGATGACGGGGCGGGACTTCTCGGACAGCATGGGGGTCTCCTCGGGAGCCTTATATGTGCATTGTCGATGCAAGATTACACGGTGGCCGCGTGGGATCCCATCGCGGGCAGGCCCAGGGAGACCGGCCCCGTGGCGCCCGCTCCGCCCGGACGCGCGAGGTCACGGACCGTCAGGAGGTCGAGCTCGGCCATGAACGCCTCCCGGGCGCGCGCGAGGGCCTCCCGCAGTCGGCAGTCCGCCGCGAACGGGCACGGGACGCCCGTCTCGTGGCCGGCGCAGTCGAGGACCTCGGCGCGGGGGCTCAGGTCGCGCACGAGCTCTCCGACGCGCTGGTCCAGCCCCGCCTCCGTGATCCGGGCGCCGCCCAGCCGGCCGCGGGCCACCTGGATGGTCCCGCGGCGGCGCAGCTCGGCCACGGCCTTGATGACGTGGTTGTACGGCACGTGGATCTCGTCCGCGATCCGTTGGCTGGTCAGCTGGCGCCCCTCGGCGCGGGCGAGCACCATGAGGACGCGCAGGCTCACGTCGGTGAACGCGTTCAACTTCATGGCGCCGATTCTCCCATCGGGGGGCACGCTCCTGCACAGGCGCCCCACGGGAGGCCTGCGTCCCCGGCGTCCCGGCGCCCGCCTCATCCTGTCCGCCTCCGTTGGCATACTGGCGCCATGACCTCCCCCAGGCACGACGCCGGCCCGCCCCTCCCTCCCGTCGCCGCCCCGGGCGGCCCGCGGCGTGAGCCCGCGGCGGACCCGGAGCTGCACTCCCAGGCCCTGGAGGTCCTGCGCCGCCTGGTGGACCGGCCGGACGCCGAGTTCAAGGAGGGCCAGTACGAGTCCGTCGAGGCGCTCGTGGCGCACCGCCGGCGGGCGCTGGTGGTGCAGCGCACCGGCTGGGGCAAGTCCGCCGTGTACTTCGTGGCGTCCCTGCTGCTGCGGGCGCGGGGCGCCGGCCCCACGCTCATCGTCTCCCCGTTGCTGGCCCTCATGCGGGACCAGGTCTCGGCGGCGGCGCGCGCGGGCGTGCGGGCCGTGTCCGTGAGCTCCGCGAACTCCACCGAGTGGGACGAGGTCCGGGCCAAGCTCGCGGCGGACGAGGTGGACGTGCTGCTGATCTCCCCGGAGCGGCTGACCAATCCCCGCTTCCGCGAGGAGCAGCTGCCGGACCTCGTGGCCCGCATGGGCCTGCTCGTGGTGGACGAGGCCCACTGCATCTCCGACTGGGGGCACGACTTCCGGCCGGACTACCGGCGCATCCGCGACCTGATCGGACAGCTGCCCTCCCAGGGACCCCGGGCGGTGCCCGTGCTGGCCACCACCGCCACGGCCAACGCGCGCGTCGTGCAGGACGTGGTGGAGCAGCTCGGCGTGGACTCGGCGCAGGACGTCTTCGTGCTGCGCGGTCCGCTGGCGCGCGCCTCGCTGCGCCTCGGCGTCCTGCGGCTGCCGAACCCCGCGGCCCGCCTCGCGTGGCTGCTGGCCCACCTGGGAGAGCTGCCGGGCTCAGGCATCGTCTACGCGCTCACGGTCTCCGCGGCGGAGGACACGGCGCGGGTGCTGCGCGAGGCCGGCCACGAGGTGGTGGCCTACACGGGCCGCACGGACCCGGAGCAGCGCGCCCGCATCGAGGAGGACCTCAAGGCCAACCGCGTGAAGGCGGTGGTGGCCA
The DNA here is from genome assembly GCF_040702705.1 of Micrococcus sp. NPDC078436. NCBI lineage: Bacteria > Bacillati > Actinomycetota > Actinomycetes > Micrococcales > Micrococcaceae > Micrococcus > Micrococcus sp. NPDC078436. The sequence continues at coordinate 79,008 of NZ_JBFBLX010000005.1, read as the reverse complement.
CGTCCGCGCTCGGCATGGGGTTCGACAAGCCGGACCTCACGTTCGTCGTGCACCTCGGGGCGCCGAGCTCCCCGGTGGCGTACTACCAGCAGGTCGGCCGCGCGGGCCGTGGAACGGACCACGCGGACGTGCTCCTGCTGCCCGGCGCGGAGGACCGCCAGATCTGGCAGTACTTCGCCACGGCCTCCATGCCGGACGAGGCCCAGGCCCACACGGTGCTCGCGGCGCTCTCCGCGGACGGCGGGGCGATGTCCGTGGCGGCGCTGGAGCCCGCCGTGAGCATCAAGCGCACCGCCCTCGAGCTGCTGCTCAAGGTGCTCGCCGTGGACGGTGCGGTGGAGCGCGTGGGCGGCGGCTGGCGGTCCACGGGCCGCCCCTGGACCTACGACGGCGAGCGCTACGCCCGCGTGGCCGAGGCCCGCCGTGCGGAGGAGCGCCTCATGCTGGACTATCAGACGACGCAGACGTGCCGCATGGAGTTCCTGGCGCGGACCCTGGACGATCCCACGGCCGCGCCGTGCGGGCGGTGCGACGTCTGCGCCGGCCCGTGGTACCCCACGGGCTCGGACGGCGCCGCTCGGGAGCGCGCCGAGCACGCCCTGCACCGGGCCGGCGTCCCCATCGAGCCGCGCCGCATGTGGCCCTCCGGGATGGACCGGCTGGGCGTGCCGGTGACGGGCCGCATGGCCGCCGGCGCGCAGGCGGAGGAGGGGCGCGCCCTCGCGCGTCTGACGGACCTGGGCTGGGGCGGAGTCCTGCGCGAGCTGCTCGCCGCGCCGGATGCCCCGGTGCCGGAGAACGTGCTGCAGGGCGCCGTGGGGGTCCTCGCCGGGTGGGGCTGGCAGGACCGCCCCATCGCGGTGGTGGCCATGCCCTCGAGGGGGCGGCCACAGCTCGTGGGCTCCTTCGCCGAGGGGGTCGCACGGATCGGCCACCTGCCGTTCCTCGGCACCCTCGACCTCGTGGGCGGCGGCCCGACGGCCGGCCCGGGCGGCAACAGCGCCTACCGGCTGGCCTCGGTCCACGGCCGCTTCGCCGTCCCGGAGGTCATGGCCCACATGCTCCGCACGGCGCCTGAGGCGGGGCACGTCGGCCCCGTCCTGCTCGTGGACGACCTCGTGGACTCCCGGTGGTCGCTGGCCGAGGCCACGCGGGTGCTGCGCGAGACCGGTGCCCAGGGGGTGCTGCCCTTCGTCCTCGCCCAGTCCGGCTGATTCGACAGAGCTGAGGCGGCGGAGGCTGATTCGCCGGGACCCGACGTGACGAGGGCTGACACGCCGAGGGGGCCGGACCGGATGGTCCGGCCCCCTCGGGCCCGTGGAGGGCAGTCCGCCCGCCGTCCGTCAGCGCTCGGTGCGGACGATCTCCAGCACCGCGTCGCGGATGGCCTCCATGGTCTCCGGGGTCCGGGCCTCGCCGTTGTAGCGCAGGAACGGCTCCGTGTTGGAGGGGCGCAGGTTGAACCACCATGAGCCGTCGGCCGCGGAGACGGTGGTGCCGTCCATGCGGAGCACGCGCGTGGCCACGCCCGCGAAGTCCCCGTGGGTGGCCTGGCCGGCGTCGCCGCCGTCCTCGGCGCCCGCGGCGAACTGCGCGAGCACGGCGGCCACGGCGGCGTCCTTGTCCTCCACCTTCGAGTTGACCTCGCCCGAGGCGAAGTACGGCTCGTACTCCTCGGCCAGCTCGCTCAGGGGCTGCTCCTGCTCGCCCAGGGCGGCCAGGACGTGCATCGCGGCCAGCATGCCGGTGTCCGCGTTGAAGAAGTCACGGAAGTAGTAGTGCGCGGAGTGCTCGCCGCCGAACACGGCGCCCTCGGACGCCATGACCGCCTTGATGAAGGAGTGGCCCACACGGGTCACCACGGCGCGGCCCCCGTCGGCCTCCACCAGCTCGGGCACCGCTCGGGAGGTGATGAGGTTGTGGATGATCACGGGGGTCTCCTCCCCGTCCGCCTTCGCGCGGGCGATCTCGCGGCGCGCCACGAGGGCGGTGACCGCGGACGGGGACACGGGGTCACCGTTCTCGTCGATCACGAAGCAGCGGTCGGCGTCTCCGTCGAAGGCCAGGCCGAGGTCCGCGCCGCGGTCCGTCACGGCAGCCTGCAGGTCGCGCAGGTTCTCCGACTCCAGCGGGTTGGCCGGGTGGTTCGGGAAGGTGCCGTCGAGCTCGAAGTAGAGCGGCTCGATGGTGAGCGGCAGGCCCGGCAGCAGCGTGTCCCCCAGGACCGCCGGAGTCGTGCGTCCCGCCATGCCGTTGCCCGCGTCCACCACGACCTTCAGCGGGCGGATGCCCCGCAGGTCCACGAGGGAGCGCAGGTACTCGGCGTAGGCGCCCAGGATCTCCTGCTCGGACACGGAGCCCGGGGCCTCCACCGCGGGGATCTCGCCGCCGTCCAGGTAGCGCTGGGCCACGTCGCGGATCTCGTAGAGGCCGGTGTCCGAGGAGACGGGCACCGCGCCGGCCTTGGCCATCTTCATGCCGTTGTACTCGGCCGGGTTGTGCGAGGCCGTGAACACCACGCCGGCGGCCTGCTTCACGCCGGCCGCGTAGTACAGCATGTCCGTGGAGATGAGGCCCAGCAGCAGCACGTTCGCGCCGCGAGCCGTGGCGCCGGCCGCGAAGGCGTCCATGAACTCGGGAGAGGAGGGGCGCATGTCCCCGCCCACCAGCACGGTCTGCCCGGCCAGCTCGAGGACGTCCACGAAGGCTGCGCCCACGGCTCGGACGGACTCCGCCGTGATGGTCTCGCCCACGATGCCGCGCACGTCATAGGCCTTGAAGGAGTCACGCAGGTCGATGGGTCCAGAGGAAGTAGTCACGCGACCGATGGTAGTGGACCCCTGGATACAGTGGGCTGGTGGCCTCCGCAAACCGATTCCCGCGCTCCGGCGGCGTGCCGGGCGGCCCGTGGCCGGAAGCCCCGGAGCCGCTCTCGCCCGGCACGCCCGCCTACCGCCGGCTGCTGCTCGGCCTCTTCCTGGCCGGCGTGGCCACGTTCGCCCAGCTCTACTCGCCGCAGGGCCTGCTCCCCCTCGTCAGCGCCGACCTGGGCGTGCCGGCCCACGAGGCGGCGCTGCTCGTCTCCGCCGCCACCCTCGGCCTGGCCGTCTCCGTGGTGCCGTGGTCGCTCGCGGGCGACCGGTGGGGCCGTCGACCGGTCATGGGGGTCTCGCTCGCCGGCGCGAGCGCGCTCGCGGTGGCTAGCGGGCTGGCCCCCTCGCTCGAGGCCATGATGGTGCTGCGCCTGTTCGAGGGGATGGCGCACGGCGGCGTCGCGGGCCTCGCCGTGGCGCTGCTCGCGGAAGAGGTGGCTCCGCGCGCGGTCACCGCGGCGGCGGGCACCTACATCGCCGGGACCACGCTGGGCGGCCTGTCCGGCCGGCTCATCGCGCTGCCCGTCGCCGAGGCGGCCTCGTGGCGCGCGGGCATGCTCGCGGTGAGCGCGGTCGGCGTGCTGTGCACCCTGGGGTTCCTCTGGGTCACCCCGCGGGCCCGCCGCTTCGTCCCCTCCCGCACCTCCGTGCGGCAGGTCACCCGCACGGTCCGTGCGCACCTGCACGCGCCCGCGCTCGTGGCGGTGTACGCGCAGGCGCTGCTGCTCATGGGCGGCTTCGTGGCCCTGTACAACTACGTGGGATACACGCTCCTGGCCCCGCCGTTCTCCTGGGACCCCTCGGCCGTGGGACTCGTGTTCCTCGCCTACCTCGCCGGCACCTGGGCGTCGCCGTGGGCCGGCCGGCTGGCCGCACGGCATGGCCGGCTGCGGGTCCTGGTCGCGGCGACGACGGCGATGGCCGTGGGCGTGGCCCTCACCCTGGTGCCCCACCCGCTCGTGCTCGTGCCCGCACTGGTGCTGGCCACCGGGGCGTTCTTCGCGGCGCACTCGGTGGCCTCGGCATGGGCCGGCACCGCCGCGGTGACGGGCCGCGCGCAGTCCACCTCGCTGTACAACCTGGCCTACTACGCGGGGTCGAGCCTCTTCGGCTGGCTGGGCGGGGTGTTCCACGAGGCCCACGGCTGGCCCGGGACGGTGGTGATGGTGGTGGCGCTCGTGCTCACCGCCACCGTGGTCGCCGTCGTCGTCCTGCGCGGAGACGAGACGGCCCCGGCTCGATGAGCCGGGGCCGGGCGGGTGCGGCGGACGGTCACCTGCCGCGGCCAGCGGCGTCCGTGCCGTCGGCGGAGCGGGCCTGCTCCTGCCACTGCTTGAGCACGGCCGGGTCCTGCAGCTCGAGCCAGTCCAGCATCTGCTGGTAGGTCACGCAGTACGTGTCCTCCTTCTGGCAGACCTCGCGCATGACCTGGTCCACCGCGGGGTTGAACGTGTTGTCGTTCCACGTGTTGAAGTGGTTGCCGAACACGAGCGGGGCGCGGTTGCCGTTGAACGCCGACTCGTACACGTACAGGTAGGTCTCCCGCTGGAACCTGCCGAGGCGCTCCTTGTCTGCGGGGACCTCCTTGCCGCCGTTGCCGTCCATCCAGAAGTTGTAGTCCATGGCCAGGACCATGGGGTACTTCTTGCCCTCCTCGGCGAGCACGGGGGAGTAGACGGTGGGCATGTCGAACTCCCAGATGCCGTCCTTCTGGTAGGGCCAGGCCACCCCGGGCTTGCGCTCCCAGTGCGACGTGTCGTACTCCAGGCCGTGCTCCTTCCAGACCGGCACGAGCGCGTCCCACTCCCCGTCCAGGCAGGGCAGGCGGCCGCCCTTGACGTCCTCCGCCTCGACCTCGAGCTCGGGGAAGTCCTCCCCGTAGCCGTTCACGCGGCGCGGGTCGTCCAGGAACTTGTAGAACGTCCCGATCTCCTGCTCCCACTCGGCGGTGGACCACTTGTTCGCGCCGTACTCCGCCGAGGCACAGAGGTGGCCGCTGTAGTGGGTGCCGATCTCGTGGCCGCGGGCGTGGGCCTCGTTGATGTTCTCCACGCGCTGGGCCACCTCGGCCTCCGGTCCGCCGAACTCGGTCTGCACCACGCCGGGCTCGTTGCCCGGGGCGCTGTAGATCTCCTTGTTCGCACTGCCCACCAGGTTGATGCCGGACTGGAACACGGTGAACTTGGCGCCGGCCTCGTCCGCGGTCTCCATGAACGACTTCCAGCGGGCGTCCTGGTTGCCGCCGTCAAAGGAGAACAGGACGAACTGCGGAGGGCGCTCGTCCGCGCCGTATGCGCGCATCGGCACGTCCGGGTTGGACCGGGCCGCCAAGGGGCCCTCGGTCTCCGCCTCCGAGGACGACGCCGCACTCGAGTCCGCGCTCGGCCCCGTGCCGGTCGTCGCCGAGGCGGACGCATCGCCGCCCTGAGCAGCCGGACCGCCGGGTGAGGCGCCGTCGCTCTGGGGGGCGGAGCAGCCGCTCAGGAGCAGGGCCAGGGCCGCCGTCGCACCCCACACGCGGTGCCGCCGAGACCCGGAGCGCTCGGTGAGGGACGAAGGGGGAAGGAGCATGGTGATCTCCTGCGTGGTGGCCGGTGCTGCCGGTGGTGTCGTTGCTGTTCGGGGCGGGCGAGGTCGCGCGCGCGGTGCCGCGGCCGTCCAGCGGCCGCCGCCTGTTCACCCTAGGCACACCCGAGGGCCCCGGCCGGCGATTTCCCGGGAACTGTGACGAAGGTGTGACCCCTCGCCGCGGCGGGCTCTTCGGCCGCCGGGGCCCCGGAGCGCCGACCTAGACTGACGGGCATGGAATACCTCGTTCCCGCCCTGGCCGTGCTGGCGATCGGCGTGCTCACGCTGGCGGTCGGCAACCGGATGGCGCGCAGCGCCCACAGCGGGAGGACGGCCGCGCCGGCGTCCACCCAGCGGGCGGAGGCGAGTGAGGCCCGGGCCAGGGAAGCCGTGTCCCTGCTCGACGAGGGGGGCCACCGCGCCGTCTACGGGCACATCGCCCAGAGCCGCGTCATGGAGGCCATCCGCGCCTACCGGGGCATCACCGGCCGGAGCCTGAAGGACGCCGTCCTGGACGTGCAGTCCCTGGCCGCCTACCCGCAGGTCTACCCGACGCGCCCGCCCGCAGGGCTCGAGGACCTCGACGGCTCGCACGCCTCGACGCCGTCCGCAGGTGGGGACGAGCCCGTGGTGCCCGAGCCTGCCCCCCAGGAGAGGGGCGGGACGCAGAGGGGTGGGGCACCCCGCCGGGTCGGGGAGACCGAGGGCCCGGACGAGGCCGGCGGCGGCGCTGGGTCCCACGCCGCGGCCCCGGGCGCGGAGTCCGGGGCGCCGCGCGAGGCGGACGGCTCCGCCGACGCCGTCCCGGCACCCGCGGAGGCGTCGGCCGGCGCGGAACCCCTCACGATCCCGACCGAGTGGATGGGCGATCCCGCGCCGGAGGAACAGCCGTTCGAGGTGGAGGTGCTGCGCGGCGAGGGATCCGTGCGCGTCTCCTCCCGTGACCTCCCGCCGTGGCTGCGCGATCAGCTGGCCGCCATGGTGCGGGATGGGAACCTGGAGTCCGCGGCCGTGCAGCTGTCCACCCATTCGGAGCTCACAGTCCCGGAGGCGTTCGAGCTCCTGCGCCGCATGCGGGAGCGCCGCGAGGGCCACGGGGCCTGAGGGTCCTTGGACGCGGAAAGGGCCGGAATCTCAACGATTCCGGCCCTTCCTGGCGGAGACGGGGGGATTTGAACCCCACCTGCCCGCCGGACGCTCTGCCCCGGTCGGACGCCGAATCCGGCGTATTCATGCGGGAGAAGGGTCCTCCCGCCGGGTGACAGAACAAGACCCTACAGGACCGGAGAGGACCAGAAAGGGCCGCCCCTGTCCCCAATGGGGACAGCCCCGCCCCGCCCCGGGGGTTCAACCCGGAACATCTCCGCACCCCGCCCGCGCCGCGCCCCGCGGACAGCAAAAGGCCCCGCCCAGCTGGCTGCTGGACGGGGCCTCACACGCGCTTCCCAGTCGCACGCACCAGTCTCCCCAGGGGGCGGACACGTTAAGCCACCGCCCGCACCACCCGCTCCCGAGTGCCCCTCGACTCCCGCACCCGCCGCGTCAACACCGGGTACGCCGCGATCGCCACCGGATCCTCAGCCAGCCGCGCCACACGCAACGCCAGCGCCGTCCCGCTCAACCCCAGCAACCGCCGAGCCTCCCCATCCCGCGCCGCCCCGTACCGCCACCGCCGCCCCCACAACTGCAACGCCATGTGGTCACGCACGGACAGGCCAGGCTGGGCGCTCGCGGGCGCCTCGGTGGTGGTGGTCATGACGGCAGGGTACGGGCCACCCCGGACGCGCTAAACGCCGTCCTCGTGGTGCTCGGGGAGCCGGGCGGCGAGGTCGGCGCGCTCGGCGGCGGTGAGACCCGCGAGCCGGTCCGCGGCGACGAGCGGGGTCACCCAGAGCTCGTCGGCCAGCTCCTCGAGGCTCATGGCCCACGGCAGGGCGGCCAGCAGGTCCTCGGTGGATACGAGCAGCCGCGCGGCCTCGGCACGCACGGCCCTTTCGACGGCGGGCGGCTGGCACCCGCGGTGGCCGTGCATCACGTGCACGAGCTCGTGCGTGAGAACGCTGCGCCGCTCGGCCTGGCTCATGCGGGGGTCGAGCCAGATGCGGGAGGCGCCGTCCGTGGCGCCCGGCGCCTCGTGATGCGGGCGCCGCCACTCCACGACGACGTGCGTCATCGCGCGCAGGGACCTCCACGGGTGGAACATGTGACCATCGTCGTTGTGGGGACGGACACGGTATGGGTGAGCTCGAGCTGGACTGTGATGGACTGAGCGCGCCTGCGTGACAAGGGGTCGAACATCTGTTCGACTGGAGTAGGTCTTCCAGGGAAGGAGCGATCGCGATGGCGCATACCTCTGCGATTGAGTGGACCGAGGTGACGTGGAACCCCGTGACCGGTTGTGACCGCGTGGCGGCTGGCTGCGACAACTGTTACGCGCTGACCTTGGCCAAGCGGCTCAAGGCGATGGGGGCTGAGAAGTACCAGAACGATGGGAACCCGGTGACGTCCGGCCCCGGGTTTGGCGTCACCCTCCATCCGAAGGCCCTGGACCAGCCCCGCTCGTGGAAGGCCCCGCGCGTGGTGTTCGTGAACTCCATGAGCGATCTCTTCCACGCCAAAGTTCCGTTGGAGTTCATCCGAGACATCTTCGACGTCATGCGCGAGACGCCGCAGCACACGTACCAGGCGCTGACGAAGCGCTCACTGCGGATGGCCCGTCTAGCCGACCGCCTCGACTGGCCGGCCAACTTGTGGATGGGCGTCTCCGTGGAGGACGAGACTGTGACGGGCCGCATCGACCATCTCCGCGAGGTGCCGGCAGCGGTCCGGTTCCTCTCCTGCGAGCCCCTCATCGGCCCCCTGCGGGATCTGGATCTGGCCGGCATCGACTGGGTCATCGCGGGCGGCGAGTCTGGTGCGAACCATCGCACCATGGACCAGGCCTGGGTGGAGGACATCCGCGACCAATGCATGGCCGCCGACGTGGCGTTCTTCTTCAAGCAGTGGGGTGGGCGCACGCCAAAGGCCAACGGGCGGCTCTTGGCGGGGCGCACTTGGGACGAGATGCCTACTGCCCGCGCCGCGCTGGCAGGATAACCGCGCGCCCCTCCACCATGTCTTTGGTGTAGCCCTGGGCGATCCCGGCCTTCTGGAGATTCTTGATGGCCTGCCGTACCTCTGAGGCGCCTGCAGTGCCGAGGTGTTCGCCCAGCCAGTGGGGCACGTCGTCGCAGATCCGCACCGCCTGGCCATGGCCGAGGTGAGACGAGAGCCTCGTCTGGATGGCGGCGATTGCCCGGTTGCTGACGTCGGTCTGCTCTGCGGCCACCTGCTGGTCGAACGTCTCCTGCAGGTCGAAGAGCGACCCCTGGGTGTCGTCGAGCAGGCCCTGGTAGTAGTTCTCGGAGTTGAACTGCCGCCACTTCCTGTGAGCCCGAGCCGCGGCGTCAGCGAAGAGCATGGGCGCAGCGAAGTGCTGGTAGAAGAGCATCAGCGTGAAGATCGGCCCCTCAGACGGGGTCCGGCGGATTGGGACGGAGATGACGTTGTGGGCGGTCTCGCCGGTCATGCGCTGCATGTACTCGCGCGCTACGTAGGAGGCGGCTGTTGCGGCGGAGGAGCTGTCGCCACTCACGTCAGCCTGCCGCCGGGCCTCAGCGAAGACCTCCCGCCACCACGGCCCACCAAGAAAACGGTCACCGCGGAGGAGGGTGACGGTCTCGCCACTTGAGGCGGAGGCTCCCTTCCGGACGATCCCGCCGATGCGCCACACGGTGGAGAGACTGAAGTTCAAGAGGACCTCGGTCGACCGGGCTGGCCGCAGGAGCAACTTCGAGGCGACGACGTCGTACGGCAGGGCCGTGCCGAACGGGTCGAGAAAGAACAGAGCTGGGCGGGTGCCGATGTCGTTGAGGATCGCGTCGATCTGCTCCTCCACGCCACCGTGGTGCAGATGGACGGGCCCCGCCCCCTGCCCCTGGTCGGCGACCGCGTGTCGGAGGGTCTCTGCATGAGCCCTATCTCGCTCCACGAGGTGGATGTGCATGGTGCTGTTCTGCGCTGCAAGCTTGCGTGCGATGTCCACCGCGTAGAGCGGCGACCCCTTGTGCGCGTCGTCGTACTGCCCCGCGCCGGCGTAGCCATCGACATAGGCCACCTCCCGAGGGGCCCTGCTGGCAACCTTCATGGCCCACGGTGTGAGGTAGTCCTCCAGCACCTTGAGCTTGAAGACCGCGGCGGGCTGCTGCGACGTGAAGAAGTTCTTGTTGGCGCTCATGCGCCGGCCTCGTCGCCCGGGTCCTGGCTCTCCTCGCCGACGTCGCCCCACGCGGCGTCCTGCCGATCACGGCTCAGCTCCATGTACGGGTGCGCGGCGAGGTCCAGATCCTCCGGCCGCACACCAGCATCCTCGGGCGCCGGCACACCGGCCGGCGCCGCGGTCTTCTCTCCAGCGCGAGCGTCACCGCCGCGCGCTCCCCCACCGCGGGCCGGCGCGGCGCCATCCGGCTCTTCGCGCTCGCGGGCGTCGGGCTGCTCTTCGTGCTCGGTGTGCTCGTCATGGTTGCTCTCCAGGTCGATGAGGACCCGCAGCATCTGGATGACGGCGGCCCGGGACTTCGGGGACAGGTTGTCCGATCCCGGGGGCAGTTCGTCGGCCAGTGGCGGGCCCGGGACAGGAAGTCCCGCGGCGTGGAAAGCAGCCTCGACCGAGATGCCGGCCAGCTCGGCCAGCGCACGGACCGTGTCTTCGCGCGGCACGAACTTATAGCTACCGGACTTCATCTGATTGAGGGTCGTGTCCGTGAGCTTCAAGCCCTTGGCTTCTGCCCGAAGCGCCACCTGGCGCGCCGAGGTGCCCTGCACGTCGATGACGAGCTGGGCAAGTTCCTGCAGCGAGGTCGGGGTGCGTTCCACGGGGACGAGACTCCTGATCGTCGTGGCGCTTGAGCAACGGGCGGCGCGGCTGGCAATACAAGCAGACACCACATCATCGCAGGCAGGGCAGGCCGCCGCCCACTTGTGGGATTGACAACGCGTGAGAAGTTCGGAACTCTGTACTTGTAACTACCACCAGGAGGGATCTAGAGTCCATGCGTACCAGCCGTCACCGTCACCTCGCCGTCGTTCGAAAGGAGACCTGGATGCGGGTCAAGGACCCGGCAGCGCTCCGCCGCCGCCGAAAGAACAAGCGCTTCAGTCAGGGGGACCTGGCGCACCTCGTGCGGCGCTCGCAGAACACCATCAGCCTCCTCGAGCTTGGGAAGATGAAGACCCTCTCGGAGGACTTGGCCGTGGCGATTGCTGCGCGCCTCGACTGCGACTGGGAGGATCTCTTCCTCCTCGAGGAGGCCGAAGTCGCGCCCACGATGAGAAGTTCGGAGTCTCGAACTGTCGATCCGGTGGCGGCATGAGCGCTCCGCACCGCGTTCAGCGATCCCGCGAGAAGGGCTGGCGCATGCCCGCGAACACCGTCTACGTCGGCCGCGGCACGAAGTGGGGGAACCCCTGGAAGGTGGGACACCGCTTCTCGCTGACCTCCGGCGACCCCGCGAAGCTCGACGCAACCCTCCGCGCCCCCATCGAGGAGTACATGGGCGGCTCGATCGACCCCGAGACCGCCGTGGAGCTGTACCGGCTGATCCTCCCGTGGCGCACAGCGCCATGCAGCGACGCCATCCGCCACCTCCCAATGCTCGCCCAGGTGACCGAGCTCGCCGGGAAGAACCTCGCCTGCTGGTGCCCACTCGACCAGCCCTGCCACGCGGACGTGCTGCTCGAACTGGCCAACACCGAGGCGGTGACCGCATGAGCGCCGTCGTCCCGTTCCAGTACGGCGAGCACGCCGTGCGCACCGTCGTCCTCGACGGCGAGCCGCACTTCGCGGCCGTGGACCTCTGCACCGTGCTGGAGATCCGCAACTCCCGCGACGCCGTCGCCAGCCTGGACGCCGACGAGAAGGGTGTCGCTACTACCGACACCCCGGGCGGCGCCCAACAGCTCACAGTCGTCACCGAGCCCGGCATGTACTCGCTCGTGCTGCGCTCGCGGAAGCCGGAGGCGAAGGCCTTCAAGCGGTGGATCACGCACGAGGTGCTCCCGGCGCTGCGCAGGACGGGCACGTACTCGGTGCCCGCGCAGCCGGCGCTGCCGCAGTCCTACTCGGAGGCCCTGCGCGAGCTCGCGGCGTCGGTCGAAGCAAAGGAGGCTGCGGAGGCGCGCGCGGCGCAGCTCGAGCCGGCGGCCGCCGCGTGGGACACCCTCGCCTCCGCGCGGGGCGACTACTCCGTCGCGGACGCCGCGAAGGTCCTGTCCCGGGACGAGCACATCGAGATCGGCCGGGACCGCCTGTTCGCGCTGATGGAGCAGCTGCGCTGGGTGTTCCGCACGGGCGCCCGGGGCCGGTGGCACGCCTACCAGTCGCAGATCACCACGGGTCGCCTCGTGATGCGCGCAGGCGCCTCGTTCCAGAACGCCCGGACCGGGGAGATGGAGGTCGCTGACCCCACGATCCGGATCACCGCGAAGGGCCTGCAGGCCCTCCACGCCCACCTCGCCCACCTCGCGAAGCAGAAGGAGCTGGTTCCGGCATGAGCGCACCCACCCTCACCTCGACGGCCCCGCTGACCGCGGACGAGCTCGCCACGCATCTGCGGATCTCCGTGGCGACGGTTCGCCGCCGGTGCCGGGCGGGGGAGTGGCCCGCCCGACGGATCGGCCGGACCCTGCACTTCACCCCGGAGCACGTGGCCCGCATCGAGCGGCTGCTCGAGGCCCCGCCCCCGCGCCGGCCGCGCCGGGCCCGCACGAAGGACAACGACGTCGCCCGCGCGCTCGAGGCACTCGCCTCGGGCTGACCCATCAACCCCCTGGACCGCCCGCATCCTGCGGCCGGCCACCCCATGAAGAGGAGCACCCCATGTGGTTCAAGATCACCGCCGGCGGCACGGACTACGTCCAGCTGTCCATCGACGTGCACAAAGACCAGCTGTCCGAAGTCATCTGCGAGCTCACCGGGCTGAGAGCAGATGCGCCGAAGACGACCCCGGGTGAGTTCGCAGCCGCGCGGCGGGAGGCGGCGTTCAGTGGGCCGACACTCACTGTCGGAAACCGGGCGTTCAGCTCGTTCGTCGAGAACCCCAGGTCACCCGGCTCGCCCCGCGGCGAGGTTGAGCGTGACCTCACCAGTGTTCATGAGCGACTCCTCCATCACGCCCCGCAGTTCGATCATCTCTCCGGTGAACTGGGCATCACGGTGTTCGTACTCCACGGTGACGAGCGCCGTCGCCGGGATCTGGGTGAGGGAGTAGAAGCTGCCGTCGGTGGTGATGCGCACGCCGGAAGCCTGCCCGGCTCGGAGACGATCGACGATGACTTCCCCCAGGACGTAGAGGAACTGGCTGGCACGGGCGTTTCCGGAGCTAGCAATGGGACGGTCGTTGACGAAGATCCGGGTCATGGGTGCTGCTCCTCGTGTGGGTACCGGTGCGCCGGCGCGGCCCGCGCGTGTGGTGCGGGTGATACCGAGGCTACGGAGCCGCCGCTGACGAAGGAAGAGCGGTGGCTGTGGGCGGCGCAGGAGCTTGGGGCCATGCTGTCTGCTCTCCTCGAGACCGGACCGGAGGCGTACGAGGACACCGAGGGCGTCGAGCTGGGCGGCCCGGACTGCGGCGATGGTGCTGAGGGCCTCGAGGGTGGTGACGCCTGATGAGCGCGCAGCCGATCTACGTCGTGGAGGTCGAGGCGTTCTTCGTCTCCCCGCGGCCGGCCCTGGCCGCCGTCCCGACCCCGGCCCCCGTTCCCGCTGTGGTCGCCCCGTGGTGGGCGCCGGAGGCGGGCTCGGCCGCGGCCTACCTGCAGGCGCTGGCAAGGTTCGTCGTCGCGGGCCTGCTGTGGCTGCTCGTGGTGTGCGCGGCCCCGCTCGCGGAGCTCGCGGTCGTGTGGGCGCTGGGGGGTGCCCTGTGAGTGCGCTCCTCGATCACGTCCTCATCCGCGTCCTCACCGCGCAGACCGACGACACCGGCACAGGCCAGAGCCTCGCGCCTGCCGACGCCGTGCGGGCCGTGGTGCCCGTGGGGCCGCCGTCGATGGGCGGGAGCGTGCCCTCGGTGATCCTCTGGCCTGGCCCGGGTGGGTCGTCGTCGGCGCCGGGCACGTACGTGTGGTGCCCCGCGTGCACGCAGACCGACGCCCCGGCGCCGTGGTTCCCGAAGAGCAAGCACGGCGCGGTCCTCCTTCTCGAGGCCCTGGACGAGCACCTCACGCACCGCGCGCCCGCGCCCGCTGGGGGTGGCCGCCGTGATGGCTGAGCCGCGCCGTACGCACCAGGTCATCTTCCAGGTGGCCGGCCGCAAGCCCATGCCGAAGCTCGGCGCCCGGTACCCGCAGGTGTCGTACCGCTCCAAGACCGAGCTGCGCACCGCGGTGGTGGCAGCGGCCCGCACCTACTGGCCGTCCCTCAAGACGCCCTACGTGACGCTCGACGGCTCGGACTGGAGGCAGTGCCGCGGCCGGATCGCGCTCTCTCTTCCCGGCGCCACCTCCGTGGACGCCAGCTTCGCTCCCGTGTTCGACCCGAACCGGCCCGCCGATGAGCAGGCCCGCAGACAGGCAGGAGGCCACTGATGGCCACGCAGAAGATGCAACCCACAGCGCAGGCCACGTTCGAGCAGATGCTCGTCGCCAAACTGCGCCCCCACCCGAAGAACGTGCGCGCCCGCGCTGTCGCGGACGAGGAGATGGTGGCCTCGGTGGCCACCCAGGGGATCCACCAGCCGCTCGTGGTCGCCCCGCATCCCACGCTCCAGGGTGACTACACGGTGATCATGGGTCACCGCCGCCTGGCCGCCGCCCACAAGGCCGGCCTTGACGTCGTCCCGGTGCTCGTGCGCCACGATCTCCTGGACGAGCGGGACCAGATCGCGGCCATGGTCCAGGAGAACGTGCACCGACAGGACCTCTCGATCACGGAGGAGGCCGACGCCGTCCAGACCATGCTCGACTTCGACGGCTGGGACGCCAAGCGCGTGGCCAGGGAGACCGGGCTCTCGGCGCGCCGGGTCAGGTCTCGGGCCAAGCTCACCCGCCTGCCGGACGCGGCCTACGAGAAGCTCCAGATCGGCCAGCTCACCCTCGAACGTGCCGAGGCCCTCGCGGACTTCGCAGGCGACCCGGAAGAGGAGCAGCTGCTCGAGGTGCTGGACACGCACCCGACGAACTGGGAGTGGCACCTCAAGCGCGCGAAGACGGCGCGGGAGTGGCGCAAGCGCCGGCCGAAGGTGGTCGCCGAGATGGTGGCCGCCGGCGTCCCGGTGGTCCAGGCGCCGGATGAGCCGCTGTGGAGCTCGGAGCAGCCGTGGCAGGAGGCCCAGTTCGAAACCGCGGAGGAGGCGAAGGCGGCGGGTGCTTCGGTGATCGTGCACGAGCACTCCGATGACGTCGTCTACGTGGTGCCGCGCCCGGTGAGGGAGCAGTCCGTGGAGGATGAGGCCCGCGCGGCCCATCGGGCGCTGACGGCCGAGCTCGACGCTCAGCTGGCGGACGTGGTGGGCCTGGAGGACGAGTGGATTCGTTCCACTGTGCTTCCCGCGGTGAAGGCCGGGGACGAGCGCACGCTGCGGGTGCTCGCCCGCTACCACCACCAGGCGACGTACGGCGCGGGCGGCGCGGGCGGCATGAACGAGTTCCCCGCCATGGCCCGTGTGCTGCAGCTCGGCGAGATCAGCGGGCCCGTCCCGGAAGCCGTGGGTGAGGCCTTGCAGGGCCGGTCGCTCGTGGAGCAGGCCGCGCTGTGGCTGTTGTGCAGGAGCCGGCCGTTCTATCTGGGCTTCAACTGCTATGTGCAGCCCCGCGGAAGGACCATGACGTGGTTCGAGCTGCGCCACGCGCTGGGGTGGGAGTGGACGGAGCCGGAGGCCCGTGCCATCCGTGAGCTCGGCGCGGCGGACCCGCTGGCCTCGCAGGCCGACACGGGTGCCGCCGCCGGTGGAGAGCTGTGATGTCGGCGCCCGCCCTGGCCGTGGCCACTGCGGCGCCTGGGCTGTCGCCGCTGTCGGACCCGGATCTGGTGACGCCGTGCCGTCAGTCCGGTGCGGACCCGGAGCTGTGGTTCGCGACGGCGCCGGCCGCGGAGTCCGCGGCGGTGGAGGCGTGCCGGGGGTGCCTGGTACGTGAGGCGTGTCTGCGCGCGGCGATGGAGTACGAGGTGGGTGCTGGCCCGCGGAATCGGTTCGGCGTGTGGGGCGGGATGACGGCGCTGGCCCGTCAGCGTCTGGCTCGCGCGCGGGCCGAGGAGCGTGCCCGTGCCGAGCGTCAGCGGAGGGGGCGGCGATGAGCCAGAAGAGGGCTGCGGCGTACCACGGGACGCCGTGCGATGGCCGGTGCTGCCGGCAGAACCGGCACCTGGGGGTGTGCCCGCATCACCGGGTGTGCGCCTGGCACCTGATGGAGGACGCCCGCGCGGCTCGCGCGGAGCGTGAGGCAGATGTGGTCGCGGACCTGAATCGGGCCGCCCAGATGAGGAGGAGAGCATGAGCGTCGAGCAGATCGAGTGGAAGGACCCAGGCCCCTCGCGTGGGGCTGGCCGTGGAGGGGGCAAGAACCTCCGTCTCCTCGAGCAGTTGCAGGAGCGCCCCGGTCAGTGGGCTGTCGTCGCGCGCGGCAAGAGCTCGGGGCAGGGCACCTGGTGGAAGCGGAAGGGCTGCGAGACGACCAGCCGTCGCCAGCCGGACGGCACGGTCGAGACCTTCGCGCGCTGGCCGGAGGGCGACACGGCCGCCGCGCCCGCCCCGCCGGCACCGCCCGCCCCTGGCCCGACGTCCGTGCCGGCGACGTCGGCACCTCCTGCACCTCCCGCGCCGCGGGCACCGCGCCCGCCCCGCAAGGCGCCCGCCGCGCCCGCCGCGCCCGTGGCCCCGGCCCCGCCGGCTGATGTCCCGGTGCAGCTGCCCCCGCCGCGCTCCCCTGACCTGGTGGGCCACAAGATGGGCGACTGCACCTGCGGCCGCCGCGATGTCCTCCTCGATCGGGATGACCTCTGCATCCTCTGCCGTACGCGCCGCGCGTCGGCTCCTGCCGCCGGGGGTGAGTCCTGATGCCCGCCGCTCTCCCCACCTGGCCTCAACCCGGACCCCGCCCCCGCGTCCTGAAGATCACCGACTCGGCGTGGGCCGCGGTCCTGCCCAGCGGACCCCTCCTCGTTCACCCCACCCACACCCTGGCGCTCACCGCGGCCCTGGACTGGGTCAAGCACCGCGCGCACCTGGAGGCCTGCTCATGAGCGACGAGCCGCACATGATCGCGCCCGCCCTGACCGCGCTGGCCGGCTTGGAGCAGTCCCTGCCGGCCGCCAGTGACGAGCGGGAGCACGCGGAGTACGTCCGCCGCGTGTTCACCTCGGCCGCCCAGGCCGCTACCCGGGAGGGCCGGTTCGTCCCGGGGTTCACCACGTACTCGCCGCGTCTGCGCTCGGTGGTTTGCGACGTCGTGCGCCGCGCGCAGGAGGACCTGGTCGAGGCCCTCGTCCTGCAGCGCTCCGCCCTGACGGCCGCGCTCTCCCGGATCGAGGCGTTCGACCGGGCCCTGACCCACGACCTCGACGCGGGCAAGATCCCCGCGGACGAGGCCGCCCGCCGCCGCACCGAGCATCACGCGCTCGTGCGCACCATCACCGACGCCCTGGAGGGAAGAGCATGAGGATCACCCTGGACATGATGCAGTTCCGTACAGCGGTGGCCGTGGCGCTGCCGCACAGCGCGGGCCCGAAGGCGGGCGTGCGCGGGGACCTGCGCGTGCAGGTCACGGAGGACTGGGCGTGGGTGATGGCTTCATCGGGTTCGACGTCGGTCATGGCCCGCGCGGCCGTGCTCGAGGCGGAGGGCCTGACGGGTTCCCCGGCCGACGACGCCTTCCACCTCTCCCCGGCGGCCGCGAAGAAGTTCCTGGCCGTGTTCGCCGCGACGTCCTCGAAGGACGACTTCGACCAGGCGCAGCTCCTGGTCGAGTGCGAGTCACGGGAGTCGGGCCACCAGATGACGTTCCAGGACGTGGGCGGCCTCATCGACGGCAACGAGCTCGTCCTCCAGGGCGGCGCCCCGGACCCGGAGTTCCCGAACGTGGCCGCCACGGTCATGCCCGCCCCGTTCTCCGGGGAGGACCTGCCCCTGCACACGATCGTCGGCGCGATCGGCCTCGGCCGGTGGGTGCGCTCCGCGAAGGAGCACGGGCAGGAGCTCACGATCACCGGGAACCGCCGCACCGGCCAGTCGTACCAGGTGGCGCTCGGTGGCGCGGTGCGTGGCATCCTCTCGATCGCTCGCACGGACCCCGAGGACGAGGACACCCCGGACTTCGACGGCATGGAGCTGGACTGGCGCCAGCAGACCGAGGACCTCGCCCACGCCCTGAACCTCGCCCAGCGCGAGCACCAGGCGGCCAAGGACGAGACCGAAGCCAAGGACGCCCTCGCGTCCGCCGTCCGCAAGGGCTTCAAGAACGCCCGCGTCGAAGGCCTGACGGTGACCGCCGCCGGGGAGTCCTTCACCCTCACCCGAGATGACATCGCGGCCGGCATGGCGGAAGGCACCGAGAAGGACCAGTACGCGCTCGCGGGCCCCGCAGACGGGGAGGGCTGATGCCGTGGCTGAAGGTCTCGGACGCCTCCGCGATGCACCCGATCGCGCTCGCGGCCCTGGAGACGGACGACGCGGACGACCGGCTCGTGAACGAGCTCTTCGGGTACGTCTGCCGCTGCGCGGTCATGTCCGCCCAGCACGAGCAGGACTACGTGGTCACGCTCGCCACTGCCCGCGTGACGGCCGGCGGTGACGCCCGCTTCCGGGCGCTTGCGGGCGCGGCGGAGCGGGCGGGCTACTGGACTCGGACCGTGGTCAAGGACGCCACCGGTGCTGAGCGGCCGGCGTTCCGGCTGGTGCAGGAGAAGGACCTGTTCCACATGCTCCTGAAGGCCGAGCGCGCCTGGGAGACCCAGCGCCGCGCCGACGTCGCCAACGCCGAGCTGACGGTGCCCGTGCGGCTCCGCGACGGGGACGGATGCCGCTGGTGCGGCAAGACCGTGGCCTGGCGCGACCGCAAGTCCGGCCGCGGCGCGACGTACGACCACGTGCACCCCGGCCAGGGCGCCGCGTCACCCGAGGATCTCGTGGTGGCCTGCCGGGCCTGCAACGGCGCGCGGAAGGACGAGGAGAACACCTCGTTCGACCGGACGCTGATGCAGCCGCCGGAGCGCCCGTTCTACGGAGCGGACACGCTCGCGTTCCTCGCGGAGCACGACGTCGTCCCGTCTACCCCTGAGGAGCCCGCGAGCGCGGCGCCGCAGGCAGCACCATCCTCTGCAGCAGAGCAGGCACCGCGACGCGAGAGCGCGCCGGGCCCGGTCACCGCAGCACGGTTCGACGCAGCAGGCAGCACCGCCGGCGCCGCGACCGCAGCACCCCTTCAGGGCGTGCGCGACACCGCGACCCGGCCGGAGCGCCCGCGCGCGGACGTCGTGCGCGGGGCCGGCGCCTCGGGCGTGCCCGCTGGCGCGGGCCCTGCTCAGCGCGAGCGGGTGCGCCGCGGCGTGCAGGAGCGCGAGCAGAGCTTGGACGACTGGCTGGCCGCGCGGGGCATTGCCCCGCCGCCGGCGCCGTCATTGACGCCGCTGGACCTCGAGGAGGCCGAGTGGGTGCCCGAGCTGCCGGAAGAGGTGGCTGAGGGACTGGATCTGCAGATCCTGGCAGATCGGCAGGCTGAAGGATCTGGATTCCCCGGGTCGGGTCGGGTCGGGAAGGGTCGGGAAGGGCTGGGTCTGGTCGGGCACGGGCAGGGCTCGGGCTGGGACGGGTCTGGTCTGGACGGGGACGCGGCTGGTGAAGGGCAGGGCAGGAGACGTAGACGGGGCAGACGTGGTGGCAGAGGACGAGGAGGCGGTGGGCAGTGAGGCAGGAGGAGTACGTGCGGATGATGGCTGCCGCCATGTCCGAGAGGGACCTGCAGGACGCCGTGGTGCGCATGGCTGAGTCGCTGGGCTGGAAGGTCTATCACACCTACGACAGCCGCCGCTCGGGCCCCGGGTGGCCGGATCTCGTGCTTGGCCGTGATGGTCGGGTGCTGTTCCGGGAGCTGAAGACCATGAAGGGCCGGGTGAGCAAGGACCAGCAGGAGTGGATCGGCCTGCTCGCCGCGGCTGGAGACGACGTCGCCGTGTGGCGGCCTGACCAGTGGCATGACCGGACTATCGAGAGGGAGCTGGCGGGATGAGTGAGTTGAGCATGGTGGTGGACAGACTCACGGTCGAGACCCCGCAGGTGGTGGCCACGGCGTCGGGGCCGGTGGTGATCCGTGCGCGGCCTCTGCTGGTTGAGCTGCAGGATGCGCTGCACCCCTCGGGTGAGGCTAAGGGCGGCGCCGGCGGATCGGCGTCGGGCTCGGGCGCCCCGCTGGACATGACGGCGCTGAGGCTGATGTGCCAGGTGCAGGACGAGGCAACGCACTTGCAGTGGCTGATGCGCTCGGCCGGGCCGGTGAACCCGCTCGCTCTCACGCTGGCGGCACAGGAGTTCCGGGTCGCCCCCGCCGCGGTGGCTGGTCCGCCGAGGCCAGGCTTCGGTGGGCTCACCCTGCTCGAGCGGATCCGGTGGGTGGCGGTGCGGGCGACTGCGCTCGGCCGGGAGGCGGAGGTGCTCGCCGTCGTCCGCCCGTGGGTCCTGTCCGTCGAGCGGCTGCTCGATCCGCCGAAGGTCGTGGCCCTGCGCGGGGTGGAGTGCCCGGCGTGTGGAGTGGCGAAGACCCCGGTGTGGGATGCGGACCACGAGGAACTGGTGGACACGCCCGCGCTGGTCGTCACGATGGGCACCACCCCGCGCGCTCGGTGCGGGGAGTGCGGTGCTGAGTGGGTCGGCCCCGAGGTCGTGGACCTCGCCACCCAGTGCGGTGCGGCCGCCGGTCAGGTGGCGCACCTGCTTGGCGGGTGAGGTGAGCAGGGTGTACGCTCGGCAGTGCTTGGGATAAGTGCGCCCAAGCCCAGACACTTCGCGAAGGCCCCGACCGCCACGGTCGGGGCCTTCGTCGTTCCCAGCTCCGCCGGCCTTCGGGTGCGCGCGGTGCCCACTGGTTCACGTCACCCCGCCCCGGAGTTCACGACCGGCCCGGGGAGCGAAGGACGCGGCAGCCGAACACCAGCGCCCGACGAGGCTCCTTTCCGTCGGGGCTGCTCCTGCCAGTGGACAGACCACCGAGGCGAGGACGGTGAGAGTGATGGTCCTGGCCTCGACCACGGCCCGCGGGTACGGAGCCGAGCACCAGCGGCTCCGCGCCCAGTACGAGCCGACCGTGAAGGCCGGCCACGCGGCGTGTGCCCGATGCGGCGAGCCGATCGAGCCCGACGAGCCCTGGGACCTCGGACACACCGACGACCGCAGCGGCTACCAAGGCCCCGAGCACCGCCGATGCAACCGGGCCGCCGGACAGGCCAACGCCACCGCGGCCCGCGCCGCGAAGTCCGCCACGACGGTCCGCGACTGGTAACCCCCCAGGGGTAGGGGGTTCGGATCTTCAGGAAGCTCGGGCCAGCTGACTCCGCCCGGTAGTCAGGCCTCTCCCCGGGGTCTGGACGTAACGTAACCACCCCCCGCGATCCCTGTAACGGCGCGGATTCTCGACCCACGGAGGTGCTCGTGGAGATCGCGTGCGCCGAGTGCGGGAACGCGTTCGAGGCCAAGCGGGACACGGCCCGGTACTGCTCCACGACATGCCGCGTCCGCGCGCACCGCAAGAAGGGCCCGAAGCTTCCCGCGGACGTGAAGACCGCGCTGGCCGAGCGCTCGCGGACTGCCGAGGAGGCTGGCCCCGAGGTCGTGACCGGGCGGGTCGTCATCGACGACGAGCCCGAGGTCGAGGGCGTCGCCGCGGCGACGCGCAAGGCGCTGCGCGACGGCGGGGTGCTCTTCACCCCGCGTGGGCAGTCCGCGATGGTCCTGGCCCAGCGCCTCGACGCCCCGATGCTCGACACCGGCTCCGCGGTCGCCGCGCTCGTGAAGCAGCTCGAGGTCACCCTGGCCGCCGCGCTCGCGGACACGGTGGAGGAAGTGGACGAGCTCGAGGAGCTGAGACGCCGACGTGAGGAACGACTCCGCACTGGTTGAGCCGTACTACCGCTCGACGCCGCAGGACCGCTGGACGACCTACGGACCGGACGTCGCGGACCTCTGCGACGTCGTCGGCTTCAGCCCCGACCCCGAGCAGCGCCTCGTCCTGGACGACGCGTTCGCGGTGGACCGCCGCGGGAAGGCGTGCTCGTTCGAGGTGTGCGTGATCTGCGCCCGCCAGAACATGAAGACGGGCCTTCTCAAGCAGATGGCCCTCGGCTGGCTGTTCATCACCGACCAGCAGCTGATCATCTGGTCCGCCCACGAGTTCTCCACGGCGCAGGAAGCGTTCCGGGACATGGAGCTCCTCATCGAGGGCTCCTCGTTCCTCTCCAAGCGCGTGAAGAAGATCCACCGCGCGAACGGCGACGAGGCCATCGAGCTGCGCACCGGGGCGCGCCTGAAGTTCCGGGCACGCACGAAGGCCGGCGGCCGTGGCCTCTCCGGCGACAAGGTCGTCCTCGACGAGGCGTTCGCGCTGCAGCCTGACCACATGGGCGCCCTGCTCCCGACGCTGTCCGTGCGGCCCGACCCGCAGGTGATCTACGGGTCCTCCGCCGGTGTCGCCCACTCCGACGTGCTCCGCAAGATCCGTGACCGCGGCCGTGCCGGCTCCTCGCCGCGCCTAGCGTACTGCGAGTGGTGCGCGCCCGTGCTGGCCTGCGCCTCGGAGAAGTGCGACCACGAGCCCGGGAAGTGGGCCGGCTGCCAGCTGGACGACCGGGACAACTGGAAGCAGGCCAACCCCCTGCTCGGCCGGATCCGCGCGAACGGCACCGGCCTCACCGAGGGCTACGTCGCCGCCGAGCGCGAGGCACTCCCCCCGGCCGAGTTCGCACGCGAGCGGATGGGCTGGTGGGACGACCCCTCCACCTCGGACATCTTCGGCCCCGGCAAGTGGGAGCAGGGCGCCCGCGAGGACGACGAACGGCCCGCCGACCTGAAGATGACCGGCCTCGCCGTCGCCGTGGCCATGGACCTGAAGTCCGCGGCCCTCGTCGGCGCCGGCGTGGACGACGCCGGACGCGTCTGGCCCCGCGTGCTCCAGCACGGCCCCGGCACCGCCTGGACCGTGGACCGCGCCCACGAGCTGCAGGCCCGCTTCGAGGTGCCCCTCGTCATTGACGGCAAGGGGCCCGGCGCGATGCTCATCCCCACCCTCGAGCGCGAGGGCGTGGAGCTGCACGTCGCCACGACCTCCGACGTGCTCGACGCCTTCGCGAACCTGCGCTCGCGGGTCTCGGACGGGGCGCTGCTGCACACGCCGGCCCCGGAGCTGGACGCCGCGGTGGCCGGCGCCGCACTGCGCCCGGTCGGGGACCGCTTCGCGATCGGCCGGAAGGCGTCCACCGCGGACGTCTCCCCGCTGGAGGCCACGTCGCTGGCCGCCTGGCAGGCGACCATCGGCCCGACCACCGCCCCTTCCGTGTACGAGACACGGGGCGTGATGACCATCTGAAGCTCCGAGGAGGTGCTGCATGGCGTTCTGGCAGTCGATCCTCGGCGCGGTCTCCGGGTCCGCGGTGTTCACGCCGCGCGTGACGCATCTCGGCTCCCCCGAGCTCGTGTCCCTGGCCAACCCGTCGAACATGACCGCGACCCAGATGTGGCGCACGCAGCCGCACCTGCGCACCGTGGTCGCCTTCCTCGCCCGGAACGTGGCTCAGCTGGGCTTGCACGTGTTCGAGCGGGCCGCGGACGGCGACCGCCACCGCGACCGCACCTCCGACCTCGCGCGGGTGCTGCGCGAGGTGGACGGGACGATGACCCCGTACGAGCTCACGTTCGCGCTCGTGGGCGACCTTGCCCTCTACGACCGCGCGTACTGGTGGGTGGCACCGTCCTCGGACACCACGTCCGGGTGGATGATCCGCCGTCTGCCGCCCACCTGGGTGGAGCCGGTGCGCGAGACCCCGTGGAAGGTGTCCGCATACCGCGTGTACGTGCGCGCCGACGGCGCGCCCGAGACCATCCCCGCGGAGAACATCCTGCCGTTCGCCGGCTACGACCCGGACTCGGCCACGGCCGGTTCCCCCACGGTGGACGCGCTCCGCGAGACGCTGCGCGAGCAGGTCGAGGCCGCGAAGTACCGCTCCCAGGTGTGGCGCCGCGGCGGCCGCGTCTCCGCCGTGCTCGAGCGGCCGGCGAACTCCAGGCAGTGGTCCGACGAGGCCCGCGCCGCGTTCCGCGAGGACTGGTACGCCAAGTTCACCGGGGACGGCTCCCGCGCCGGCGGCACGCCGATCCTCGAGGACGGCATGACCCTCAAGACCGTGGACTTCTCCGCCCGCGATCAGCAGTTCGTGGAGGCCGCGAAGCTCTCCCTCACCACCGTCGCCGCCGCCTACCACGTGAACCCCACGATGATCGGGCAGAACGACGGCGCGACCTACGCGAACGTCCGCGAGTTCCGCAAGATGCTCTACGGCGACACGATCGGCCCGCTCCTGGCGCAGATCGAGTCCCGTCTGAACACCTTCCTCGTGCCCCGCCTCGGCCTCGACCCCGCCACGCACTACGTGGAGTTCAACATCGAGGAGAAGCTGCAGGGCAACTTCGAGGAGCAGGCCGCCCAGCTGCAGGCCTCCGTCGGCGGCCCCTGGATGACCCGCAACGAGGCCCGCGGCATGCGCAACCTCCCCGCACTCCCCGGAGGGGACGAGCTCATCACCCCGCTCAACGTCATCACCGGCGGCCAGGCCTCCCCCCTGGACTCCGGCTCACAGAACCGCAACACCGCCCCGGCGACGGCCAGCAAGGCCGCCCCGCCGACACGCTTCGAGCTCAAGGCCCCCGCCGAGGACACCATCCCCGCGGACCAGGCGGACGCGCTCGGGGAGGTGTTCGCCCGTCACGCCGGCCGCCAGCGCGCCGTGGTCCTCACGGCGCTCGGCGCGAAGGCGCCCACGTGGTGGGACGCCGAGCGGTGGGACCGCGAGCTGACCGAGGATCTGCTGGACCTCGGCCTCGACGTGGCCACCACGGCCGCGCGCGAGGTCCTCGAGCAGATGGGCGGCGATCCTGCCGCCTACTCCGAGGCCCGCACCCGCAAGTTCCTCACGGCCGTGTCCGAACGGATCGCCCGCCAGGTCAACGCCTCCACCCTCACTCAGCTCGAGGACGCACTCGCGGCCCGCGATGACGAGGAGGAGGACGCGGACCCGGTGGACGCCGCCGCCCATGTGTTCGACGTGGCCGAGGACTCCCGTGCGGCGCAGTCCGGCATGACCGCGGCCGCGACCTATGTGGGCTTCGGCCTCGCCGAGGGGCCGCGGCAGACCATGCCGCGGGCCATGAAGACGTGGGTCGTGAACAGCGACAACCCGCGCGCCTCCCACGCCGCCTTGGACGGTGAGGAGGTCGGCATCGACGAGGACTTCTCCAACGGCATGCCGTGGCCGGGCTCCTTCACCGGAGACCCCGAGGACATCGCCAACTGCCAGTGCTCGCTGATCATCACCCGCTGACCCGAGGAGGGCTCATGCACATCAAGACCATCCCGGTCGGCCAGGTCAAGGCCGGCGTGGAGGACGGCCTCGCCGAGGGCGAGTTCATCGTCTACCCCTCCACGTTCACGAAGGAGCCGGACTCCTACGGCGACGTCGTCGCCCCCGGCGCGTTCGCGGAGACCCTGCAGAAGTGGAAGGACGCCGGGGACTCCCTGCCGGGCCTCTACGGACACCGCATGGACGACCCCGACTTCTTCGTCGCCTACGCCACGGACATGGGCGAGGACGAGCACGGCTGGTGGGTGCGCGGCATGTTCGACATGGAGTCCCCGAAGGGCCCCCACGTCTACCGCCTCGTGAAGGGTCGGCGTCTGCGCCAGCTCTCCTTCGCCTACGACACCCTCGAGGAAGGCGCCGTGGAGCTCGAGGACGGCCGCAAGGCCAACGAGCTCCGCAAGCTCGCCGTCCACGAGTTCAGCTTCGTGCCGATCGGCGCGAACCAGGACACCTCCGTCGTGGCCGTGAAGGGCCTCGTGGACGGCATCAAGGCCGGCCGCGTGCTCTCGGCCAAGAACGAGACCGCGCTGCGCGACGCGCGCGACGCCATCGATTCCGTCCTCGCCGCGCTCGCGGACGAGGACGGTCAGGCCGCGCCCGCGGCCACCCCAGACGACCAGGAGAAGGCCAGCGCCGGAACCGAAGGCAAGGGCACGGCCAGCGACGAGGAGCCTCGCGGGGCCAAGTCGTCCGTCGAGTCCGAGGACCTGAAGTCCGCGGCGTCCGTCGATCTGCTGGCGGCAGAGCTCACCTACTACGCGCTCCTGGAGAGCGCAGAGAGGGGTTCATGATGAACCTCAAGGCCCAGCGCGCCGCCGCCCTGAAGGCGGCCCGCGACATCATCGACGGCGCGAAGAGCGCCAAGCGCGCCCTGACCCAGGACGAGCAGACCACCGTGGAGGCGAAGTTCGCCGAGGTGGAGCAGCTCGACGTGAAGATCAAGGACGCGGAGAAGTCCGACGCGCTCATGGCGCGCCTGGAGTCCCACGGCGCGGACCCGGAGGGCACCGACCGCGACGCGAAGTCCGCGCGCACGCTCGGCGAGCACTTCGTGAAGTCGATCGGAGCCGCGGGCCTGTCTCGCGTGAAGTCCGTCTCGGGGGCCACCGTGGCCGCGCCGGAGTTCGCTCCGCAGGCCAAGGCCGCGACGGACACGCAGGGCACCCCGGCCGTCGTCGCCCCCTGGCTGACCACCTTCGATCAGACCGTGGTCCGTGCCTTCCGCCGCCCGGTGGTCTCCGACCTCCTCGGTCAGGGCACTCTGGGCGCCGGCTCCAACGCGGTGTCCTACCTGGTGGAGGACGCGCTCGTGGAGGGCGGCTTCACCACCGTCGCCCCCGGCGGCAAGAAGCCGCAGCTGCACTTCGAGGACCCCGAGCAGCGCACCGACGCTCTGAAGAAGATCGCCGGCTTCATCAAGTTCACCGACGAGATGGTCGAGGACGCCGCGTTCCTGGTGTCCGAGATCAACGAGCGCGGCCTGTACCTGCTCGCCCTGGCCGAGGAGAACCAGCTCCTCAACGGCGACGGCACCGGCTCGAACGTGCTCGGCCTGCGCATGCGCTCGGGCATCCAGACCGAAACCGCCGCCTCGGCCGCGGACAACCCCGACGCCCTGTACCGGGCGCTGTCCAAGGTGCAGACCGCCACCGGCCTCACCGCCGACGGCATCGTCATCAACCCCATGGACTACCAGGCGCTGCGCCTGCGCCGCGACGGCAACGGCCAGTACTTCGGCGGCGGTTTCTTCGCCGGCGAGTACGGCAACGGCGGCATCGAGTGGCAGCCCCCGCTGTGGGGCGTGCGGACCATCGTGTCCGCCGCGGTCCCCGCCGGCCGCCCGCTCGTGGGCGCGTTCGGGGCGGCATCGACCGTGTACCGCAAGGGCGGCGTGCGCGTGGAGTCCACGAACTCCCACGACGTGGACTTCACGTCCAACATCATCACGACCCGCATCGAGGAGCGCGTGGCCCTGGCCGTGCGCGTCCCCACCGCGTTCGTGGACGTCACGCTCGCCGCTGCCGCGGCCTGACCCGAAGGACGGCTCACATGGCTGACAACCGCAAGCAGTACCTGCTGACCATGGCCGGGGTCGAGCACACCGTGCTCCTCACCCCGCAGGACGCCGAGCGCTACGGCGAGCTCGCCGTGGAGTTCAAGGAGGCCAAGGCCACCGCGAACAAAGCTCGCCGGGGCCCGGCGAACAAGTCCGCCGCCGCGGCCCCGGAGGCCGACCAGAAGCCGGCCGAGCCGGCTGACACCGAGTGACAGGAGGGGCCACCGTGGAGATCACGCTGACCGACGCCGCCGCACTTCCCGACCTCGTGGGAGCCCAGGCGCTGGCCGGCTTCCGCGGTGGCCCCTTCCCGTCCTCGGCGGTGGCTGCGGCCGCCGACGCCATCCGCGCCGAGTGCGGCTGGCACATCGCCCCCGTCATCACGCAGACCGCGCGTCTGCGCGTCGAGGGCGACCTTCTTCTTCTCCCCTCCCTGCGGGTGCTCGAGGTGCTCGCCGTCGCGGCCCCCGATGGCACGGCCGTGCCCGGGTGGGTGTGGGAGGGCGACGCCGCCGTGCGCATGCCCTCCGCCTGCCGCGGCCCGCGCGTCGTGGACGTGACCTTCCGGCACGGGTACCTGGAGTGTCCGCCTGCGCTCCTGCCGGCGCTCGCAGAGCGGGCCGCCGCGCACACCGGCGGGCGCATCAAGCAGGAGTCCCTGGCCGGCCGGTCCGTCTCGCTCGAGGGCGGCTACGACCCCACGACGTCGGCGGCCATGGACCGGCACCGTCTGCACTGGAGGCCCTGATGCAGCTGATGACCGAGACCTGCCAGCTCGTTCTTCGGGCCACCCCCACCGGGGAGTACGACGACTACGGGCTGCCGATCATCGGCGGGCCCGAGACGATCACCGTGCCCTGCTGGTACGAGCCCCGCGGATCCTCCGAGGAGACCACCGCGGCCGAGCAGCAGATCGACGGCTACTGGATCTACCTGCCCCTGGATACCGACCTCGAGGCCGCCGACGCCGTGCGCCTGGCCGGCCACGAGTACCAGGTCGTCGGCGAGCCCGGCCGCCAGCCCGGCGGGTTCATCACCCCCGGCTTCATCCGCGCCGCCCTGGAGCGGGTCCGTGGCTGAGGTCCGCATCGGCCCCGAGCTGATGGCCAAGGCCGTCAACCATCCGGACATCCCGGGGGCCCTGCAGCAGGTCGCCGACCGCATCGCCTCTCGGGCGCGCGGGCTGGCGGCCAGCGAGGGCGTGGAGATGAACGTGACCACGCAGGGCGGCGTCCGCCCGCAGGGCCGCCCCTACGTGAACGTCGTGGGCGACAACGTGGACCAGGAGTGGGGCACGACCCGGTCGGGCCGGCGCCGCATCCTGGGCCGCGCCGCTGAAGGAGGGTGAGCCGCATGTGGCCCGACGTCGAGAAGGCCCTCGTGAAGTATCTGGCCGACACCCTCGGTGTGCGCGTGGCCACGGCCACCCCCACCGACCTCGAGCAGCTCCCCGGCTTCGTGCGCATCACGCGCGGCCCGGGCGAGGACGACGGGATCACGGACTCCGCGGCGATCGACGTCGAGGCGTTCGCCCCGTCGCGCGCCGCGGCCCGTGACCTCGCCGAGCGGGCGAGGGCGGCGATGGCCGCCGTCCGCGCCCACCGTGCCGGCGCGGTGCTCTTCGACTCCGTCCGCACGGTCTCCGCCCCGCAGTGGGTGGACTTCCGCAACCCCGCGGTGCACCGCTTCGTGGCCGTGTACCGGGTCGCGCTCCGCCGCTACTGACCCCAGCACCCCCTCTCTTCCGACCGCCCCTCTAGGAGGCACCCATGGCCACCGCCACCCCCACGACCGGCACCTTCGACGACATCAAGGGCCACAACAACGACCGCATCCGCAAGGTCCTCGAGATGGCGCTGTTCGCGAAGCGCTACGCCCCCGAGGACGAGGCTCCCGTGCAGATCTGGGACGGGACCAAGCTGGTCCTCCCGGCCGGGTACACGCCGATCGGAATGACGACCAAGGAGGACGGCGCGACCTGGACCCGTGAGCAGGAGACCTCCGACGTCACCTCTCATGGCTACGCGGAGCCGACCCGCCGAGACATCCTCTCCGACGTCGCCGGCCTGCAGTTCACCGCGCAGGAGACGCACCTGACGACCCTGGAGATGGACAAGGGTGTGGACCTGTCCGGGCTCACCACCGACGCCAAGGGCAACGTGGTCATCGACAAGCCCTCTCGGCCGGCGTCGCTGCTGTGGCGCGTCCTTGCTGTCGGCAAGGACGGCGACGGTCCGGACGCGATCTACGTGGTCCGCTGGCTGCCGCGCGCGCAGGTGTCCGAGTCCGCGGAGCAGAAGTGGTCCGAGGAGGAGGAGCTGCGCTACGGCCTGACCCTCACCGGCTACAACGACCGCACCGTGGGCACCGCGATGCGCGAGATCTGGGGCGGCCCCGGCCTGGACCACGCCGCGATGGGCTTCCCTGCCCCGGCCGCCGCCTGATCCCTCCCTCTGACCGGCGGCGCGGGTTGTAGCTGGTGGGCCGCCCGCGCCGCCTTCCCACCCCTGCCCACCACCCTCACGGAGGCACCCATGGCTGAGAAGGCCGAGACCCTCGTTCACCCCGACGGCCGGGAGTGGACGACCACGTCCCCGACCGAGCGCACCGACCTGATCGCCCGCGGCTGGAAGCCCCGGGAGCAGGAGGGCGCCACGCGCGCCGCCCGCAAGACCCCCGCCAAGCAGGACTGACCAGAAGGGCCCACCACCCATGAGCAAGAACACCTTCAAGACCTGGGACGACTACACGGCCGAGGCCGCGCACGCCCCGTTCCAGCTCAAGGTCTCCGCCGAGGAGACCATCGAGATCCCCGCCCCCACCGGCGCCTCCCTGCTCCAGTGGGCACGCGCGCAGCGCACCGGCGACATGGAGGCCATGCTCATCGTGCTCTGCGGCGACCAGTGGCCCCGCATCGAGAAGCTCCTCGCCGGCGCCCCGTACAAGGCGATGGAGAACCTCATCACCGACCTCGCCCTGTTCTTCGACCTCGCCGAGGACGTCGAGCTCATCGGCCCCGGCGGCGGCAAGGTCCACGAGAAGGACCCCCGCAAGATCCGCGCCCTCATCAAGCAGGGATACCGCCCCGCGGGGGAAGCCGTCTCCCGTACCTGATCGCACTCGTCAACAGGTACGGGCCGCACCTCGAGTGCGACCTCCTCGACGTCTACGGGGTGGACCTCCTGGACTTCTTCCGCGGGGTCCACTCCTGGCGTCGACTGCACACCCTCATCCAGGGCCTGCCCCCGCGCTCGCGGATGGAGCTGGCGCAGCTCGACGACGACGAGTTCATTGAGGCGCACCTGGATCAGATCCCGGAGAAGTCCGGGCCGCCGCGCCTGTCCGAGTACGGCCCGGTTGAGCAGCGTCTGGATCGGCTCACGGGCGCCACTGAGGCGCTGTTCAAGCTCGTGGCTGACGTCGTGAAGGCGAAGCCGAAGATGCCAGCCGCTCCGCGTCCTGCGGAGACGGCGCTGCAGCGCGCCCGGAAGCGGCGCGCTGAGCGTCGCATCGCCGCGCTGCAGAGCGAGGCGCTCGAGGCGATCGCCCGCGCGTCCACACACTGACCCGAGGAGGTCGTCATGGCACAGGCTGATGAGGCTGTTTGGCTGCCGGTCCTGCCGTCCTTCCGGGGCTTCGGTCCCGCGCTCGTTACGGGCGCCGGGGCCGAGGCGGACGGTGCGGGCTCGCAGATCGGCAAGCGGTTCGGGAAGGCCATGGCTACGGGCGTCGCGGCCGCCGGCGCGGGGGTCCTGGCGGCGGGGGCGTTCCTGTACAAGGTGGGTGAGGTCTTCGATGACGTCGCTGACACCATCCGTGTGGGCACGGGTGCCTCGGGTGACGCACTGGATGGGCTCGTGGACTCCGCGAAGCGTGTGGGCCAGTCCGTGCCGGCCGAGTTCTCCCAGGTGGGGCAGACGGTCGCAGACCTGAACACCCGCATGGGCCTCTCCGGCGGGACGCTGGAGACCGTGGCCGCGCAGTACCTCGAGGCTGGCCGCATCCTCGGCGAGGACGTGGACATCAACAAGACCTCGGCGGCCTTCAACGCGTTTGGCATTGAGGGCGAGAACGTGGTCGGGGCGATGGACCACCTCTTCCAGGTCTCCCAGGCCACCGGCGTGGGCATGAACGACCTCGCGTCCATCGTCGGCACGAACGCGCCAGCGATGAAGGCCCTGGGGTTCTCGTTCGAGGAGACGGCTGTGATGGCCGGCGAGCTCGACAAGGCGGGCCTGAACTCGAGCAAGATGATGGCCTCTATGTCCAAGGGCATGGTTACCCTCGCCAAGGATGGGGAGGCCCCCCAGGAGGCGTTCAAGCGCGTCGTGGGCGAGATCAAGGGCTTCATCGCCTCGGGGGACCAGGCATCCGCGATGGAGCTCGCGGCAAAGGTGTTCGGCACCAAGGGCGCCCCGCAGTTCATCGACGCGCTGCAGTCCGGCGCGCTGAACCTGGATGACCTCACCCGGGCCGCGGGCCAGTCCTCGGACTCCATCCTCGGCGTCGGCCAGGAGACCATGGACTTCGCCGAAGCCTGGCAGCTCTTCAAGAACAACGTGCTGGTCTGGCTAGAGCCCCTCGGCGCCACAGTCTTCGGCGCGCTGGGCGAGTGGATGGGCAAGGCCGTGGAGGCCGTGGGCGCGTTCACCGACGCCTGGGGTCGGGCGGACGGGTCGATCACACAGGGCGGGCTGCTCGGCTTCATGGAGATCCTCGCAGCCCGCGCGCTCGAGGTGTACGGCTGGTTCCAGAACTCCCTCGTCCCCGCGTTCCAGGCGTTCGGCGGCTGGGTGCAGCAGAACTCGGCGTGGCTCGGCCTGCTGGGCGCGGTCCTGGGTGGCGCGGCCGGAGCCGTCGGGCTGCTCATGGGCGCGTTCCGGGCGTGGTCCGCGATCACGACCGCAGTGGCCACCGCGAAGGCGGGTCTCACCGCCGGTATGGCAGCGCTGAATGCGGTCATGGCTGCTAATCCCATTGGCGTCGTACTGGTGGTGCTCGCTGCGCTCGCGGCCGCCGCGGTGTTCGCATATCAGAACTTCGAGTGGTTCCGCACCGTCGTGGACGGCGCGTGGACCGGCATCCAGGCCGCAGCGCAGGCGGCATGGACTGGTGTCATTCAGCCCGTGTTCGCGGCCATTGCTGGGTGGATCACTGGCACCCTGGTGCCGGCGTTCATGGGTTTCTGGCAGGGCGTTATCGTTCCGGCGTGGACCGGGATCTCCGCGATCATCTCCACCGCATGGTCTGGGGTCATCTGGCCTGCCCTGCAGGCGTTCGGCGGGTGGATCACGGGCACGCTGGGGCCGGCCATTGTTGCGTTCTGGCAGGACGTGATCGTGCCTGCGTGGTCCGCTATCTCCGGGGCCGTGTCCGCCGCATGGTCTGGGGTCATCCAGCCAGCCCTGCAGGCATTCGGGGACTGGGTGGTCAACACGCTCGCGCCGGCGATCTCCTGGCTCTGGCAGAACGTGATCGTCCCGGCGTGGTCCGGGATCAGCTCGGCGATTCAGGTCGCCTGGGCCGTGATCAGCACGGTCTTCGAGCTCCTCATGGGTGGGGTCCGCCTGCTGGGCGACATCGTGGGCTGGCTCTGGCAGAACGTGATCGTCCCGGCGTGGTCCGGGATCAGTTCGGCGGTTAAGGTCGCGTGGGCCGTGATCAGCACGGTCTTCGAGCTCCTCATGGGTGGGGTCCGCCTGCTGGGCGACATCGTGGGCTGGCTCTGGCAGAACGTGATCGTCCCG
>NZ_JBFBLX010000005.1:0-46024 GCF_040702705.1 Micrococcus sp. NPDC078436 | reverse complement strand
ACGTCCCGGCGTGGTCCGGGATCAGTTCGGCGGTTAAGGTCGCGTGGGCCGTGATCAGCGCGGTCTTCGAGCTCCTCATGGGTGGGGTCCGCCTGCTGGGCGACATTGCGGTCTGGCTCTGGGAAGGATGGCAGGATGCCTGGCGCTACATTGTTGATGCAACCAGCCAGGCCATCTCGGCAGTCGTGGAGTTCGTCTCTGGTCTCGTCTCCGACGTGGTCCGCTTCTTCAGCGCCCTCTACTCACAGGCATCGGAAAAGGTGTCCGAGCTGTGGTCGCGGGTCCGTTCCTTCTTCTCGGACGGGATCGAGCGGGTCAAGTCGCTCGTGAGCGACTTCGTGACCCGAGTCGTCGGATTCTACGCAGACCTCTTCCGGAGCGCCACGGACAAGGTACGTGAGGGCATGGACAGCGCCAAGCGCGGGTTCTCCGACGGCATGGAGGCCGCGCGGCGCACCGTCTCCGACGGCATCGACAGGGTCCTCGGATTCTTCCGGGACCTGCCCGGCAACGTGCTGCGCGCCTTGGGCGACCTGGGCGGCACGCTGCGCCAGTCCGGGGAAGCCTTGCTGAATGGCTTCATGGACGGCCTCCGCGGCGGCTTCGATAGGGCCAAGGGCGTCGTCGAGGGCGGCATGGCGAAGATCCGTGAGTTCTTCCCGTTCTCGCCTGCCAAGCGGGGGCCGTTCTCCGGCCGCGGGTACACCACCTACTCGGGTCGCGCGTTGAGCCGCGACTTCGCGGACGCCATCGCGGGCGAGGACGGCTACCTTGCCGACGCGGCGGAGCAGTACCTCTCCGCCGCCGACCTGACCCTGAATCCCACCCTCACTGAGCCCGCGCTCGCGGCGCTGTCCGCGTCGGCAGGCTGGGCGGGTGGGGCGATGGCGGGCCCATCTGCGCAGGCCGCGCCGTCCGCTCTGGCCGGCTTTCCCGACGAGGTCATTCTCGTCCTCGACGACGGCACGAAGCTGCGCACGCACATCGAGGGAATCACCACGGCGCAGGCTGCGTCGTGGGTGGCGGGCCTGCAGCAGCCGCTGCGCCAGACCGTCGGCTCGCACTGATCTGAGAGGAGGCCCGCGGTGGCCATCACCTGGGGCGCGCCCGTCAAGAACTCGGAGGGCTGGGAGGTCCGTCTGGGCGCCGAGGCCGTGCCTGGCGCCTGGAACACCGGGTCCCTGACCCCGGCCACGGAGTACCGCACGTGGACCACGAACGTGTACATCTGGACCAAGTACCCCGTGTGGTCGAACGCGTCCAAGATCGCCTACGCGGGGGAGGTGGCGCCCCCCGGCGGCCCCTTCACTGTGGCGTTCAACCACAAGTCCTACGACGCGTGGTCCACGGCGAACATCACCAAGATTCACAGCGGAACCGACCGACTCTATCTGTTCTACGGGGAGCCGTACACGGATACGTCCTCCGTGGAGTGGTACGGGCACCCAGATTTCCCGGCTGCGCGGGTGAACTACAGCGCATCCATGCCTGCCCGCCCCTACGCGGCCCCGGACGCCCCCACGGGCGTGGCCGTGGCCCGCACCTCGGACGCCAAGCACACGGTGTCCTGGACGCGGGTGAACCCCGGCGCCGAGGCCAAGCCCTACCAGTCCGTGCTCGTGCAGCGGTGGGACCACGTGTCCAACGCGTACGTCACGATCGCCACGGTCGGGAACGTCTCGAGCTATGTGGACTCCTCCACGAAGCCCGGCATGCGGTACCGCTACCGGGTGCGCTCGCAGAACAGCGGGGGCGCCTCCGCGTGGGCGTACGGCCCGTACTTCTACACGACGCCTCCGGCGCCGACGCAGGTCACAGCGACCCGCTCAGGGGCGGACATCGCGGTGACGTGGGGGTTGCCCTCGGTCCCAGGCGTGGCGGCGGAGCTCGCGCGGTCCACGGACAACGGCGCGACATGGTCCTACCCGGGGTGGACGTCGTCGGGCAGCAGCTACCTGGTAAAGGCCCCGGACCCGGCGGTGCAGCACCGGTACGCGGTGCGCACGACGGCGGGCTCGCTGGCGTCGGCGTGGGTGTGGACGGCGAACGTCGTGCTGATCACCGCGCCGGCAGCGCCGACGAAGCTCGCACCGGTGGTCGCGGACGCGGCGCAGCCGGTGACCCTCTCGTGGGTGCACAACCCGCTGGACACGACCGCGCAGCAGGCCTACGAGGTCCGGTGGCGGCAGGGCGGGGCCACGGAGTGGTCGGGCACGCCGAAGACGGCGGCGACGGGCTCCAAGCACATCGTGCCGGCGGGCCTGTGGCCGGCCGGGAAGACGGTGGAGTGGCAGGTCCGCACGTGGGGCCAGCACGCTGACCCGTCCCCCTGGTCGGCGGTGTGCCTGACAGCGGTGTCGCAGCGGCCCTCGGCGACGATCACCGCGCCGGCCGAGGCCGCTTTCGCTTCCTCCCGCGTGCAGGTCCGCTGGTCGTTCTTCGATCCGGACGGCGGTGGGCAGGACCAGTACCGGGTGAGCCTCTACGCCGCGGACGGGTCCACAGTGCTGTGGCAGGTGGCCCGCGCGTCGGCCTGGACGATCGCCGACGTGGACCACGTGCTGCAGGATGGCATGTCCTACGTGGTCGGCGTGCAGGTCGCCGACGGCGTGGGCCTGTGGTCGGAGGAGGCTCGCCAGCAGATCGACGTGACCTACGCGCCGCCGCCCACGGCACAGGTCACCACGCACTGGGACGAGGACTCGGCGACCGTGCAGGTCTCCATCCGGCACGAGGCGCCGTCGGCCACGGAGCTCGCGGCGGTCTCGTGCGAGCTGTGGCGGTCCACGGACGGCGGGGACTGGCTGCGCCTCGAGGCTGGGCTGCCGCTGGACACGGCGGTGGTGGACCCGATCCCGGCGACGTCGACGCCGTCGGCGTACCGGGTGGTCACGATCTCGGAGATCGGCTCGACGGCGCAGTCCCCGGTGATCCTCGTGGCCCCGGACCCGGAGGGCTGGATCTGGCTGAACGCCGGCCCGGGGTGGACGCAGGCCGTGAAGATGCGCGACAACGCGGCCCTGGACGTGGACTGGTCCCGCGGCGCGGCGTACCACCACCTGGCCACGGACTCGGACACGGATCTGACGCTGCCGGTGTCGGTGCGCAACCGGCGCGAGTCGGACGTGCTGGACGTGTCCGTGTCCCTCGCGCCGAACCCGGACGGTGGGGCGAGCCTGGCGGAGCTGAAGGCGTTCCTGCGCGCCGCGGAGGAGCCGCTGTGCTACCGGGACGCGAAGGGCCACCGCTGGTTCGTGTCCATCCCGGCGCTGGGCGGCAAGGCGACCGACATCCGGGAGTCGGCGCAGTTCCGGGTGACCCGGATCCGCTTCGATGAGCAGGAGGGCCTGTGACGGATCAGCTGCACCTCGTGGGCGCCCCCTCGTGGGAGGCGTCCAGGGTGGACCTGCTCGCCGCGTCCTCCCGCACGGAGGACTGGATCTTCGAGCTCGTGCACGCCCGCACGAACCGGTTCATCCGGCGGATCGCGGGCGTGCGCGGCTTCGAGGCCGAGTTCAACCTACACGCCACGATCCGCTCGGGCGGGTCCTGCGTGTGGCAGGGCGACGAGCCGGTGGATTGGGCCTCGCACCGGCTGCGGGCGCACTACCGCATCCAGTCCCGCGGGCAGGCGATGCAGTGGACAGTGGGCACGTTCATCGCGCAGACCCCGAAGCGAACGCTCACGGACCAGTCCCGTGGGGCGCTGGAGCTGCAGCTCTTCGACGCGATGGCCCGCCTGGAGTGGCAGACCTCCACCGCCGGCCAGTGGGTGGCGCACAAGGGCGCGAACATCATCGCCACGGCCCGTGCGCTTCTGGACTCCCAGGGCGTGCCGCACGCGATCGAGGACTCACCTCTGGTGTTCTCCGCACCGATGGTGTGGAAGACCGGCACGACGCTGCTGCGCATGGTCAACGACATGCTCGCCGCGGCGAACTTCTTCTCGATCTGGGCTGACCCGCAGGGCGTGCTGCGCTCCGGCCCGCACCGCCCGCCGGCGTACCGCGGCGTGGCGTTCCGGTTCCGCGCGGACGGCACGGGTCTGGGCTACCTGCCGGAGATTGTCCACGAACAGGACACGGCCTCGGTGCCCTCCCAGCTGACCCTCGTGGCGACGTCGGACGACCCGGACGTCGTGCCCGCCACGGCGACGGCCCGCCATGCCCCGGGCTCGCCGTTCTCCTTCGAGACGCGCGGCTATCACGTCTCCGTCACGGAGGACGCCCCGGGGGCGGATCCCGCGGTCTTGCCCGAGCGTGCGGCCCGCCGCCTCGAGGAGCGGTCCCGCCCAGCCTCGACGTATGAGTTCCAGCACCTGATCGCCCCGCTTGCCCCGAACGACGTCGTGGGCCTGGCCCGCGCTCGGCACGGGATCGATGCGCTGGCGGTCATGGAGAAGACGAAGTTCGGGCAGGACTCCGAGGGCTTGGCCACGACGACGGTGAGGGAGGTGGCGGCGTGAGCTCGCACAATCCGCTGGGCGGGCTGGTGGTGCATTTCGCGGCGGCCGCCCGCTCGGGTGGGGACGCGGTGGAGGTGTCCGATGCGGTGGTGGTGGAGGTGGCCGTGGATCCGCCGGCGCTGACCGTGCGCCGGGTGGGCGCCCCGCCGGACTCTGACCCGGAGCCGGCCATGGCGCTGGACCCGCTGGGCACGTTCACGGCCGGCGCCCGTGTGCTCGTGCTGCTCCGTGCGGCGCAGCTGGTGGTCATGGGCCGCCTGTACGGCGCGCCGGCCACGCCGGTGGCACCCACCCCTGAGCCGGACCCTGAGCCAGAGCCCACGCCGGACCCCGAGCCGGACCCCGACCCCGCTCCACCGCCGGCGCCCGCGCCGTCGTTCACGGCGGGGACCCTGTCGACGTCGACCACGCCGGTCCTGGGGCGCACGGTCACCTACCACGTGGCCGCTCCGGGCGGAGGGTCCGCGCGCGGCATGGTCGTGTACTTCGACGGCGACGGGCAGGGCAAGGTGGGCACGCCGGTGTCCGCTGACCTGGTGGAGATGGCGGCGGTGGCCAACCGCAAGGGCTTCACGTTCATCGCCCCGAGGTCCCCGTTCGCGGACACGCAGTGGTGGTCCAACGACGTCACCGAGCACGCCGCGGTCGCCCGCGGCTTCGTGGACTGGGCGGTGGGCCGGTGGGGTGCCGCTCAGATGCACTTCGTGGGCTACTCCGGCGGCACGGTGTTGCTGAACAAGCACCTCGCCAAGGAGGGCACCTGGCCCTCCCGGTTCTCCGGTGGCGGCCTGTCCGTGGGTGGCGGCTCGACCACGGGCACGATCGACACCCCCACCCAGTGGCGTGCCACCTGGCGGATGCAGTGGACGGTCGGCACCCGCGACGTGGAGGGCGCGACGACGCTGCCGACCTGGTCGGCGAAGGCGAAGGCCGAGGGCGCCGAGGCCGAGTTCCGTGCGGCAGGCCACCCCACGGCCCTGGTCTACACCGACGACGACCATGGCAGCTACGACTTCCCGGCCGTGCTGGACGCCTACCTGCCCGCCATCCCCACGGCCTGACCGCCCCTCACCGAAGGAGCTCCCTCATGCACCACTACGACGCCCGCGTGATCGCGGATCAGGCCACCGGCCGCCCGCTCGTGGGGATCCGGGCCACGCTGCTGGACGCGGAGACGCAGACGGTCGTGCAGGCCTACCGGGATGGGGTGCCCGTCACCCTCGTCTCCGGCGCGCACGGCCTGATCGGAGAGTTCGAGACGGAGGAGACCACGCGCCGAGTCCACGTCACCGCCGGCCCCGTCCGCCTCACCATGTGGTGCAGCGAGATCATGGGCGGCGCGCAGGACGCGGCCGAACGCGCGGAGGCGGCGGTCGCAGAAGCGACCTGGCCGAAGGGTGCGCTCGTTGACGCGAACCTGAACGCCTTGACCACTCCGGGCACGTACTGGCAGTCCACGGCATCTTTGGCCACCGTGGCGCGCGGCTACCCTGCCGAGGGTGGCATTGGTGTGCTGACTGTGGAGCAGTTCGCGTCGTCCATCTACATGCAGCGGTTTACCCGTATCGGCTTGGATGGGTGGCTTGAGACTTTCGTCCGCACCGTCGCGCCTGGGAAGCCGGGTGAATGGGCGTCCGAGGCTCGCGCGGCCACGTCTGGGGGTCCCACGTCCAGCCCTATCCGTCTCACGACGGCGGAGGACAGCGATTTCACCGCGCTTGCGCCCGGCATGTACTACGTGCCGTTCGGGTCACACGCGACCGCGCTGGGCCTTCCCGTAGCCGACCACGGCCTGCTGATCGTTCATCACTACGGCGGCACCACGGGCGGCGCGTGGTTCTACCCGCGCTCCGGCGCGGGCGTCTGGAAGCGCGCGAAGAACTCCGGCACGTGGGGGCCGTGGGAGAACATCATCCCCGAGCACATCAAGCTCACGACGGCGACGGACACCGACTTCTCGAAGCTTGAGCCGCGCCCCTATTACGTGCCGTTCGGGTCGCACGCGACCGCGCTGGGTCTGCCCGTGGCCGACCACGGCTTCCTGACGGTCTACCACTACGGCACACAGTCCGGGGCCGCGTGGTTCATGCCACGGACCGCCGCCGGACTGTGGAAGCGCGCCAAGAACGGCGGCACCTGGGGTCCGTGGGAGAACGTCATCCCCGAGCCCGCGCCCGCCGTGACGATGGACGCGGCCCTCCGGCACCAGCACATCGCCACCCGGCACGCGGCCAGGATCGGCGCACCCATCAACGTGGGCACGGCGACGCCTATTGCTTTCGTGTGGGACGACTACCCCGCCGCCATGCGGGACAAGGGCGTGGTCGCCGCCGCCCGCGAGTTCAGCATCCCCATCAACGCCGCATTGTGCTCCCGCACCCTGACTGACCGCGCCGAGAAGCTGGGCGGCGTCGGCATCACCTGGGCAGAAATCGACGCATGGGCCGCCGATGGGGCCGTGGAAATCACACACCACGGGCAGACGCACGACTACCGCGTGACCGACCTGCGCGCCGAGATTGTTACCGGCCTCGAGGAGCTGCGCGGACACTGCCCGTCCGCCGAGATCACCACCTGGGTGACCCCGGCGAACGCCTGGGAAGGCTTCGACGAGGGGCGCACCGCCGACAACTGGGCTTCCCCGGCGGGCCAGTTGATCCACGCCCACCACGCCTACGCGATGGGCCGCGACTATGTGCTCGGGGCCGACCATTCCGTGCCGATGACGGGAACCCCGATCCCCGGTCAGGGCCGCATGTGGGTCGAAGCGGTGGGCATGACGATGGACGCCCGCAAGAAGCGCGTCACGGACATGTACGGCACTGGCCGGGGCGCAGTCCTGGCCGCTCACGCGGAGTGGATCGGCCAGGAAGGCCGGTGGACCGCCGCCGAGGTCCGCGCTTTCTTCGAGTGGCTCCGCGCAGAGGAAGACGCGGGCCGCATCAAGCTCATGCACCTGTCCCGGTGGGCATGGGCGCGCACGGGCTCGACCCCCGCTAACTGACACCCACCCTGGAGGACATGATGACGACGCTGATTCTGGACTGGTCGGACTGGGACGGTGCGGCCTCGGGCTGGGCGTCCCTGACCCGTGTGACATGGCGGCGCGACCCGGACACGTACCAGGTGCCGTGGACCCGGCAGGTGCGGGTGGATGGCCGCACCATCGTGGACGTGCAGGGCATGGCCGGCGAGGCGCTGCGTGTCCGGTGGACCCCAGATGGCGGGGGGTCACGTACAGACCATGTGCTGGTCCCCGACGAGGGCGAGCATCTGGCGCACCTGCTGGAGCGGGTGGACCCGTCCACGCTCGAGCCGCTCCCGGAGTCCATGCCCTCGGCCGTGGACCTGGTGGCGCGGGCGGAGTCGCTCGTCACCCGCATTGAGTCGGGCGAGTTCGCGGGCGCGGACGGCGCGGACGGTGACGACGGGCGTGGGATCACGTCCGTGGAGATGGTCGGCGCGAGCGCCCGGTTCACCTGGACGGACGGGACCACGCAGGACGTGGACCTGTCCGCCCTGGCCGGTGACGACGGGGATGACGGTGTGGGCGTCGAGTCGGTGACGCTGGACGGCACCACGCTCCAGTTCTCCCTCTCGGACGGGACCGCTCGGGACGTGGACGCTGCGGCGCTCCGAGGCAAGGACGGCCGCACCCCGGACCTGGCATGGGACGGGACGCGCCTGGTCGTGGACGGTGTTCCCGGCCCGGACCTGAAGGGTGAGGCGGGCGAGGACGGGCATACCCCGGCCCCGACTTGGCAGGGCACGGCCCTGTCGTGGGATGGCGGCGAGCCCGTGGACTTGCGGGGCGCGTCGGGGCAGACGCCGACTATCAAGATCGGCACGGTCACCTCGGGCACCACGCCGTCCGCGACGATCACGGGCACCTCGCCGGACCTGACGCTCGACCTCGTTCTCGCCAAGGGCGACAAGGGCGACGCCGTCGCGATGGGCCTGCCTGATACGGGATGGCGGAGGATCGCAACGACCATTCCCGGCGTTAGCGCCGTGGCGGGCCTGGACGTCCGCGCTATCGGGAAGATCATCTACGCCCGGCTGCAACCAGTCAGCACCACCAACGGCCTTACTCTCGGCGCTACGCAGACTAAGGCGATCGTGCCTAATGCGACCCTGCCCACAGAGTGGCGCACCCCGGGGCGCATGACCGCACCGGGATACGGGGACAGCGGCATGGACGTTCTGATGATGATGCGGGACGGACAGTTCTGGCTCACCATCCTGACGCCGAACATTGGCTATGTCGCGTGGAACGCCTCCTGGGTAGCCCCGAATGACCCTCACGCCGTCATGCCTCCCGGCGTCCTCGTTTGACCCTGACCACCCGACCGAGAGGAGGGCCACCATGCCCGCCACCTTGCCAGACCTGACCGACGCCGAGACCTGGACGGACGACGACCTGGACGCGCTCCGCGTCGCCGTCCTCCGCGAGCAGGAACGCCGGTACGTGCTCGCCACCGCCGAGGCCCGCGCCGAGCAGACCGCCCAGCAGTACCGCGCCGCCGTGGAGGCCGCGCTCCCGCCGCTCCCCGCGGGGCAGCACCGGCCCTGGTCCCAGCCGACCGGCGCTCATGACGCCTACCCGCGTGGGGCCGTCGTCGCCCACGGCGGGCGCGTCTGGGAGTCCCGGCACCCCGCGAACGTCTGGGCACCCGGCGGCCCCGGCGTCCCCGCCGGGCTGTGGAAGGACGTCACCGCGAACGCCCCCGCCCCTGCCCCGACCCCGACCGCGGCCGCGTGGAAGGCAGGCGAGGCGCTGAAGGTGGGCGACCTCCGCACCTACAAGGGCACCGTCTACAAGGTGATCCAGGCCCACACCTCCGCCGCCCACTGGACCCCCGACGCCGTCCCATCGCTCTACGCCAAGGCCTGACCCGGCCACCCCCTCCCACGGCCCCCGCTCACCAGCGGGGGCCGTCGCCATTCCCAGACCCCAGGAGGCTTCATGCCGCGTCGCGTGGCTCAGCTCGTCACCCGCATCCGCCGTAGCGCGTTCCCAGAGATCGTGGCGGTGTCCCTCTCCGCCGCCCTCGTCGCGATCGGCCTGACCTTCGCCCTCGCCCCGGACCGCTTCCAGACGCCCACCTGGCAGCCCATGTGGCAGTTCGCGTCCCCGCTGGCGTGGGCGCTCGCCGCGGTCTTCGCCGGCACCCTGTCGGTGCTCGTGGTACTGCGGTGGCGTGAGCTCGCCCCGGGCCCGCTGATCCTGCAGACGGGCATCTGGGGGACGATCAGCGCGCTCGTCACGTGGGGCGCGATCGGCGGCGGCGTACCAGCGGCAGCGATCATCTACAGCCTCCCGGGCTGGCTGTCCCTGCTGCTGGTCATGCTCTACATCTCCGAGGCCCGCCACCCCGACGGCGCGGCGGACCACCGATGACCGCCCCCGGCCCCCACGTCCCCGTCACCTCGAGCACTCACGCGTTCGCGGTCACGCTGTACATCGGCATGGTCATCCTCGGACTCTCCCACGTCACCGGGGTCATCTCCTCGCGTGCCGTGGAGGAGGTCCTGGCCTCGCCGTGGGAGGAGATCTGGGCTGGCCTGCACCTGATCGGCCCGATCATGGCCGCCACCGGCGCACTGATGGCCACCCACCGCCGCCTGCCGATCTACTCCATGTCCGCCGAGCTCGTCGGCTGCACGGTCTTCGCCGCCACGAAGGCCACCTACGTCGTCAGCCTCTTCATCGTCTACGGCCTCCAGGGTGGCCCGTCCACGCAGATCATGGGCGCCGGGATCGCCCTCGGCTGCGCCGCACGCGCCACCCAGGTCGGCCTCGAGCTGCACCGCCTCGTGGCCGCCGCTCATGCCACCACCAGCCCGGAGCCCGCCGCCGCGCCCACCGGGAGGTGACCCGCTTGAGCCCTGAGCACGTCGCGCTGCTCATCACCTCCCTCTCCCCGATCGTCCTGGCCCTCATGGCCGGCATCGGGTGGGTCGTGCGGCACCGCATCGAGACGGCGACCGCACCCGGCGCCGAGCCCCCCACCACACAGACCCCGGCGGCACTGCCGCGGGACCTGTACGACGACTGCCGCGAGGACCTCGAGACCACGCGCGCGGAGCTGACCACCGAGCGCGCCCGTCGCATCCACCTGGAGGGCATCCTCGCCCGCCAACGCACCACCCCCGAGTCCCAGGAGGACACGCCATGAGCGACTTGACCCGCACAGTCATCCCCGCCCGCCTCACCGTCCACGTCGGCACCCCTGGTAAGACGGGCCTGCGAAAGCTCGGCACCATCCCGCGCAACACCGAGGTCGAGCTCACCGGTCGAACTTACACGGACTCCAAGGGCACTCTCTGGGCGGAGGGCACCACGGACTGGTCCCGCACACAGACCCCCGTGCTCCGCTACTGGATGGCCGCCGAGTACCTCGCCGGAGACCAGCCCGCCACCGAGCGCCCCGCCGCCGTCCGAGACCCCCTGCACGAGGCCGAGACCCGCGAGTGGTTCAAGGCCGTCCGGGGCCAGCGCGTGGACATGGACCGCTTCCCCGTGGGCCG
This sequence comes from Micrococcus sp. NPDC078436, assembly GCF_040702705.1. Lineage (NCBI taxonomy): Bacteria > Bacillati > Actinomycetota > Actinomycetes > Micrococcales > Micrococcaceae > Micrococcus > Micrococcus sp. NPDC078436. Next base: position 35,028 of record NZ_JBFBLX010000005.1, on the reverse strand, counting down.
CGAGGCGCAGTGCGTGGACGTGCCAAAGCACCACTACGCCCACGTCCTCGGCGGCACCCCGGGCGTGTTCGGCAACGGCAAGGACGTCGCCTACAACCTCGGGAAGCTGCCCGAGTTCACCTACCACGCGCCCGGCACGACCCGCGTGCAGCCCGGCGACTATGTGTCCTTCGGCGACCCGCTCGGGCAGGTCCGACGCGAGGACGGCAGCATCCTCGACGCTGGCCACGTCGGCATCTGCCTGGAGCGGGTATCCGACTCCACCGTGGCCGTCGCCGACCAGGACGGATACGCCACCTCAGACGGCATCCACCGCTCCGAGTACCCCATGGACTACATCACCGGCATCGCCCGCCCCGTCCGCTACGCCCAGGAGGACTGATCCATGACTGACACCACGCAGGCCGGCTGGCCTGTCATCTCCACGTCCGAGGGGCTGCAGCCCCTGGACTTCGTCACCGGACGAGTCCTGCCCGGCGACGTCCACACCATCCTCACCTTCCTCTGCCAGCGGTTCGAGCGGCTCGTGGAGCCCATCGTGCGCTCCGAGTCCTGGGGCTGGAACTACCGGCCCGTCCGCGGCTCCACCAACGTCTGGTCCGAGCACTCCGCGGCCGTCGCCATCGACCTGAACGCGTCCGCCCACTGGATCGGCCTGCACGACACGTTCACCGACGCGCAGGAAGCCGGGATCCGTCAGATCCTCGCCGAGTGCGGCGGCGTCGTCGTCTGGGGCGGCAAGTGGGCCTCCAGCCGGCCCGACGAGATGCACTTCCAGCTCCGCCACGACCCCGCCGAGATCAAGCGCATCGCGGGCCTGATCCGCTCCCAGGCAGCCGCCGCCACCGCCGAGCCCGTCAAGGCGCAGAACCGGATCGGCACCCGACAGGGCGCCTCCATCGTGCAGTGGCTCGACGACCAGGGCCGCGACTCCTCCTTCGCCGCCCGCGCTACCCTGGCCCGCCAGTACGGCATTGCGGGCTACGTCGGCTCGGCCGAGCAGAACCTCATCCTGCTGTCCCTGCTGCGCTCCGGCGCGCAGGGCAAGACGTACGTGGTCACCTCCGATGGCCTCAACCGGCGCACCGCCCCCGGCGACCTCCGCGACGAGGCCCTCGCCTACCCCGGCGCACCGCTGGCCACGGGCATGCGCTGGTACGGCACCGGCAAGACCACCACCGACGACCGCGGCGGCACCTGGGTCGAGGGCTGGTCCGAGTGGCAGCGCTCCGCCGGCCAGCCCCCGTGCTGGGTCCACGGCGCCCACCTGAAGGAGGTCGGGGCGTGAGCGGCTCCGTGTACACAGCCGCCGCCTTCTGGCGCGGCGCCGCCGAGAGGGCGGTGAAGACCTTCGCCCAGTCGCTGCTCGCCGTGCTTGGCGTGGGCGCGGCCGGCATCCTCGAGGTCGACTGGGTCGGCGCGCTCTCCGCCGCCGGCCTCGCCACCCTCGTCTCCCTGCTCACGTCCCTCTCTCAGCCCGAGTTCACCGCCGGCCAGCCCGCCGCCGAGGCCGCCCAGGAGGAGCCGACGAGCCTCCCGTTCCGCCGGCGGGACCGTCGCACCCACGACCACCCCTGACCCCCTGCACACGACTGCGCCCCCACTCGCCTCATCGGCGGGTGGGGGCGCTTTCGTGCGTCCAGGGTCAGGGGTGCGGCGGGTAGCGGCGCAGGCGCTGGTGGACCGTGGCCGGCGCGGGCTACCGTCCGAAGACGGAGGCCGCCGTGGCCGCGGCGCGGCGCTGGGCGTCGGGGAGGAGGTGGCCGTAGACGTCGGCGGTGGTCTGGATGGACTCATGGCCGAGGCGCTGGCTGAGCTCGTAGAGGCTCATCTCGGCGCCGAGCATGAGGGCGGCGTGGGAGTGGCGCAGGTCGTGGATCCGCGGCGTCTTCCATGCGGGCCAGGTCTCGTCGCGCGCGGCCGCGGCGCGGGCGGCGGTCCAGGCGTCGAGGCGCTGCCGGTGCTTGGGGATGGAGCGGGAGCCGCGCGGGTTGGAGAGCAGCAGCTCATCCGGTCGGCACGCCTCGAGGACCGGGCGCAGGACGTCCACCGTGGTCGCGGCCAGGCCGAGGGTGCGGGTGGAGCGCCGGGTCTTCGGTGGTCCGACGATCCAGCCGCACGCGGCCTGCTTCCAGGCCTTCGTGACGTGGAGGACAGGGACGGCGGCGTTGAGGTCGATGTCGGAGGGCAGCAGGGCGGTGGCTTCGGCCAGCCGTAGGCCGGTCTCGAGCATGACGCGGAAGAGCGGCCGCTCGTCCTCGGGGAGGTGGGCTTCGATGAGCTCGAACTCGCTGACAGTGAGGAAGGTGGCCTTGCGCTCGGTGCTCGCCTTGGAGGGCAGGAGCCGGCCGTTGCAGGGGTTGTCCTCGCGCTGGCCCTGCCGGATGGCGGTGGCCATGACGCCGTGGAGGAAGCCGTGCACGTTGGCGATCGTCTTGGGGGAGGCGCCGGCGGCCTGCATGCCGCGGATCCAGGTGACCAGGTGGGCCTCGGTGATCTCGTCCACCGGGCGTGCGGCGAGCTCGGCGAGGTGGGTGCGCAGGTAGCCCCGGTACCGCTTCACGGTGTACTCGGTGGCCCGCGGTCCGAGACGGTCGAGGTGGAGCTCGGCGACGTCGCGCAGGGTGGGGGTGGCGCTGGCCCTGGCCGAGAGCGCGGCGGCCGCTCGGTCGGCGTCGTGGCCGGCGGCCTCGAGCACCGCCTTCCACAGCTGTGCCTGCTCGAGGGAGGCCACGCGCTGGCTGCGCTTCTGGCCGGCCTCCCGCCAGATGACGCGCCAGCTGGTGGGGACGCCGTCGGCGTCTCGGCGGGTCTCGATGCTCGCCATGGGGACACACTCCTGCCTCGTTTGGGGACAGGAAGCGCGATATTGGGGACAGGCCCGGAAACATTGGCTTGTTTCCGGGCCTGTCGTGGCGGAGACGGGGGGATTTGAACCCCCGGCTCAACTTTCGCCGAGCCCTTCATTAGCAGTGAAGTCCATTCGGCCGCTCTGGCACGTCTCCATCCGTTCCGTCGGCGCCGTGACGGCGTCCAGGGAACCCGGTCAGCTTAGCCTGCGCGGGGGAGAGAGGGCAAAGGCTCTGCGCCGGGGATCGTCGTGCACCGTCTGCACCGCCGCCGGGCGCCCGTTCCCCTGCCGGGACAGAGAGGGCTCAGGCGAAAGGGCCCCGGATCACCGCGGTGATCCGGGGCCCTTTCGGCCTCACTCGACCTCAGCGGCCGGGCGTCGCGTGACTCAGATGCGGTCGTTGCGATCGTTCAGGTCGGCGCGATCGGTGGTGGTGTCACCGTCGATCTTGACGTCCTCGTGGCGCAGCTCCTCGGAGACGGTCTCGGTCTCCTGGATCTGGCGCTTGCCCAGGGACACCTTCTCGGCCTCCACGGTCTTCTCGACGACCGGGGTCTCCTCGTAGGTGGTCACGGAGACCTCGCCGTCAGCGTCGGCGCGACGGGCCTCGGCGGAGTTGGGATCCACGGACTCGCGCTCCACGACGACCTCTTCGCGGGTGACGGGCACCTCCACGGTCTCGGTGGTGGTGTAGGACTGCTTGCGCAGACGCACACGGCCGGAGGCCTTGCGCTCGGTGCCGACGTTCAGGTGCTCGTCACGGACGACGACGCCGTCAGCGTCGTTCACCTCGCGGCGGTCGGTGTCGACGACGTCACGGTCGGTGTCGACGACGTCGCGGTCGCCGACGACGCCGGCGGTGGTGTCCACGTCGCGGCGGTCCTCCACGTGGCCCTCAGTGGCGGTGTACTCCATGGAGTAGTACTCGTAGATGCGCTGCTCCTCCTGCGGGGTCAGCGAGCCGTCGGCGTCCACGTTCGGGGCATCCTTCACGAAGGCCTTCTCGTAGGGGACGGTGATGCCGTCGGCGGTGGTCTGCGCCTGCTGCAGCGGGATGAAGGTCTCGTTGGCGCCGAAGAGGCCGGTCTTCACGGTCACGAAGGTCGGCTCGTTGGTGACGTCGTCCAGGTAGACCTGGCCGACGGAACCGATCTTGTCGCCATCGGTGGCGTACACGGAAGCGTTCTGAAGCTGATCAAGCATGTTGCGGTCCATGGTATTTCTCCTTCTGGGTTGGGCTTTTTCTTTCCCGTACGACAAGAACAATTCCTCACGAGCGTCCTCCGCGTCAACCGTCGATCCACGACTTGCGGTTATTCCCAGGGTTCTCACAGCCGGGTGGGAAGCACCCCCCTCATTCCGCGATCTGTCAAGGATTCGCCGCGAGATCGCCTCTCGGCTCGACCTCCAGGATCGGCGGATCCCACGCCTTGACGGAAGGCGATAGGGTGTGGTTTTACGCGGGCGAGGCTTCGGACGAGTCCGGAAGGAATCCCAGGAGGCAGTGTGCAAGATTCTAGAGAGGGCGTCCGTCGCCTCTCGATCGTGGGCGCCGGGCCGCGCGGCGTCATGCTCCTCGAGCGGCTGCTGGCGCACCTCGAGCAGGGGAACCTCCACCGCTCTCCCGCGCTGAGCATCCATGTGGTGGACCCGTACCGGCCGGGACCCGGACGGGTATGGCGGACAGACCAGTCCGAGCTCTACTTCATGAACACGCCGGCCTTCTACCCCACGGCGAGCGCGGCCGACAACCCCGGGCTGCGGCCCTCGACGGCCGCCCTCTCCTTCGACCAGTGGCGCCGGGTGAATCCGCAGGAGAGTCGTGGCGTCCAGCGGCACCAATACCCTGCCCGCGCCGCGTACGGGCGCTATCTGCGCCACCTCTACGACACGGTGGTGGAGATGCTGCGGGCCCGCCCCGAGGTGGTGGAGGTCCGGGAGCACCGCGCCGAGGCGACCGCCCTGCACCCGCGGCCCGACGGCGGGGCGCAGCTCACCCTGCGCCATGCCGGCGGCGAGGAGAGCCGGCTCGAGGCGGACGCCGTCGTGCTGTGCCTGGGCCACCAGCCGGCCGAGCTGAGCGCGGGACAGCGCCGCATGGCGGAGGCCGCCGAGGCATCGCCGCACCTGCACTACCAGGGCCCGCAGATCCCCTCGGACGTGGACTGGTCCGCGGTGGAGCCCGGTGCGTCCGTGCTGGTGCGCGGCATGGGCCTGAACGCCTTCGACCTGATGGCTCAGCTGACCCTCGGCCGGGGCGGCGCGTTCCACCGGACCGGAGACGGGGCCGGCCGGGCGCTGCGCTACGAGCCCTCGGGCCGCGAGCCCTCCCTGCGCCTGATGTCGCGGCGCGGCGTGCCGTACCTGCCGAAAGCGGAGGTGGACGCGTTCGTTCCGCGCGGAGTGGCGCTCTCCTACCTCTCCGACGCCGTCGTCGACGGCCTGCTGGCCGAGCACGGGGAGCTGGACCTCGCCGAGCACGTCTGGCCGCTGCTTCACCGGGACGTGGTGCGCCACTACTACGCGACGATGGCGCGCACGCAGCCGGAGATCCTCGGCGGGCTCGTGGCGGCCCGCCGCTTCCTCGGGGAGCTCGTGGGCCTGCTGGAGGAGGCCGGGCGGGGCGCCCCCGTCACGTCGATGCATGCGGCGGACCTGCTCCGCCAGTACGCGCCCGGCCGCGGCTTCCTCGACATCCTGGCGTACGCCGAGCCCTTCCGGGACCAGGTGTTCGACAGCGACGAGGAGTACCAGGCGGCCGTGTCCCACTACGTGGGGCAGGCCTGCGGGGAGGCGGCGCGCGGCGAGGGCTCCCCGTTCATGATGGCGGTCGGCGCCCTGCACGCCGGGCGACTGCGCATCAAGCAGTGGGTGGCGCAGGGGCGGATCACCGAGGCGTCGAGGATCAAGGACGTGCAGGGCTGGTTCGAGCCCCTCGTGGAGGGGCTGGCCTCGGGCCCGCCCCTGTGGCGCGTGGAGCAGATGCTGGCCGTGCACCGGGCGGGCCTGCTGACCTGGTCGGGGCCGTGGCCCACGGTCGAGGCCGACGGCGAGGACGCCTTCCGCGTGCACAGCCCTCAGGTGGGCGCCGCGGACTCCCGCGTGCCGGCGGCGGCCTCGGGGACGTGGCTCGTGGAGGCCATGATGCCGCCCAACCGCGTGCGCTCCGCCTCGACGCCCCTCGTGCGCCAGATGCTGGCCGACGGCGTGGCGGCCACCGGCGTCTGGGAGGACGAGGAGGGCGCCCGGCTCCCCTCGACAGGGTTCGACGTGACCGGACGGCCCCACCGGCTCCGCGCCGCTGACGGCCGCGTGCACGAGCGCATCCTCGTGCTCGGCCTGCAGCTCTCCGGGGTGCAGTGGGGCACCGCGATCGCCGCGGAGGCGGGTGCGGACCCGGACGGCCGCGCCCTCTTCCTCGGGGACGCGGATGCGGCGGCCCGCGTCCTGCTCGAAGGCCGACCCGCGGGGTGAGCACGGGGGACCGGTCCCCGCGCTGACGCGGTGGGGCGGGCCGACGACGACGGCGGGGCCGCCCGGGATCATCTCCCGGGCGGCCCCGCCGTCGTGCGAGGGGTCAGCCGATCAGCCGGCGGCGGGCACGAGGACCCGGCCCTTGCCCTTGCCCGGGTGGGAGCCGTCGTGGCCCTTGCCGGGGTGCATGCCGGTGCAGCGCATCCACTCGGCGGCGGAGAAGCCGCCGTTCCCCTTGCCCTTGCCCTTGGACGGGTGCGTGACGTCCTCGCACTGGCCGCCCGGGGCCGGATCGGTGGGATCCGTGGGATCCGTGGGATCGACCGGGTCCACGGGGTCGACCGGCTCGGTCGCGGGGGCGTCGAGCTGCATGCCCACGAGGATCGGGTTGTGGTCCGAGGAGCGCCACTGGTCCGGGGAGTAGAAGTCCTCCTCCACGTAGTCGTGGCGCGAGTACTCGAGGGCCACGGACTCGTTGGCGTTGATCATCCAGATGTCCTGGCCCGTGATCGCGGCCGAGGCCGCGGGCGAGGCGTAGATGCCGTCCAGGCTGCCCACGCTGCCGCCGAAGACGTACGAGTACTCGTCGGTGAGCGCACCCTGGGAGATGTAGCCGGCCTCCTCGAGGACGCGGATGGGGTCCTCCTTCTCGTAGGAGTTGAAGTCGCCCATCAGCAGGACCTTGTCGGTCCCGGCCAGCACCTTCATCTGCTCCGCGAAGGCCACGAGGGCCTCGGCCTGGCCGACGCGGTCCGCGTTGTAGGCGCCCTGCCCGTCGCCGGAGTCCACGTTCTCGCCGGTGGCGCCGGAGCCGCCCTTGGACTTGAAGTGGTTGGTGATCGCGATGAACTCGGTGCCCTCGACGCCGTCGCCGGAGGCGTCCGCCACGCGGAAGACCTGGGCCATGGGCTCGCGGGCGTTGTCGAAGTTCACCTGGTCGTCCAGGATCACGGACTCGCCGACCGGGGTGACCTCGGCGGGCTGGTAGATGAAGGCGCTGCGGATGACGTCCTCGTCCTCGACGGCGGGACGGTCCGCGGGGGAGGCGACGTACGCCCACTTCTCGTAGCCCGCCTGCTCGTTGAGGGCGTCCACCAGGTGCGCGAGCGCGTGGTCGCGGTCCAGGCCGAACTTCTCGGAGTTCTCGATCTCCTCGAGGGCCACCACGGAGGTGTCCATGCCGTTGATCGCGGTGGCGATCTTGGCCTGCTGGCGAGCGAAGGCCTCATCGGTGTAGGCGCCGCGGGGGAGGCAGTCCTTGGTGGCCACCGGGTCGCCGTCGTTGTCGTAGTAGGCGGAGCAGCCCGGCACATCCTCACCGAGGGTGGTGAAGTAGTTCAGGACGTTGAAGCTGCCCACGGTCACGTTGCCGCCGAGCTCCTCCGGGGCCGCCTCCTCCACGCGCGTGTTCTCGATGGAGACGGGCTGCACGGTCGACGCCGTGGCGTCGGTGAGGTGGCCCAGCGGCTGGAAGGACCACGCGCCGAAGCGGTAGTCCAGGATGACGCCGGTGGTGAACTCGAGGCCGGCACCCACGCGGACGGGCTGGTCCGCGTCGAGGTAGGGCAGCGGGTTCTGATTGCCGGGGGAGCGGAAGAAGTTCACGGTCGAGCCGTCGTCGAGGACGATCAGCTTCTCCGCGTTCGCGGCGGCCACGGCCTGGGCGTCGGCGCCGGGCAGCGCGACCGACGTCGGGTTGTCCAGCGGATCGGTGCCCGGCACGATCCCGAGCGAGCCGTACTGGTTCAGGCTGTAGTTGTCCGTCACGGTCCACTCGCCCTGCGGGGCGAGCAGCTCGCCCTCGTGGGCCTCGCGCTCGGCCTCGGTGAGGGGGAACTCCACCGCGGTGGGGGCGACGGCGGCGCCGTCGGCCAGGGCGGTCACGCCGCCGGCGTCCACGCGGATCTGCGTGAGGCCGTAGTACTCGGAGACCGTGCCGGTGACCTGCACGTGGTCGCCCATCGCGACGGTGCCGACCGTGTCCGGGGAGTACACGAACAGGCCGTCCGACGCGCCCGGGGTGGCGTCGACGGCGTCGCCGCCGGTGCCCGCCGTCTGGATGTAGTAGCCGTTGTAGCCGCCCGTGGAGTACACCGCGGTGACGACGCCGGTGGTGGCGACGGACTGGCCCTCGAGCGGGGACACGGCGCCGGTGCCCTGGATCTCGGCGATGGTGACGCGCTCCACCGGGGCGGGCTCGACCGGGTCGACCGGATCGACGGGGTCGGTCGGATCCGTGGGCTCCGTGGAGGAGCTCGTGGAGTTCATCGGCGTCACGTCGGCGGTGACGGTGAAGTCCGCGGAGTTGTCGTTCGTGTCCACGCCGTCCGCGCGGGTCAGCGACTTCGGGTCCGTGTTGGCCGAGGGGGCGCCGGAGGGAGCGGTCTCGTAGGTGTTGGTGGCGCCGTAGCCCAGCAGGTCGGCGACGCCGGCGGTCTCGTCGGTCACGGAGCCGACGGGGAGACCCGCCAGGGTGCCGGCCTGGTCCGCGAGCACGATGGTGCCCTTGGTGCCCGCGGGGTTGAACGAGCCGCCCGCGTTGAGGTCCGGCGTCGGGAGCGCCTCGCCGGAGGTGCCGTTGGAGCCGCCCTGGATCAGGAAGTGGCCGTGGGCCGGGACCACGCCGCTCAGGGCGACGGTGTTGTTGGTGGCGCCCGTGCCGGTGCCGGAGCGGTACTGCAGCGACCAGCCCTCAAGCGAGATGGGCTCGTCCGTGGGGTTGTAGAGCTCGACGAACTTGTTGGTGTACACCGCGTTGGCGGAGCCGCCGTTGGTGTACGCCTCGTTGATCACGAGGCTGTCGCCGGCGGGGGAGGCCATGGCTGGGCCGGCCACCACGGCGGGGGCCAGCAGGGTGAGGGCCGCGAAGACGGCGGCGGGGCGCGTGCGGCGCAGGGAGATCGGCATGATCGTTGTCTCTCTTCTCAGTCTGTCGTCGTCTCAGCGGCCGGTGGGGGCGGTGCTGAAGGCCTTGCGGAAGCGCACGAGCGCACCCGCACCGAGCGCGGCGATCCCGGCGAGCCACCACGCGGCCTCATCGCCGGTCTGCACCTTGGTGGGGACGGTGTGCTCGGCGGTGTCGGACTCGGCCGGCTTGGCGGGCTTGGCCGGCTTCTCCGGGTGGCCGGACTCGGCCGGCTTGGCGGGCTTGGCCGGCTTCTCCGGGTGGCCGGGCTGCGCGGGCTGAGCAGGCTCGGCGGGCTCGCGCGGCTCGCCCGGCTTGCCGGGGTTCGCGGGGACGGCCGGCTCGGCCGGCTGAGCCGGGGTGGTCGGCTCGGTCGGGTCGGTCGGCTCGGCGGGGACCTCGGCGGCCAGCACCTCGAGGGCGTGGCGCACCACGGTCTCGGTGCCGTCGGCGTAGCGCACGGTCATGCGCAGCTCACCGGCGCCGGCGGTGGCCGGGGCGGTGATGCCCGAGAGGGTCACGGTCTCAGCGCCGGCGGGCACCTCCACGGTGCCCAGCTCCACGGCGGTGCCGTCCGTGCCCACGAAGGCGACGTCCACGGCGGTGGCGGCGGGGGCGCCGTCGGAGTCGATCACCAGGTCGCCGAGGGTGAGGACGATCTCCTCGCCCGCGGTCACGGTGGCCGGGGCGCCGGTGACCGGCACGCTCTTCTTCGCGTAGTCGGGGGCGACGGCGCCGTCCTCGGCGGCCTGGGCCCGCGCGTAGTCCTCGACCGCCTGGGAGTCGAGCAGGCCCGTGTTGACGAAGTTCTCACGGCCCTGCGCGAAGGCGGAGTAGCCGTCGGGGGCCTTGGCCGGGTCGCCGAGGGCCACCCAGGTGTCGTCCGCCAGGAAGGACTGCGTGGCCACGGTGTACATGGCGTCCATGTCGATCGGCTCGCCGTCGATCCAGATGCCGGTGACCTTGTCGCCCTGGGCGCGGGAGTCGTCGTAGGTCCAGGTCAGGTTCTCGGACCAGCCGAGGGTGAAGCGGCGCTCGCCGTCGCGCCAGTTCTGCTCGATGGCCTCCTTGATGGAGGAGCCCGGGATGTCGAAGTAGGCGATGGTGTTGCCGAACGGCGCGACGTCCAGCAGCTCGCCGAGGGTCAGCTGGCCGGTGAGGTCGCCCTTGGAGGTGAACGTGCCGCCGTCGTTGAACTGGTCCTCGAGCAGCTCGGAGCGCAGGCCGCCGGGGTTGGTCACGCCGAGGTCCACCTCGGGGTTGACGGCGGAGGCGGCGTGCTTCACGGCGTCGCCGACCCAGTTGCCCAGCGTGGTCTCGGCCATGCGGGTGCCGCCGGCCTTCCACGGCTTCCCGGCCTCGATGAGCTTCCGGTAGTCGGTGGTGATCGAGCCGTCCAGGTCGGCGACGACCTCGGACTGCATCTCCTCGAAGACCTTCACGGCCTCCTGCTCGATCTCGTAGACCTCGGCGGTGACGGCCGACTCGGCGGCTGCCTCGGCGGGATCCTGGGTGGAGCGCTCCAGCATCTGCTGCGTCACCGAGGTGACCTCGCCGGAGGCGTCCAGGGTGAGCTCGACGGCGGCGAGGTTCTTGCCGGACTGCGCGGCCTGCATCACGGGGCGGGCCACGCCGCCGTTCTCGGTGGAGTACTGGTAGAGCTGGTGGGTGTGGCCGTTGAAGATGACGTCCACGGCGGGGACGGTGTCCTCCACCATGCGCTGGAAGACCTCGCGGTCGGCGAGCTCGGCGGCCAGGTCGCCGCTGCCGGCGGCGCCGTCGTGGTACGAGGCCACGATCACGTCCGCGGAGCCCTCGTTCTCGATCTGCGTGGCCACCGCGTTGACGGCGTCCACCATGTCGATGACCAGGTTGCCCTCGAGGCCGGCGCCCGTGGTGGTGGCGTACAGCTCGTTCGGGGAGGCGCCGATCACGGCCACGCGCACGCCGTTGACCTCGCGGATCACGTGGGAGGTGAGGACGGGCTCCTTGGAGGTCGGGTCCACGAAGTTGGCGGAGAGCACCGGGAAGTCGGCGCGCTCGGCGACGCGGCCCTGGAGGTCGTCCAGGCCCTTGTCGAACTCGTGGTTGCCCGCGGCGAGGGCCTCCAGGCCCAGGGCGTTCATGATGTCGATCGTGGGGTTGTCCTGCTGCACGTTGGAGACCGAGGCGGAGCCGCCGATCAGGTCGCCCGCGGAGGTGAGCAGCACGGAGTCCGCGCCGTGCTCGGCCTCGAACGCGGTGCGGTAGTCCTCCACGGTGTCGGCGAACTGGGTGCCCGAGTAGCCGGAGGAGAGGGCGCCGTGGAAGTCGTTGAACGAGAGGATCGAGATGGTCTTCTCGTCCGCCGCGGACGTCTCGACGGCGAGGGCGGGCATGGCGCTCGCGGGCGCGAGGATCAGGGTGGTGCAGACGACGGTGGCCGCGGTGCGGCGGCTGAACAGGCTGGACATGGTTCTCCCCGGGGTGTGTGGTGATGAGGCGGCGCCGCGCGGTGCGTGGCGCATCACCCCCGATCACAGCACCGTGAGGTGACCTCCGGATGAACGCCGGGTGGGGAGGGAATGACGGGTGGGTGGGGCCAGCGCCGGGCGGCGGCGGCCTGTGCGGGCCGCCGCCGCCCGGGACGGCGCGGATGGTGTGGGATTCGAACCCACGGTGCAGGGTTGCTGCACACCGGTTTTCAAGACCGGGTCCTTCGGCCGCTCGGACAACCATCCTCGACCGCGGTCCGCTCTCGAACCGCTCGGGCAACTCTACCGACTCGCCCCGCGGGAGGCTCGGGCCCGGTGGCCGCCGCGCCGCGGGCGGGGAGATGATGGGAGGAGGAGTCAGGACGCGGAACGAGGCGAGGAGACGTCATGGACGAGCACGGGACGAGTGCAGAGGCCGGGCACGGGGAGATGCTCGCGGTGCGGTACACGGGCGGGGAGGGCGACGCCGGGATCCGGGCCGCGCGCGAGGCGCGCCCCGGCGTCGGGCCGGGGGAGGTGCTCGTCCGCGTGGCCGCCGCGGGGCTGAACCGGGCGGACCTGATGCAGCGCGCCGGGGTGTATCCGCCGCCGTCGGGCGCCTCGGAGATCCCCGGCCTCGAGGTGTCGGGCACCGTCGTGGAGGTCGGCCCGGCGGCCGGGCTGCCGGGGGAGGGCCGGTTCGCCGTGGGCGACGAGGTGTGCGCGCTGCTCGCCGCCGGCGGGTACGCGGAGTACGTGGCCGTCCCCGCGGGCCAGCTCATGGCGGTGCCGGACGGGGTGGACCTGGTGGACGCGGCCGCCCTTCCGGAGGTGGCGTGCACGGTGTGGTCCACGATGTCCGAGCGAGGCGGCGTGCGCGCGGGCGACGTCGTGCTCGTGCACGGGGGCTCCGGCGGGATCGGCTCGTTCGCCGTCCAATACCTCGCGGCGATCGGCGGGCGCGTCCTCTCCACGGCGGGCGGGCCGCAGAAGTGCGAGCGCGTCCGCGCGCTCGGGGCCGAGGACGTCTTCGACCACCGGGCCGCCGAGCCGGGCGCGTTCGCGGAGTGGGTGCTCGAGCGCACGGGCGGGCGCGGGGCGGACGTGATCCTCGACGTCGTCGGCGGGCCCTACCTGGACGCGAACGTGCGGTGCCTGGCGGAGGAGGGCCGGATCGTCGTGATCGCCGCGCAGGGCGGGGTCAAGGCCGAGGGGTTCAACCTCATGCGGCTCGTGGCCAAGCGCGGGTGGCTCACGGGCGCCACGCTGCGCTCGCGGCCGGTGGTGGAGAAGGCGCGGATCGTGGCGGGGACGGAGAGGGCCGTGTCCCCGCTCGTGGCCGCGGGGCGGATCGACCTGTCCGTGGCGGCGCGCTTCCCGTTGGCCGAGGCGGCCGCCGCGCAGGAGTGGTTCGACCACGCCGCGCGTGCGGGCAAGGTCCTGCTCGTGACGGACCCCGCCGACGCGGATCATGCGCCTGGCGAGCCCGGCGACGGCGCCGCGGAGGCCCGCGCGTGAGGGGGCCCTTCGCCCGCTTCCGGCAGGGGCGCAGCGACGACCGGGAGCTGGGCACCGGCCTGTGGCGACGCAGCCACGACCGCTTCGTGCGCGCGATGGACCGCTACTGGCAGGTGGTCCAGGACGCGCGCAGCCCCAGCGCGCTCACGCCGGAGGAGCACAACGGCGTCGTCCACGCCGGCAACGTGCTCGCGGACCGCGTCCCCGCCGTGCGGGCGCTGTGCGTGCGACTGCAGGAGACCCACCCCGGCGACGGCGAGCACATCCCCACCGCGGTGTCCGAGGTGCACCGGGAGCTCTCCCGGGCCTCCCACGAGCTCGCCGCCACGGCCCAGGCCGCCGCGATGTTCCGGCTGGGCCAGGGGACGGCGGACGCCGTGAGCCGCCACGCGGAGCGGACGCTCGGGCACGTGGCACGCGCGGAGGAGCTGGCGTCCCGGGGGTGATCCGCCCGGGCGCACGCCCGCGCCGGTCCCGGAACGGGAAGGACCCCGCCGCCTCGAGGAGGTGACGGGGTCCGTGGGAGCCCCCTGCCGGATTCGAACCGGCGACCTGCTCTTTACGAGGGAGCTGCTCTGGCCAGCTGAGCTAAGGAGGCACGTGACCGGCAACGGCCACGGCAGTCCATTCTACCCGGTTCGGAGCGCCGATTCCACCGGCACCTGATATGCGATCGTGACCGGATCCTCCGGCGGCGTTCACCCGGCCGCCATGCGCCCGTCAGCTGGCCGGGATGGGCTGGGGTCCAGCCGATCCCACCCTTGGAGCCGTCCCATGCGCCTGCACCCCGCCGCCCCCGTCCGTCTCGGCCCAGGCTACACCGTTCCCCGGGCCGTGGGCGGGGGGTCCGCCGAGCCGTCCGCCGTCCCCGCCCGGTCTCCGCGCCCCTCGGACGTCCCGCTGCGCCTGGCCGTGGTGGACATGTCCGGGACCTCGATCGTGGAGGGAGGGCTGCAAGACACCGCGTTCTCCGAGGCCCTCGCGGCACACGGCGTGACGCCTGGGACGCCCGAGCACGATCGGGCGGTCCGCACCTTCGAGCAGCAGCGGGGCACCTCCCGCAGCGCGGTGTTCCGAGAGGTGTTCCCCGAGCGCGCGGCCGCGCTGGCCGCCACCCGCTCATTCGAGACCGCCTTCGACCGGCTGCTCGCCGAGCACGGCGTGCGGGCCGTGCCGGGGGCGGAGGAGGCGCTCACGCGCCTGAGGGAGCTCGGCCTGGACCTGTGCCTGTGCACCGGATACGCCCGCCACACGCAGAACATGATCCTCGAGTCCCTGGGCTGGATGGGCCTCGCGGACCTCAGCCTCTCTCCCGACGACGCGGGCCGCGGCGTGCCCTACCCGGACATGACGCTCACGGCCCTGCTCGCCCTCGACCACGAGGACGTGCGCAGCGTGCTCACGGTGGGGGACACGGCCGCCGACATCCTGGCGGGGCGCCGCGCGGGCGCGGGGCTGGTGGTGGGCGTGCGCTCGGGGGAGGGCGACGCCGGGCAGCTGTGGGAGGCCGGCGCCGACCACGTGGTCGACTCGCTCGGCCAGGTCCCCGGGCTCGTCGAGGTCCGCGGCTGACTCAGCCGCGAGCGCCGGAACGGGCCCGGCGCGGCAGGAGCGCGAGCATCATGGCCTCCAGGGCCAGCTGCTCCGGCACGTTGCCGGCGAGCCGGGTCCGGGCCTGGGCCACGGCGTCGATCCGGGCCACCACGTCCGCCGAGGAGCCCGCGGCCCCGCGTGCGTACGCCTCGATCTCCGCGCGGCGGTGCTCGTTGATCAGCTCGCCCTCCGCGCCCAGCTGCACGCGCAGCACGTCCCGGAAGAGGCCGATCACGTCGATCATCGCCCGGTCCAGCGCGTCCCGCACGGAGCGCTTGCGGCGCCGGGCCTGCTCCTCCTCGAGGCGCTTGACGTGATGGCGCAGCTTGGGCGGCACGGCCTCCGAGCCCTCGATGCCGAGCGCGCGGCGCAGCCCGGCCAGCTCCTCCGCGTCCCGCGCGGCCGAGGAGGACTCCGCCTCGGCGCGGGAGACCTCGGCCAGCTCGGCCGCCGTCGCCATCGCATCGGAGACCGCGGTGGCCCGCAGGGGCAGGGAGAGGACGGCCTCCCGGCGGCGCAGCGCCTCGGGGTCCCGGGCCAGGCGCCGGGCCATGCCCACGTGGGACTGCGAGATCCGGGCGGTGAGGAGCGCGGTGTCCGTGTCCAGCCCGTCCCGGCGGTGCAGCAGCGCGGCCACGTCCTCGACGGCCGGGATCCGCAGGGTCACGAGCCGGCAGCGGGAGCGGATGGTGGGCAGCACGTCCGCCGGGGAGGGCGAGCAGAGCATCCAGACGGTCCGCTCCGGGGGCTCCTCGATGGCCTTGAGCAGCACGTTGGTGGCCCGCTCGGTCATGCGGTCCGCGTCCTCCATGAGGAAGATCCGCCACCGGCCCGTGGCGGGGGTGGACTGGCCGGTCTCCACGAGGGCGCGCACGTCCTCGATCCGGTAGCTCACGCCCTCCGTGGCCAGCACGGTGACGTCCGGATGCGTCCCCGCCAGGGCGGTGCGGCACGCGTGGCACCGCCCGCAGCCGCGCTGCAGGGGATCGGGGGACTCGCACTGCAGGGCGGCGGCGAAGGCGCGCGCCGCCGTCGAGCGCCCGGAGCCGGGAGGGCCGGTGAAGAGCCACGCATGCGTGGGGCGCTCCTCGGCCGCGGCGCGCCGCAGCTGGGCCACGACCGCGTCCTGGCCCGCGAGGTCGGCGAACACGCCGGCGGTCTCCGGCGCCGTCTCCCCGATCATCGGGCCGCCGCCGTCAGGACGCGCTCCACGATGCGGCGGGTCAGCTCCTCCGGCGGGCGCGCCGCGTCCAGCACGAGGTAGCGCGCGGGCTCCTGGTGGGCGCGGGCCAGGAACGCGGCGCGCAGGGTGCCGTGGGCCGAGGCCGTCTCCTGCTCCATCCGGTCCGGGGCACCGCCCCCGGCGCGCTCGCGCCCGGTGCGGCGACCGGCGGCCGTCTCCGGTTCCGCGTCCAGCAGCACGGTGAGGTCCGGGACGAGCCCGTCCGTGGCCCACGCGTTCAGCTCGGCGATCCGCGGCGCGCCCAGGCCGCGCACGGCCCCCTGATAGGCGATCGAGGAGTCCACGTACCGGTCCGTGATCACGACGCGCCCGGCCGCGAGAGCGGGGCGCAGCGTGCGCTCCACGTGGGCGGAGCGGGCCGCCGCGAAGAGCAGGGCCTCCGTGCGCGGATCCACGGGGGCGTGCGCCGGATCCAGGATGAGCGCCCGGAGGAGCTCGCCCAGGTCCGATCCGCCGGGCTCGCGGGTGAGCAGCACGTCCCGTCCGGCCGCGCGCAGGGCCTCAGCGAGGGCGCGCGCCTGCGTCGACTTCCCGGAGCCGTCCGTGCCTTCGAGGGCGACGAACAGGCCGGGATGCGCTGCTCCGGGGTGCTCGGGCGAGGTGCTCACCCCCCGAGCCTAGACGGAGGGGTGGACGCCGAGGCACCCTGTGGACGACGCCGCCCGGCGCCCCCCTGCCTCTAGACTGGCGGGCATGAGCGCTCCCATGGTCTTCGCCCTCACGTTCGAGCACTGGCTGTTCCAGGCGATGGCGCTCGTGGCCGTGGGCGTCGAGATCTGGGCGTTCGCGGACGTGCTCCGCCGCGGCCCCGCCGAATTCCTGCGTGCCGGCCAGCGGGACCGCAGCTTCTGGCTGCTGCTCACCGGCATCGCGCTCGCGGTGGGCGCGATGGGCCTGCTCATGGGCGCCGGCCTCGGCATGTTCAGCATCGCTGCGGTCTGCGTGGCCGCCGTCTACCTCGCCGGTCCGCGCGGAGAGCTGCGCCTCTACAGCCGCTGAACGCTCCGCCTGCTCGGCCGCTGAGGGCTGCGGCTCCGCGCCGCTCCCGCCCGCATCACGCCGACGGCGCCACCGCGTCCCAGCGCACGCTCAGCTCCCCGCGCCGCCACTGGTGCGCGCGCCCCAGCACCGGCCACCCCTCGGTCCGCAGAGCGTCCGCCGTCGCGATCCAGCGCTGCCTCGGCCCGTAGGGCGCGAGCGGGGCGAAGCGCTCCCACGCCGCGTCGGCGGCGGCGAGGAACCGGTGCACGGGCTCGCCGGGCACGTGTCGGTGGATGAGGGCCTTGGGGAGGCGCTCGGCGACGTCGCTGGGCCGGGCGAAGGCGCCGAAGCGCATCGCCACCGTGAGCGAGTGAGGCCCCTCCGGGCGCAGGTCCACCCACGCCGCCCGCCGCCCGTCCTCGGAGCACGTGCCCTCCACGAGCACGCCGCCCTCGGCGAGGCGGGACCGCATCATGGCCCACACGTCGGGCACGTCCTCCTCGCGGTACTGGCGCAGCACGTTGAAGGCCCGCACCACCGTCGGCGCGCGGGGGACCGCCAGTTCGAAGCCGCCCACCTCCCATGTCAACCCGGGGACGCCGGCTGCGCGCTCACGGGCACGGGCCACGCGTGCCGGGTCGATCTCCAGGCCCGTCAGCTCGAGCTCCGGGTTCACGGCGCGCAGGCGGTGGAACATCTCGACGGCGGTCACGGGCTCGGCGCCGAAGCCGAGGTCCACCACGAGGGGCCTCGGGGTGCGGCGCAGCAGGGGGCCATGGACGTCGGCGAGCCAGCGGTCGACCCGGCGCATGCGCTGGGCGAAGGTCGTGCCCCGCGTGACGTGCCCCTGGGGCCCGCGCGCCACGCCGCGGGCCGCCGTCACGGGCGCGCGCAGCCGCCGGGCCTTCTCCACCATGACCGCCAGCCTAGGCGAGCGCTCCGGCCGCCGGCGGACGTCGGAGGCGGGCCGCAGCGGGGCCGTCCCTGGCCCGGCGTGAGGGGGCCCCGCCTATCATGGGGCCATGGCGAACACCACTTACACGCTGGTCCTGCTGCGGCACGGCCAAAGCGACTGGAACGAGAAGAACCTCTTCACCGGCTGGGTGGACGTGCCGCTCACCGAGAAGGGCCGGGCCGAGGCGACGCGCGGCGGTGAGCTCATGGCGGCCGAGGGCATCGCCCCGGACGTGCTGCACACCTCCCTGCTGAAGCGCGCCATCACCACCGCCAACCTCGCGCTCGAGGCCGCGGACCGCCAGTGGATCCCGGTCAAGCGCGACTGGCGCCTGAACGAGCGCCACTACGGCGCCCTCCAGGGCAAGGACAAGGCCCAGGTGAAGGAGGAGTTCGGCGAGGAGCAGTTCATGGTGTGGCGCCGCTCGTTCGACACCCCGCCGCCCGCACTCGACGACTCGTCCGAGTTCTCTCAGGCCGGGGAGGAGCGCTACGCCGAGCTGGGCGACGACGCCCCGCGCACCGAGGCCCTGAAGAACGTCATCGACCGCCTCCTGCCCTACTGGGAGGCCGAGATCGTGCCGGACCTCAAGGCTGGGAAGACGGTGCTCGTGGCCGCCCACGGCAACTCGCTGCGCGCGCTCGTGAAGCACCTGGACGGGATCTCCGACGAGGACATCGCCGGCCTGAACATCCCCACCGGCATCCCGCTCGTGTACGAGCTGGACGAGGACCTCAAGCCCGTCACCCCGCACGGCCGCTACCTGGACCCGGAGGCCGCCGCCGCCGGTGCCGCCGCCGTGGCCGCGCAGGGTCAGAAGCACTGACGTCCCCACGCGCGACGACGGGCCGGGCCCCCTCCTGCGAGGAGGGGGCCCGGCGCGTGGTGCAGGAGGAGTCAGGCGCCGTTGGCGTCCGCGCCGCGGTGGTGGTGGCATTCGCCCGTCACCAGGTAGCGGACCTTCAGCGCGACGGCGAGACCGTGGTCGGTGAACCGCTCGAAGTACCGCGAGGCCAGGGTGACGTCGGTGGTCGTGGAGGGCGAGGCTGTCCAGTCGGGTGACGCGATGGCACGGAACACGGACAGGTGCAGGGCGTTCACGTCCACGTTCAGGGCGTGGATGCGGTCCGCGTGGGCCAGGTCCAGGGTCTCGAGCAGGAGGACGGCCTCCTCGGCCACCTCGACGGCGGCGTCCGCCAGCTGCGTGAAGACGGGGCGCACGGCCTCCGGGATCACGTGCTCCGGGTACCGCAGCCGGGTGAGCTGGGCGATGTGCCGGGCGAGGTCGCCCATGCGCTCCAGCGAGGAGCTCATCCGCAGCGAGGCGACGACGGTGCGCAGGTCCGTGGCCACCGGGGCCTGGAGGGACAGGAGACGGACGGCCTGATCGTCGAGGGACTCCTGGAGCATGTCGATGCGGGCGTCCTCGGAGATGACCCGCTCCGCTCCGTGCACGTCCGCGGTCTCGAGCGCCGTGCGCCCGTCGAGGGCGGCGCGGTGGACGAGGCGGGCGATCTCCACGAGGTCGCGTCCCAACCGGTCGAGGTTGGCGCGGTACAGCTCCCTCATGACGTCCTCTCCGCGTGCGGGCGCACCGTCTGCCGTGCTTCCTGCCGTGCTGCGCCCCTTCAATGAAGCATTCACCATGTCAGGTGGAGGTGAACACGGCATGAACGGCGCCCGGCGGCGGATCGACGCTCTCCTGGCCGCCCGGTCGCCCCGTGCCGCAGGCTAGGCTGGGCGCGTGGATCCCGTCATCATCGGCCTCCTCTGCGGACTGGTCGGACTGCTCATCGGAGTGGCCTCCATGCTGGCCTTCCGGGCATCCGAGCGCTCGCGCACGGTGGACCTGGCCGTCGAGGAGCCCACTCTCGCTCCCGGCACCGCGGAGGTTCTCTCCGTCATCGGCCGTGCCTACGTGGTGGTGGACGCCGTCGACGGCGTGGTGCGCGCCAATCCGTCCGCCTACGCCTTCGGCCTCGTGCGGGGCCACTCCCTCGTCCACGAGCAGCTGCGCGAGTTCACGGGCGCCGTCCGCTCGGACGGCGTGATCCTCGAGCGGCGGATCGAGCTCTCGCGCGGCCCGCTGGCCCCCTCGAGCCTCGTGGTGGAGCTGCGGGTGGCCCCGCTGGACGAGGAGTACATCCTCATCCTCGCCGACGATCGCACGGACCTGACCCGCACGGAGGCCATGCGCCACGACTTCGTGGTCAACGTGTCCCACGAGCTGAAGACGCCCGTGGGTGCCATCTCCCTGCTCTCGGAGGCCATCGGGGACGCGGCGGAGGACGAGGAGGCCGTGCGCCGCTTCGCGATGCGCCTGGGCATCGAGTCGAAGCGGCTCACCGCCCTCGTGCAGGACATCATCGAGTTCTCCCGGCTCCAGGCCAAGGACGTGGTCCAGGAGGGCCGCGCCGTCGACCTGCGGACCGTGGTCCTCGAGGCCGTGGACCGCCTGCGCCTCACGGCGGAGGCCCGCGGCATCACCCTGAAGGTCGGCGGCCGCATGGACGCCATGGTCCACGGGGACCCGGACCAGCTGATGACGGCGGTGCGCAACCTCATCGACAACGCGGTGCGCTACTCCCCGGACGGCACCACCGTGGGCATCGGGCTGAGCGCGCACGACGGGCTGGCCCAGGTGACCGTCACGGACCAGGGCATGGGCATCAGCCCGGAGGACCAGGAGCGCGTGTTCGAGCGCTTCTACCGCGTGGACGCGGCCCGCTCCCGCCAGACCGGCGGCACGGGCCTGGGCCTGAGCATCGTCAAGCACGTGGTGATCAACCACGGCGGCGAGGTCACGCTGTGGTCCCAGCCGGGACGCGGCTCCACCTTCACCATCCGGCTGCCCGAGTGGGAGGACGACGGCAGCCCCGTCGTCGGCGGGCAGGCCGGCACCCATGTCACGCAACGCCGTGGTCATCGAGTGACCGCATCGGCCGCACCCCGGAAGGAGATCAGCGCATGAGCCGCATCTTGATCGTGGAGGACGAGGAGTCGTTCAGCGACCCGCTGTCCTACCTCCTCAGCAAGGAGGGCTTCGAGGTCACGGTGGCCGCGGACGGCAACGAGGCGCTCGCGGAGTTCGAGCGCTCCGGTGCGGACCTCATCCTGCTCGACCTCATGCTCCCGGGGATGTCCGGGACGGAGGTCTGCCGCCAGGTGCGCCAGCGCTCCAACGTCCCGGTCATCATGCTGACCGCCAAGGACTCGGAGATCGACAAGGTCGTGGGCCTGGAGATCGGGGCGGACGACTACGTCACCAAGCCCTACTCCTCCCGTGAGCTCGTGGCCCGCGTGCGCGCGGTCATGCGCCGCCAGGGGGAGCCCGAGGAGCTCGTGGCCTCCGCCGTGGCCGCCGGCCCGGTGCGCATGGACATCGAGCGGCACGTGGTGGCGGTGGACGGCCAGCAGGTCTCCCTGCCGCTCAAGGAGTTCGAGCTGCTCGAGATGCTGCTGCGCAACGCCGGCCGCGTCCTCACCCGCGGCCAGCTCATCGACCGCGTGTGGGGCTCGGACTACGTGGGGGACACCAAGACCCTCGACGTCCACGTCAAGCGCCTGCGCTCCAAGATCGAGCCGGACCCCTCGAGCCCGCGGCATCTGGTGACCGTCCGCGGCCTGGGGTACAAGTTCGAGGCCTGAACCGGCCGGCCTCCGCGCGGGACGACGTCGGCCCCGCACCTCCGGCGAGGAGGATGCGGGGCCGACGTGGCGGTGCTGGGCTCAGTGGCCCTCGCCGTAGTGCAGGCTCTCCTCGTGGAGGTGGCCCTCGAGCTCCTCGTCCGAGGGGCTGACGCCCTCGGGCAGCAGGTCGCGGTACTGCTCCTGCGTGGCGGACATCAGCGGCACCCGGGCCTCGGTCTCGAAGCCCTGGCCCTTGATGACCACGGGGAGCAGCTCGCCGACCCAGGCGTCCTTGCGCTCCAGGGCGATGTCCTGGTCTTCGAGGACGACCGTCTCACCGGCGGGCACGTCGACGGTGGCGGAGCCGCCCGTCGGCGTGGTGAAGGTGTACGCCATGTCCTGGTCCGAGGGGTTCTCCAGGGAGCCGATCAGGCGCGCCGGACCCGAGTCCCCTGCGCCCACGAGGAGGAGGTTGGAGTAGCGGATGAACCCCTCCGAACTGCCGTTGACGCCGTCGGAGGCGGAGTACTGGATGCCGGTGGCGACGGGGCTCACGGCGGAGCAGCCGGTGACGCCCAGGAGGGCGGCGGCGGCGACGGCGCCCGCGGCGAGGCGGCGCCGGGCGGGCCGGGTGGCGGCGAACTTCACGGGGTTCTCCTACAGGTGCGAGGGCGGAGGGGCCCGGTCGGGGCCTCACCCGTCAGGGTACCGCATGGCCGGATGCCGCCCCCTGATCGCTCCGGCGGCCCCACTACCACAGGGAGCGGCCTGGAGAGGGGGGACGCGCGCGGGGAAATGGCTTATCCGTGATAGAATGAGCCGTCTGGAAAGGGGCACATCACATGGTTTTTGAGGTCGGAGAGACCGTCGTCTACCCCCACCACGGTGCTGCGCGGATCGAGGAGATCAAGATGCGCACCATCAGGGGTGAAGAGAAGATGTATCTCAAGCTCAAGGTGGCGCAGGGTGACCTGACCATCGAGGTCCCGGCGGAGAACGTGGACCTCGTGGGAGTGCGTGACGTCGTGGACTCCGAGGGTCTGGACCACGTGATCGAGGTGCTGCAGGCCGAGCACGTCGAGGAGCCCACCAACTGGTCCCGCCGGTACAAGGCGAACCTGGAGAAGCTCGCCAGCGGTGACGTCAACAAGGTCGCCGAGGTCGTCCGCGACCTGTGGCGCCGCGACCAGGACCGCGGGCTGTCGGCCGGGGAGAAGCGCATGCTCTCCAAGGCGCGCCAGGTGCTGGTGTCCGAGCTCGCGCTCGCCAAGAAGACCTCCGAGGAGGAGGCCGAGGGCATGCTGGACAAGGTGCTCGAGGGCTGACCCTCCGCCGTCGCGGACGGATCGGAAGACATGGGCAGGATCTGCGTCGGAGACGCAGATCCTGCCCATGTCTGCAGGTCCTGCAGTGCGGGCCGTCCCTAGGATGGGGGCCATGCCCACCGCGCTCGTGATCGCCGCCGCCGGCTCCGGCACCCGCCTCGGCGCGGGGATGCCCAAGGCCCTCGCCCCGCTCGCGGACGGGCGTGCCCTCCTCGCCCACTGCCTGGACGCCGTCGCCGCGGCCTGGGACGCCGGAACGTCGCTGGACGCCGTCGTCGTGCTGGTCCCCGCGGACCCCGACGGCGGTGCGCGGGTCCGCGCGGTCGTCGCCGAGGGGCGGGCCCGGCTCGGGGTGCCCGTGGCCTGCGTGCCCGGCGGCGCCGAACGGGCGGACTCCGTGCGCTCCGGGCTCGCCGCCGCCGACCACGCCCTGGGGCGCGGGGTGCCCGGTCCGCGCCACGTCCTCGTGCACGACGCCGCCCGCGCGCTCACGCCGCCGGCCGTGTTCGCCGCGGTGCAGGAGGCGCTGGACGCCGGCGCCGTCGCCGCGATCCCCGGAGTCCCGCTGACGGACACGGTGAAGGAGGTCGTGCTGGCGGACGCAGGAGCGGCGCCGGGCGGGCGGACCCTGCGCCTCACGGTGCGCGGCACCCCGCCCCGCGGCGGACTGCGCGCCGTCCAGACCCCGCAGGGCTTCGACCTGGACGCGCTGCTCGCCGCCCACGAGGCCGTCCGCGCCGATCCCGCCCGGGACGCCGCCGCCCTCACGGACGACGCCATGGTG
The DNA here is from genome assembly GCF_040702705.1 of Micrococcus sp. NPDC078436. Taxonomy (NCBI): domain Bacteria; kingdom Bacillati; phylum Actinomycetota; class Actinomycetes; order Micrococcales; family Micrococcaceae; genus Micrococcus; species Micrococcus sp. NPDC078436. The sequence goes on along the minus strand of NZ_JBFBLX010000005.1, from coordinate 11,316 downwards.
ATGGAGGCCGCGGGCCATGCCGTCGCGGTGGTGCCCGGCCACGCCGAGGCGTTCAAGGTGACCACCCCGCTGGACCTGGACCTGGCGGCCGCGCTCCTCGCGCGCCGCCCCGCCGACCGCACGCCCGACGAGAGGACCGCCATGGCCGACGCCACCGCCACCCAGACCCCCGCCCTCCCCGTGCTGCCCCGCACCGGCATCGGCACGGACATCCACCAGTGGGCACCCGAGGACGCCCCGCGCCCGCTGTGGCTCGGCGGGATCCACTGGCCCGGCGAGCGCGGCGTCGCCGCCACGTCCAACGGCGACGTCGCGGCCCACGCCATGTGCAACGCGCTGCTCTCCGCGGCGGGCCTCGGCGACCTCGGCGCCGTCTTCGGCACGGATCGCTGGGAGATGAAGGACGCGACGGGCGAGGACATGCTGCGCGAGGTGCTGCGCCTGCTGGCGGAGGCCGGCTTCCGTGTGGGCAACGTGGCCGTGCAGGTCATCGCCCCGCGTCCCAAGGTGGGCACGCGCCGGGCCGAGATGGAGGCCGCGCTCTCGGCCGCGCTCGACGGCGCCCCCGTGTCCGTCAGCGCCGCGACGACGGACGGGCTGGGGTTCATCGGAGCGGGCGAGGGGCTCGTCGGGCTGGCCACGGCGCTCGTGGTGCCCGCCCACTAGGCTGAACCCGTCCCCGACCGCCCTGCTCAGGCTCGCTGACCCACGACTCTCTGACACAAGACAAGGACGCCGCCCCATGGCCCAGCGCTTCTATGACACCCGCACCGCGCAGATCAGGGACTTCGAGCCCCTCGTGCCCGGCCAGGCCTCGGTCTACTACTGCGGGGCCACGGTGCAGGGGATGCCGCACGTGGGGCACGTGCGCAGCGCGATCGTGTTCGACGTGCTCATCCGCTGGCTCGAGGCCACGGGGCTGCGGGTCACCTCCGTCCGCAACGTGACGGACATCGACGACAAGATCCTCGATCGCTCCGCCGCCTCCCACGCCCCCGGCTTCGAGGCCTCGGATCTCTACCCGGCGCAGGAGCCGTGGTGGGCGCTGGCCTACCGCTTCGAGAACGCCTTCGACGCCGCCTACCTCGCGCTCGGCGTGCGCCGGCCCACCTATGAGCCGCGCGCGACGGGCCACGTCCCGGAGATGTTCGCGCTCATCCGGCGGCTCCTGGACGGCGGTCACGCGTACGCCGCGGCCGACGGCTCCGGGGACGTGTACTTCGACGTGCGCTCGTGGGAGCGCTACGGCGAGCTGACCCGCCAGCGCGTCGAGGACATGCAGGACGCCCCCGACGCGGACCCGCGCGGCAAGCGCGACCCGCGCGACTTCGCCCTGTGGAAGGGCGCGAAGGAGGGCGAGCCCGCCACCGCGGTGTGGGAGTCCCCGTGGCGTGCGGGCCGCCCCGGCTGGCACCTGGAGTGCTCCGCCATGTCCACCAAGTACCTGGGCGCCGAGTTCGACATCCACGGCGGCGGCCTGGACCTGCGCTTCCCGCACCACGAGAACGAGCTCGCCCAGTCGGCCGCGGCCGGCGACGGGTTCGCCCGCTTCTGGCTGCACAACGGCCTCGTCACGTACGAGGGCGAGAAGATGTCCAAGTCCGTGGGCAACACCATCTCCCCGGAGGAGATGCTCGGCATGGCCCGCCCGAAGGCCGTCCGCTACTTCCTCGGCCAGGCCCACTACCGCTCCCAGCTGGACTACCGTCCCGGCGCCCTCCAGGAGGCCGCCGCCGCGGTGGAGCGCATCGAGAACTTCATGGACCGCGCCCGTGCGCAGGCCCCCGACGACGCCGCCGGCACCTCCGGCGCGCCGCTCGCCGAGCGCGTGCCCGCGGCCTTCCGCGCCGCGATGGAGGACGATCTCAACGTGCCGCAGGCGCTCGCGGCCGTGCACGAGGCCGTCCGCGCGGGCAACACGGCGCTCGCCGCGGGCGACGCCGCCGCCACCGCGGCGCGCCTCGCGGAGGTCAGCGCGATGACGGCCGTGCTCGGCCTGGACGACGTCCCGGAGGCGGGCGCGGGCGGCGCCGGTCCCGAGGCGGCCGCGCTCGACTCCCTCGTGCGCTCGCAGATCGCGGCCCGCGCCGAGGCCCGCGCGGCCACGGACTGGGCCGCCGCGGACCGCATCCGGGACGCGCTGGCCGCGGCCGGCGTCGTGGTGGAGGACGGCGCCGAGGGCGCCACGTGGCGCCTGGAGGGCTGACACCTAGACTGGAGGCCGATCCGGCGCGCCGAGCAGGCGGCGTCGACCCCAGCCCCACCCACAGCAGGAGTCCCCTCATGTCCACCGCACCCCGCTCCGGCGGATCCCGCAAGCCCCAGGGCAAGAAGGGCCCGCTGAAGGGCACCGGCGGCCACGGCCGCAAGGCCCTCGAGGGCCGCGGCCCCACGCCCAAGGCCGAGGACCGCACGTACCACAAGGCGCACCGCTCGAAGCAGCTGGCCGAGCGCTCCGCCGCGAAGCGCCCCGGCGCCGGCCCGCAGCGCGCCGCCCGCCCCAAGCTCTCCGACGAGACGGTCTCCGGGCGCAACCCCGTGGTCGAGGCCCTGCGCGCCGGCATCCCCGCCAAGGCGCTGCACGTGGCGGTGCGGATCGAGGTGGACGACCGCGTCCGCGAGGCCCTGCGCCTGTGCGCCGAGCAGGGCGTGCCGGTCATGGAGAACACCAAGCCCGAGCTGGACCGCCTCTCCGCCGACGCGATCCACCAGGGCCTCGTCCTGCAGATCCCGCCGTACGAGTACGCGGACGCGCTCGACCTGGCCCGAGAGACCCTCGAGAAGGGCGAGAAGGGGCACCTGCGCACCGCGCCGCTGCTGATCGCCCTCGACGGCATCACCGACCCCCGCAACCTGGGCGCCATCATCCGTGCCGGCTCCGCGTTCGGCGCGGACGGCGTGATCGTCCCGGAGCGCCGCTCCGTGGGTGTCACGGCGACGGCGTGGCGCACCTCCGCGGGCGCGGCGGCCCGCGTGCCCGTGGCCCAGGCGGGCAACCTCAACAACACCCTCGCGGAGCTGCACCGCATGGGCTACTTCGTGCTCGGCCTCGACGGCGACGGCGACGTCTCCCTGCCCGGCCTCGAGCTCGCCACCGAGCCCCTCGTGCTCGTGGTGGGCGCCGAGGGCAAGGGCCTGTCCCGCCTCGTGCGCGAGCACTGCCAGCAGATCGTCTCGATCCCGATCGACTCGACCATGGAGTCCCTCAACGCCTCGATGGCCGTGGGCATCTCCCTCTACGAGATCTCGACGCGCCGCGCCGGCGCGCGCTGAACCCCCAGCGGTGCCTGTCCGGCCGTCGGCCCCCGCGGATCCCCTCCCGAGGATGCGCGGGGGCCGTCTGCGTCAGGGCTGATGTCGTCTGGGCCGGACGCCTCTGTGCCGAGGACATCCGTTCCCCGCGGCGCGTGGTCGACGTCACAATGTCCACATTTTCATGGGTCATATTGCGCGTGATGCAGTTCACACTGCACAGTGATGGTCACTGTGACCACGCGGCCATCCCCGCGGGCGCAGCCCCCCTGACGCACCCTGCCTGCAGAACGAGGTCCTCGTCCCATGAACCACCGCTCCCTTCGCATCACCGCCGCCCTCGCCGCCGTCGCCCTCGGGCTCACCGCGTGCGGCGGGTCCGGCTCGGCCGACTCCGCCTCGTCCTCGGCGGCGGGCTCCGCCGGGGGCTCCTCCGCTGCGGTCGAGGAGTACACCGTGGGCATCAACCAGCTGACCACCCACCCGGCCCTCGACGCCACGCGTGAGGGCTTCAAGGAGGCCTTCGCCGACGCCGGCCTGAAGGTGGAGTTCGATGAGCAGAACGCCCAGGGCGACCAGGCGACCGTCACCTCCATCGCCTCCACCTTCGCGTCCGCGTCGGACGTCGACCTCGTGGCCGCGATCGCCACCCCGGCTGCCCAGGGCACCGCCTCCGCCGTGAAGGACAAGCCGGTCGTGTTCATGGCCGTCACGGACCCGAAGGCCGCCGAGCTCGTGAAGGCGGACGACGCCCCGGGCGGCAACGTCACCGGCGTCTCCGACCGCAACCCGGTGAAGGAGCAGCTGCAGCTGCTCAAGGACGTCAAGCCGGATGCCAAGACCGTGGGCATCGTCTACAACTCGGGCGAGGTCAACTCCAAGGTCCAGGTGGACCAGGCCAAGGCTGCCGGCAAGGAGCTGGGCCTCGAGGTGAAGGAGGCCACGATCACCAACTCGTCCGAGGTCCAGCAGGGCGTCCAGGCGCTCGGCGACGTGGACGGCATCTACGTCCCCACGGACAACGCCGTGGTCTCCGCGCTCGAGACCGTCCTGTCCTACGGCAAGGACAAGAAGGCGCCCGTGATCTCCGCGGACACCGACTCGGTGGAGAAGGGCGCCCTGGGCACCTTCGGCATCGACTACAAGGAGCACGGCAAGCAGGCCGGCGAGATGGCGGTGAAGATCCTCCGGGACGGCGCCAAGCCGGAGTCCACCCCGGTCGGCTTCGCCGACCCCGCCTCCCTCGAGCTGGTCCTGAACAAGGAGGCCGCGACGTCCTTCGGCGTCGAGCTCCCCCAGGAGCTGCTCGGCAGGGCCGACGAGGTGATCGGCGGCTGACCGCCCCCCTCCGGTGATCCCGGTCGGCCCCGGACGCGCCCGTGTCCGGGGCCGATGCGCGGATCCCGCGTCTCTTCCCCTCCCGGCCCCGCCTCCGAAAGGCCCCCCATGATCACCGCAGTGGAGCTCGGTCTGATCTACGCCGTCATGGCACTCGGCGTGTACCTGACCTTCCGCATCCTCGACTTCCCCGACCTCACGGTGGACGGCTCGTTCACCACGGGCGCCGCCACGGCGGCCGTCCTGATCACGAACGACGTGCCCGTCGCCCTCGCCCTGCTCGCCGCATTCGTCGTCGGCTGCCTCGCGGGCCTCGTGACGGGCCTGCTGCACACGAAGGGCCGGATCGACGGCCTCCTCGCCGGCATCCTCACCATGATCGCGCTGTACTCGATCAACCTCCGGATCATGGGCAAGGCCAACATCCCGCTGCTCGGCCAGGACACGCTGTTCACCTGGCTCGCGGACATGGGCCTGGCGCGGAGCATCGGCTCCATCGTGGTCCTGTTCCTCGGCGTGTTCGTGCTCAAGCTGGTCATCGACTGGTTCCTGCACACGGACCTGGGCCTCGCGTTGCAGGCCACGGGCGACAACGAGGAGATGATCCGCTCCTACGGCGTCTCCACGGACCGGATGAAGATCCTCGGCCTCATGCTCTCCAACGGCCTCGTGGGCCTGTGCGGCGCGCTGCTGGCCATGTACCAGGGCTTCGCGGACATCAGCATGGGCATCGGCCTGATCCTCGTGGGCCTCGCGTCCGTGATCGTGGGCCAGGCGATCTTCGGCCAGCGCACGGTCTTCATGGCCACGCTCGCCGTGATCGTGGGCGCCGTGCTCTACCGCATCATCATCCAGCTCGCGCTCAACGCGGGCCTGAACCCCAATGACATGAAGCTCATCTCCGCCCTGCTCGTGGTCCTTGCGCTCCTCCTGCCGCGGTTCGGGTTCGCGAAGCGGCTGAGCCTGCGCTCGCGGCACACCACGGCCGAGCCCGTCTCGCAGCGGACCGGCGCCCCGACGCCGGCCGACGACGCGGTGGCCGAGGGCGCCGCCGCGTACGCATCCGCCCCGAAGGAGGCACCCCGTGCTTGAGATCCACGACGTCTCGAAGACCTTCTTCCCGGGCACCGTCAACGAGCGCCGTGCCCTGCGGGGCATCGACCTGCGTCTGGCGGAGGGCGACTTCGTCACGGTCATCGGCTCCAACGGCGCCGGCAAGTCGACCATCCTCAACACCATCGCGGGCAAGCTGACGCCGGACTCCGGCACCGTGAGCGTGGGCGGCCGGGACGTCACCCGGATGCCCGACCATCGACGCGCCTCCTGGATCGGCCGCGTGTTCCAGGACCCGACGGCCGGCACCGCGCCCTCGCTGAGCATCGAGGAGAACATGGCGCTCGCGTGGCGCCGCGGCCACACCCGCGGCCTCTCCCGTGGCGTGACCGCGTCCCGCCGTGCGGTGTTCCGGGCGGAGCTCACCAAGCTCGAGCTCGGTCTCGAGGACCGCCTCACCTCGAAGGTGGGCCTGCTCTCGGGCGGCCAGCGCCAGGCGCTCAGCCTGCTCATGGCCACGTTCTCCGGGCCGAAGATCCTGCTGCTGGACGAGCACACGGCCGCGCTGGATCCGTCCCGTGCCGAGCTTGTCACCCGCCTGACCCGGCAGGTGGTTGCGGAGCGCTCGCTCACCACGCTCATGGTCACGCACAACATGTCGCAGGCGCTCGAGGTGGGCGACCGGCTGATCATGATGCACGACGGTCAGGTGATCCTCGAGCTGGATGCGGCCCAGAAGGCTCGCATGACCCCCGCCGACCTCCTCGCGGAGTTCGGCAAGATCAAGGGCGCCGTGGTGGATGACAAGACGATGCTCTCCTGATGCCCCGGTCCCGGGCGGGTCGGACCCGCCCGGGACCGGCCAGGCATTCATTCGGGGGCCCGGTCGCGGTAGCGTCGGGCGCGTGAGCACCTCGAAGAGCGCCCCCGTCAGCGACGTCCGCCTCTCCACCGTCACGGGCCGCATCCCGGTGACCGCCGTCCAGCCGGTGGTGCTGGACGGCCGCTTCCCGGCCAAGGCCGTGGTGGGGGAGGACGTCCCCGTCCGCGCGACGGTGTTCCGGGAGGGCCACGACGCCGTCCGCGCCACCGTCCGTCTCCTCGATCCGGACGGAGCCGAGGTGCAGCGGGTGCCGATGCGCCCCGGTCGCCCGGGCCTGGACGAGGTGCTCGGCACCCTGCGTCCCGCCGAGACGGGCCTGCACCACTTCGTCGTCGAGGGCTGGCACGATCCCGTGGGCACATGGCGTCACGCCGCCACGGTGAAGATCGCCGCGGACGTGGACGTGGAGCTCATGCTGGCGGAGGGCGCCGCCCTGTTCGGCCGCGCGGCGCAGGATGCCGAGCGCCCCGCCGAGGACCGCGCCGCCTTCGAGGCCGCCGTCCGCGGGCTGTCCGACGCCGCCCTCACGCCCGCGCAGCGCCTCGCCGCCGCCGAGTCCGCCGACGTCGCCGCGGCCCTGGACGCCCGTCCGATCCGTGAGCACGTCACCAGCTCCGAGCTCTACCCGCTGGACGTGCAGCGCGAGCTCGCCGGCCGCGGCGCGTGGTACGAGTTCTTCCCGCGCTCCGAGGGGGCACGGTTCGACGAGTCCACGGGCACGTGGCGCTCGGGCACCTTCGCGACGGCGGCCCGCCGCCTCCCCGGGGTCGCCGCGATGGGCTTCCAGGTGGTCTACCTGCCGCCGATCCACCCGATCGGCCGCGCGCACCGCAAGGGCCCGAACAACACCCTCACCGCCGGCCCGCAGGATCCGGGCTCGCCGTGGGCGATCGGCGCGGCCGAGGGCGGGCACGACGCCGTCCACCCGGACCTGGGCACGCTCGAGGACTTCGAGGCGTTCGTGGCCGCGGCCGCGGAGCTGGACCTCGAGGTGGCCCTGGACCTCGCCCTGCAGTGCGCCCCGGACCACCCGTGGGTGGCCACCCACCCCGAGTGGTTCACCACCCGCGTGGACGGCACCATCGCCTACGCGGAGAACCCGCCGAAGAAGTACCAGGACATCTACCCGCTGAACTTCGACAACGACCCGGACGGCCTCTCCGCCGCGGTGCTCGACGTCGTCCTCGGCTGGGTGGGGCGCGGCGTGCACATCTTCCGCGTGGACAACCCGCACACCAAGCCCCTGTGGTTCTGGGAGTGGCTCATCCGCGAGGTGCGCGAGGTGGAGCCGCGCGCGGTGTTCCTCGCCGAGGCGTTCACGCGCCCCGCCATGATGCACGGGCTCGGCCAGGTCGGCTTCCAGCAGTCCTACGGCTACTTCACGTGGCGGAACACCCGCGAGGAGCTCGCCGAGTACCTCGAGGAGATCAGCCATGAGACCGCCGGCTTCTATCGCCCGAACTTCTTCGTGAACACCCCGGACATCCTCACGGAGTACCTCCAGACGGGCGGCCCCGGGGCGTTCCGCATCCGCGCCGCGATCGCCGCGACGTCCAACCCGCTCTGGGGCGTCTACGCGGGCTTCGAGCTCTTCGAGCACGTGCCGCGCCCGGGCGCGGAGGAGTACATCGACAACGAGAAGTACGAGTACCGCCCGCGCGACTGGCAGGGGGCGGAGGCCGCCGGCGCCTCGCTCGCGCCCTATCTGACCCGTCTCAACGAGATCCGGGCCGCGCATCCGTCCCTGCGGGACCTGCAGAACCTCACGCTGCACGGCTCCACCCACGAGGACCTGCTGGTCTTCTCCAAGACGCGCTCGGCCGCCCCGGAGGGCGCGCACCGCGACGCCGCCGCGGTGACCGACGCCGGTCCCGCCGAGGACACCGTGATCGTGGTCGTCACCACGGACCCCCACGGGGTCACCGAGGCGACGCTGCGCCTGGACCTGGACGCGCTGCAGGTCCGGGCCGAGGACCGGGACGAGGAGGGCCGCTTCGAGGTGGAAGAGCTGCTGACCGGGCAGCGCTGGCACTGGGGCGCCGAGCCCTACGTCCGCCTCGACCCCGAGACGCCGGCACACGTGCTGCGCGTCGTCCGCCGCGGCTGAGCCGCCCTCCCGGCGCACCCCCGCCGACCCCGACCGTGACCCCTGAACAGGAAGATCCCATGGCCCCCCGCACCGTCGTCCCCCTCCCCGTCGACCCGGAGGTGCTGGCCGCCGTCGCGGAGGGCCGCCACCATGACCCGCACAGCGTGCTCGGGGTGCACCTCCACCCCGACGGCGCCGGGGTCACCTACCGTGCGCTGCGCCCCTTCGCGCGGACGGTGACGGCGGTCCGCGCGGCCGACGGCTCGCGCGTCGAGCTGGAGCACGAGCACGACGGGGTGTTCGTCGGCGCCGGGCCCCTGACCGCGGCAGGCCCCGGGGCCGTGGGCGAGTACCGGCTCGAGGTCGCCTATCCGGGCGCGGAGGGCGAGGCCGACGCCGTGGAGGCGTGGGACGACCCCTACCGGCACCTGCCGACGCTGGGCGATCTGGACCTGTACCTGATCGGCGAGGGCCGGCACGAGCGGCTGTGGGAGGTGCTCGGCGCCCGCGTGCACCGGGACGCGGCGGGCGAGGCCATCGGCACCGCGTTCGCGGTGTGGGCGCCCAACGCCCGGGCGGTGCGCGTGGTGGGCGAGCACAACGGCTGGCAGGGGCGCACCCACGCGATGCGCTCCCTGGGCTCCTCAGGCGTGTGGGAGCTGCTCGTCCCCGGCGTGGGCCACGGCGCGCGCTACAAGTTCGAGATCCTCGGCCCGGACGGGCTCTGGCGTCAGAAGGCGGACCCCATGGCCCGCTGGACCGAGGTGCCGCCGGCCACGGCCTCGCGGGTGCTGGACTCCACCTACACGTTCACCGACGACGCCTGGATGGAGCGGCGCCGCGCGACCGATCCGCACGAGCAGCCGCTGAGCATCTACGAGGTGCACCTCGGCTCGTGGCGCCCCGGGCTGGACTACGGGCAGCTCGCCGAGCAGCTCGTCGAGTACGTGCAGTGGCTGGGCTTCACCCACGTGGAGCTCATGCCCGTGGCCGAGCACCCGTTCGGCGGCTCGTGGGGCTACCAGGTCACCGGCTACTACGCGCCGACGTCGCGCTTCGGCACCCCGGACGAGTTCAAGCACCTGGTGAACGCCCTGCACGAGGCCGGGATCGGCGTGATCGTGGACTGGGTGCCGGCCCACTTCCCCAAGGACGAGTGGGCGCTGGCACGGTTCGACGGCACGCCCCTGTATGAGCACCCGGACCCGCGCCGCGGCGAGCATCCGGACTGGGGCACGTACGTGTTCGACTTCGGCCGTACGGAGGTGCGCAACTTCCTCGTGGCCAACGCCCTCTACTGGCTGGGCGAGTTCCACGTGGACGGGCTGCGCGTGGACGCCGTCGCCTCGATGCTCTACCTGGACTACTCCCGCGAGGACGGCGAGTGGGAGCCCAACATCCACGGGGGCAACCACAACCTCGAGGCGATCGGCTTCCTGCAGGAGGCGAACTCCGCGGCCTACCGGCTGCACCCGGGGGTGCACATGATCGCGGAGGAGTCCACGGCGTTCAGCGGTGTGAGCGCTCCCGTGAGCGCGGGCGGCCTGGGCTTCGGCAAGAAGTGGAACATGGGCTGGATGCACGACACCCTGGCGTACCTCTCCGAGGACCCGGTGAACCGCCGCTGGCACCACGGCCAGTGGACGTTCTCCATGGTCTACGCGTACTCCGAGAACTACGTGCTGCCGCTGTCCCACGACGAGGTGGTGCACGGCAAGGGATCGCTCCTGCAGAAGGTCCCCGGCGACCGCCGCCAGCAGCTGGCCACCCTGCGCGCGTACTTCGCGTACATGTGGGCGCACCCGGGCAAGCAGCTGGTCTTCATGGGCGCGGAGTTCGCCCAGCCCTCCGAGTGGTCCGAGGGGAACGGGCTGGACTGGCCCGTCTCCTGGGACGAGGCCCACCGCGGGGTGCAGCTCACGGTGCGCGAGCTCAACGCGCTCTACCGCGTGAAGCCCGCGCTGTGGTCCGCGGACCACAGCCCCGAGGGGTTCGCGTGGGTGGACGGCGGGGACGCGGACGGGAACACCCTCGTGTTCCTGCGCCGTCCTACGGGCGGCGGGAGCCAGGCCGAGGCGTCCCCCCTGCTGTGCATCACGAACCTCTCCGGCTCCGCGCGCCAGGGTCTGCGCGTCGGCGTGCCGAGTGCGGGGGAGTGGACGGTGGTGCTGGACACCGACGACGCCGACTTCCACGGGGACGGATGGCGCGAGCAGACCGGCCAGATCGAGTCCCCCGTCGCCGAGCCGGGCGAGTGGCAGGGGCAGCCGGCCCACCTCACGGTGAACGTGCCGGCGCTGAGCACCCTCTGGCTGCAGCCTCACCCGGGCACGGGCGACGAGCCCATGGCGCACGGCACGGTCACGGGGGAGGCGGACGTGGCGGGGACCCCGGTGGTCGACCCGCAGGCCCAGGAGCCGGTGACCGAGCCTCATCCGTCCGACCGTCCCGAGGCCGCCCGCCGAATGTGAGGCAGGCCATGGCGGAGCGCCGGCACGCCTGAGTGGGGTGAACGTCGGATGAACGCTGCGGAACCCCCGTGATCATGCGGGTGGAAGGTGATCGGGGGCGGTGCACGCGGTGCACGGCCCCCGATTTTGTGTGGAGGTCGTGGTGTGTGTAGAGTTCCATCTCGTGCTGAGGCGCGGTTCGAGGAATCGGACGGCCGGGTGAAGAACATGGAATCCGCGGATTCTTGCCG